>CANCFV010000221.1 GCA_947377275.1 Burkholderiales bacterium | reverse complement strand
GTCTTGTCGGCGCTTTAGCTCAGTCGGTTAGAGCGATGGAATCATAATCCACAGGTCCGCGGTTCGAATCCGTGAAGCGCCACCAAAATTTAGCTTTGTGAATCAATCACTTAGCTGCGAAAGCCACCCTAGCGGTGGCTTTTTGCTTTCTGGCTACACGGGCTCATGTAGCCACCATGTAGCCAACTTTCCGGGGTTTTGTACATCCAGGCTGAACACGGCAAAACGCACTGCCTGCGATCTTGCGATCCTGCGTCACGGCACCTAAGCGCCGGTACGGGTACGGGTACGGGTACGGGTACGGGTACGGGTACTGATACGGATACGGATACGGATACGGATACGGATACGGATACGGATACGGGCCTGGAGCATGCCCTCTCCATGGAGTCTCTATAGACATCGGTCAAGAGCCGCCCTTAGGCAGACCTCCTTAGAGACCTCTATGGAAAGCTCTATAGAGGCGCCTTCAAATGCCCCCTTAGGAACAGGCCCTTAGAAGAGCCTCCTAAGGCATCACCCATGGCAGATTGGGCTGATCTCCATGGAGGCATCAGCGACAACGCTAAAGGCTTGCTTGGGCATCACCATGCGATCCCTGACGCACTGACGCCCTGACATCCAACAGACTCACCACAGGCTGTGCAGCGAGCCCGATGCACTGCACGGATGCGGTTGAAGACTTCTGGATAGATTTATTTGCTTGATTTGGCGTCGATCTTTCCCAGGCTGGAGGACTCCCTTAGGAAAGCTCCTAAGGGAGCAAATTTGCAAGACAGTCCGGGGCTCAGTGAGAATCGCTACAGATGCCGCACCTCTGTTGAACGGCATAGCCTCTCAGGTGATTCAAGTTGAGCACAAACAGCCCCGTAGATCTGCAAGCAGCAAAAACACGTTTGGTCGATTCCATCATGGACATTGAGCGCCCCATGTGGCGCGTCCATGACGCGATCATCTCTGTGGCCCAAAGCACGGCTAAAGCCAGCAACCAGCCGACGCCTCGTACGGATAACCGGGAGATGGATGCGTACAGAGCTGCCCTGGAGGCCATGGAGATGGATGCACTCCAGAGGCGCCATTCGGCCTTGAGGGCCGCGATAGCCCGCAGACACGAAGCAGGCAAGTTCTACAACCAGGCCAAAGCGCAAGCCGATTTTTCCTATTGGCTCCCCATGGACTTCTGGACGCTTGATGAGGCCGTGGCCTTGTCGCTCGGTAAAGATCCAAGAGAGGTCAACATGGCATCGGTTGAGCGCCACCTGGAGAAGCCTAAGGGCCTGTTTAGTGGCCCAGCCAACCAACCCGACGCCTTCACAAAAGCCTTTCATGATCTGCACCTGAAGGCCAAGCGATCACGCGCCATGATCAGCACCGAATTGCTGGCCCCGCATGACGTGGCAGCGTGGGCGCAAGCAACGCTCGGGGACGCCATACCGAAGCCAATGGCTGCCCTTCTGACCAAAGCTGCCGAGCCCGCACCCTTGGTGGAAAACGAAGCCCTATCAACGGCCACGACAGCTACACAAGACGAACTGAAGAAGACGCTCGTAAGCCGTGCGGCCTTGGTGGCCCTAGCGCACATGTGGCCCACGGTGGAAAACGATTTGCACCATGCCAACCGCAACGGACTACAAGAGGCCGCCAAGGCCGATGGGCGCAACCAGTGGTGGAAAGAGGCCGCGCTTGATTGGGCTGATCGCAAAGGGAGAAGCCGGAACCAAGCGCGTGGAGGTCCGAGCGTAAGCGCCCCAACCTCGATCTTCAACATGCACAAGTAACCCACCGCACTAGCCGGTTGCGCCCAGGCATTGCCCCACTCAGTACCCATTTGCCACCCACATACACACCAAGCGCAACCCAATTTGCAGCAGTCGCGGATATGCCAATGATGTGAAGCCATGTTCAACACGCCCTGAGGGCAACACATGGCAAACACCTCGATTCATCCCGTCCCCCTGGACCGCGAAACCCGCTCCGCACTGCCCACCCCTGAGGCAGCTTTTCACCTCAACCGCGCCCAGCAAACCCTGCGCTTGTGGGCCATGCGTGAGAACGGCCCCATTCGGCCCATCCGGATTCATGGCCGTTTGGCATGGCCGGTGGCAGAACTGCGCCGCATCCTTCAAGTCCCCACCCTTGCCTGAGGCCGCGCCATGCTGCGCATGCCTTCAGATGCCGAATGGACGGCGGGCCGGGTCGATCCTTTGCCCCTTCGGTGGCAAGCGCGTTTGCTCAAGCAATGGGATCAGCGGAAGAGCAAGGACTACTACGGCGCCAACGCGCATTTGCGCGTGGCAACGGCCCAATTGTTGGCCGCGCCCCTGCCACTGGATGCCTCGGACGCCACCATCTGCGAAGCCGCCAAGACCCAGGCAGAGCGATGCGCCAGCCGCGCCCAGATCTTCCATTCGGCGCCCACGCTGCGCGAAGCCATGGCACGCATCTGCGATGGGCAAGGCATCACGCCGCCTAAGATAAAGACCAAAGATCACAGCGCCATTGCGCGCATGACTTGCCCCCTGTGGTGGCGCCGCAAACTGCGCAAGCTCCATGGCCGCAACGTAGAAGCAGCGGCCATCCGCTTGGGCCTTGTGCAACGCCATGGCGACCTCTACGTGAGCCAGGAAGGCTTGCACGCACGCGAGCAACAGAACGCCCGCAATCGGGCATCTTTGGAATCCACCATTGCGCGCAACGAGTTGGGCCAAGAGTTCACACTGGCCGAACTGGCGGGCAAGAGCACCGCCAATAAGCGCAACCGCAAGGCCGAGTTGATGACCCGCATTGGAGGCTTTGAAGCCCGGGCCAAAGATCACGGCCATATGGGCCTGTTCATCACCCTCACGTGCCCCAGCCGCTTCCACGCATGCCGCACCTTGAACCAAGGTGCTTTGGTGCTTCCGAATCCAAACTATGACCCTGCGGAAACGCCAGGGACCGCACAGAAGTACCTCACCCAGCTATGGGCCTGCATTCGCGCCAACTTGAAGCGCGAGGGTTTGCATGTCTATGGGCTGCGCATTGCCGAGCCGCAGCACGATGGCACGCCCCATTGGCATCTCCTGTTGTTCTGTGAGCCCAGCCATGCCGCCGACATTCAAGCCATCTTCTCCAAGCATGCCTTGAAGGATTCGCCCGATGAGCCCGGAGCCAAGGAGCACCGATGCGACATCAAGCCCATCGATGCCAACAAGGGCAGCGCGACGGGCTACATCGTCAAGTACGTTTCCAAGAACATCGATGGTGAAGGCGTAGGCGATGACCTGGAAGGCAAGCCAGCCATTGACACCGCCATGCGCGTGGAGGCATGGGCCACACGCTGGAGCATTCGCCAATTTCAGCAGATCGGCGGCCCACCTGTGAGCGTGTGGCGCGAACTGCGCCGCATCAAGGAGGTACCCAGCAATGCCCCTCAGTGCATCAAGCAGGCACATGCAGCAGCCAACAAGGTGAACCCATCAAAGCACCACGAAGGCGCCGCAGTGGCCTGGGATCAGTATTGCGAAGCGCAAGGCGGGGTGATGTGTGGGCGCGATGCCCTCATCAAGCTCAAGAAGGAACAGCCAGAGAAGCTGGGCCGGTATGGTGAGCAACAAGCACCCCGCCCCATGGGGGTGTGGACCCTCCAGGCGGGGGCGGATGGCTGCTTGCAGCGCTGGGAGTCTGACTCAACGCGGTTTGTGTGGGAGATCGTTCAAGGGGTGCGCAAGGCTGCAACTCAAGACCGGGGATTTTCTTTGGCGGAGGCGAAGCCTTCGACACCTTGGACTAGTGTCAATAACTGTACGGACACGCTTGACGCGCCAATCTTTAAAACCATTCAAAAATTAGATGACGTGCTAGACGCCACCAATTCCTAATAATCTAGCAGGATTTCCTAAAACAACTGATGCATCAGCAACATCGGCAGTCACAACACTGCCCGCACCCACCACTGACTGACGACCGACAGTAACGCCACCGATAACAATAGCGTTCCATCCAACAAACGCCCCATCACCAATGTGAGGTGCTGGCTCTTTCACACCTCGATGATTAGTCCGATATTTATGAATAAGTTCACCAAACATTCTTACATCACGCCCAATGTAAGATGAATTCCCAACCCACCCCCCAATGATACTTGCGTCACCAATTACAACATCCTTCTGTATCTGCGTTCCTGTATACACACACACACCATTCCCGATCCTAGCTCCGCTCCTTATAAGAACGTCATGACCGCACTCAAAATCCGCACCTACTGATACATCCCGATACAGCCGAACACCAGACCGAATCAAACCTCCGGCGCCCACAGATATATTCAGTCTCTCACATCGGAAGCCATTCTCACATCGTATCGACTCTTTGAAATCCAAATACTCACTGGAGTCAACAGCACCGCCCGACAGGAAATCAACATCAAAAATGTCTATTGCAGGCAAAAATTTCGACTCAACCTTACGCACTTCCTGGCAGAAAGCAAACAACTCATCATCAGATCTCTCTCGAAGTTTTTCAAACAAGGTATCGGCGAGCCAACGCTTGGGCTCAACCGTATCATGCTCATGCCTCGGAATGATATGGACGTGAAGATGACTAACAGTTTGACCAGCCAGTACGCCCAGATTAATAGCAACGTTGAAATCTTTTGCCACACCCGCAGAACGAAGCATTGAAATTGAATCTGCCACCTGCAACATAAGGTCAGCGAGTTCATGCTCTTCCAAGTCCTCTATTGCCTCAACATGCCGCTTTGGAATAACCAAAGACTGGCCGGGGGCAACAGCATGCCTAGCCAATATGCTAAAGCTATATTTGCGCGAAGAGAAAACTCGATGCGCAACCGAGTCCGAACAAAATGGACAATCAAAAGCTTTCAATTTAGTCACTTGTAACTATAGTGATAGGGCTTGCTGAAGTCGCCTTCCGGCATAAAACGAAGTTCCACCTCATCGTGATCCATATATTCGCCAGCCGCCGTAATACGAACATCCGCAAAGATAACTAAGCAGAAGCGATTGCATTTTCTAGCCAAATGCTCATCCAGAAGTGATTTAACAGCCTGCTTCTTTTTTGGAGATGCAAGCTTTCTCAAATATTCTGCAGCAACCCTAACACCGACCGTTGAGTAACCCATGAGTACACATGCAGAATCAATACTTGAATCTCCAAGGCTATCGAAGTAGCCTTTTTTCCCAACTATGATCACACCATAATCCCGAACCGTACGGCCTGCACCAGTAGCCACATCAGAGAATTCAAGGCGAGCAACACTTAAATCAATATTATTCCGAATAAGCAAGGACTTTGTGCCCTCTTTATACGCAACGGGCGACCCAAGCTTACCAATCAAATATTCTGTAGCCTTGTTCCATTTCGGGCCACCAATTGATATGACAGACCCACCAATTGCCTTTGGGTCATGCAATGCACGATGATAAGTAGGGGAGCCGCCAATCAAATCAGCCATAGATTCAACGACACGAAGGGTGGCCTCCATATCACCATAAACAGAGCTCGCACTCTTCTGATCAAATGCAGAAAATCCATGATCGCCTGTTTTGACATTTCCAAAATAGACGCCCCACCTACCATTTACATTTAGACCGAAGAGGCGCAAGGCAGGTGCGCGGTATTTCTTATACCAGCCATACACCCAAACAACTAACGCCCCGCCCGCCACCTTCACACCGTCCCCCACGATGGAAAAAAATCCATCCCGCACAACATCAATTACCTTTTCTACAATTTCATTCATATAAATGGCTTCTGAAAGACAAATGTGGTGTAGGAATGCATGGCGAATTTCTTCTTTGTTGATGCCGCTCGGCGCAAATCTTTAATCCCCTGGCGGAAACAAGACGTCGGGATGTGATGAAGCGCGGAAGCACACTTTTGCATGAAGAGTTCAATATACAAACGATCAGGCGAGAATTTCTTCCGGTCTCGATGTCGAGAGATAGATTTCATCCCGACACGCAACGCGGCGTCGCTCAGACCGCGAAGACGCCTAGCTGCTGCAATCTCAAACTGCAAGGTAGCAGGAAAATATAAACCCAGCGTCTGCCTTTTCAGATCATTTTCGGTGTGAGCGCAAACAATAAATAGCCCGCCAGGACTTAGGACACGCTCGACCTCTAATAGCAAAGAATCAAGACTTCGGCAGAAATGAATTGAGTCCACGCTCATCACCAAGCCGAATGAACAACTTTGAAACGGCAACCCCGCATTGAATGAAGCGTTGATTAAAAGAGTAGATACATGACCTACTGCTTCCGCAAGCATTTCTCTTGAACTATCAAGACCAACGGCCGCACAACCAAATATTTTGGACACTTCATCCAAATAGCCTCCGTTACCACATCCAAGGTCAAGAACAGTTTCAGGTACGACTTTAGCTTGCCGCACTTGATCAACTATCCGATCAACAAGGAAGCCTTTCGGAGGGCGGCATTCCTTATAACTTTTTGCGTCGCATCGAAATGATTTTTTGCCGCCGCCACTTGGTATTTTCCTCATTTTTTTTGCAACATGGAGCCCAAAGAAGATCCTCCAGTTTCCCTCAAATTTGATAACTCCCTTTTCTCCGTCTCCATCAGTGCCCTCATTGACAAATCATCAGCCACATGAGGAACCGAAAAATATTCTATAACTCGACCGGAGAATACCAAGCCAAATATGTGCCTCACGCGCTCCAGATGAAAGTCTGACGTCAATACAATGAGCTTACCTGGATTGAGAAAATCAACAATTCTTACTGTAAGCGTTGCATCCTCGACAGTATCCAAACTAGGAACAAGCGCAGAAATTTTCTTAGGGTCTAAGCCCTTGCAAACAAGATATTCCTGCGCATACAGAGAGTAAGCCCTCGCTGTCCTATTGAAGTGCGCCCCGAACCCGCCTGTTAATACAATCCGAGGATCCGCTAGGGCCGGAATCAAATCAAAAGCCGCGTCAAGCCTTTCGACTGCAATTTTCGACAACACCCCGTCACTACCAACTGTCGAACCCAAAACAACCAACAAATCGAATTTATGCATAGCACCACCAAGTCATTTAAAATATATCGACTCAACGCAACTCGCACAAGAAAAAAAGAACACTTCAGCTCACTATTACAGGCCGTGCTTTTGCAGGTTTAAAAATTCATCCAGCGACGCAACTGATTCAGTAGATATTGCGACTTAGTAAAATAGATCCCAACCAAAAAACCATTACTTAAATGGCAAATATATTTATTTGCATCATGCACAAGCCGTTGAGCACCCACTATACCGGAATCATCATTCAGCGAACATACATGAAGTTGCACCTCTTGTATCGAACGGGATTGAAGACATGCAAGCTTTCGCATTCGGGAAACGAGCGTCTCCAGAGATTACGGCCCCTACTCCTTGACGCAAACGCCCTCGACGAAGCAACTGGCACAAAAAGGCACTCAGCTATGACCTCGTGAGGGGCTGACTAGAGCCCCCGCTTTTGCTTAAGGCCTTGCGACACGGCAACCAACATGAATCCATCCGAATCCGCGGTTTGGGAATTGAGGGCGCCAGCCTGCTCAAGTACCCAAGCCTCAATCCGTTCATGATGTACCCGCAGCAAATCCAACGGCCTCCGCTTGTAATGCTTCTCCGCCGTTGCACTCGGCTTATGCCCCTGGATCTGCGCCACCACGCCCGTAGGCACCTCCAGCCACTCCGTCAGGCTGGCAAAGCTTCTGCGCAAGCCATGCAAGGTCAAGCCCTCCAGGCCTGCACTGGCACACGCGCAACGGTGTGAAGCGCTCGGGTCTGTGATGTGCCCTGTTGCGCTGGCTTGCACCACACTGGCCTTGGGCGCCTCCGCGCCCTTTGCAGCGTGGTTGCGCTCCCTGCGCTCCACGTTCTTCTCATCCATGCTCAATGCTCGGGTGCTGGAGAACACCCATTCATTGCGCCTGGGCAGCGCCGCAAGCAGTTGGGCCACATAGGGCGTTAGAGGAATGACCCGTTCGCCCTCCACCTTGTCGCGGATGGTCAGGCCTTTCCATTGGGTGTTCACATCTTCCCAACGCACGGTGAGCACTTCGCCAGGGCGGGCACCCGTCAAGAGCAAAGTTTGCAAGTAGGCCGAGATCACCGGGTTCTGCAAGTTGCGCACGGCATTGAACCAAGCGGGCAATTGCTCTCGCTGCAGTGAATCGTCTTTCACTTGAGGCTTGCCCAGCACCTCGCGGGTGCGTTTTGTCTTTGCCGGGTTGACAGTGACCAGCAGGCGCGAATACTCGGGGTGCTCGGCGCACCAGTTCAAGAACACCTTGAGGCAACGCCAACACAGGCGCGCCCATGTGGGGCGGGTCTTGGCTTCTTCGGCGGCCCAGGCCTCCACCACATTGGGCGTCAACTCACGCAAGGGCATGGGCAACAGGCGATGCACAGGGCCGGGGATGGTCTTGGGCTTTTGCCCATCGGGGCCAGGCTTCACGCCGCGCTTGGCCACCTCCCCACCGGCCTTGATCATCTTGAGGTGATCGGCGTAGTGCCGTTCGCCCCAATGGGGGCGGCGGTCTGCCATGTAAAGGGCCCACACCTCACCCAAGGTGATGGCGGCCAGCTTGTCAGCGTGGACTTGCTCTAGCGCTGCCGCCTTCTTGGCCTCCTGGGCTGCGATCTTCTGGCGCTCAAGCTCCCGGGGGTCGTCGCCCACATCAAGCGTCACGCGCAGCCGGTTGGCCTCTTTGCGGGCATCGTCGATGCTCCAGGCCCGCACATCCCCAATGGTGCGGCGGATGTTCTGGCGGTTCAGCTTGGCCTCAAAGACATAGGACTTGGCGCCTGAGGCCGTGACACGCACCCGCAAGCCTGGAGACTGCGAATCCCTCAGGAAGGCCTGGGCCTTGCCCTCAGGGCATGTCAGGCGCTCGATGAGCCCCGCTGTGAAGTCGTGCGCCTGGGTGAGGTCCACCGCCTCGTTCTTCTTGGGCCTTGCCATGCTGGTTCTCCGTGTAGCCGCCATGTAGCCACCATGTAGCCAAAAACACTCATTTTTGGCGAATGGCGATCAACACATGATGCCTCAGAGAAAGCCATGAATCACGCTATGTTGTTGATTTTTATAGGTTTACACAACATCATTCAACACATGCAAATACAGAATTTAGCGGAATCATAATCCACAGGTCAGCGGTTCGAATCCGTGAAGCGCCACCAAAATTTAGCTTTGTGAATCAATCACTTAGCTGCGAAAGCCACCCTAGCGGTGGCTTTTTGCTTTGGCTGTGTCAACCAAGTGACAACGCCGCGATCTACGGTGAGGCCGTCATCAATGACGTATTGCATTGCAACACTGACGATGCATGTCGCCATAGAATGGAAGCATCATGGACCCGCAGCGCATTACGATCTCTCTAGACAGTCAGTCTGAGGACTCCCACCTGAGTCCTGATCGTGTTCGCCTGGGCGATCTTGCTCGTTTCGCTGAAGATGTGAAGACTTTTCTTCAAGGCGACAGCAAAGAGATTGATGCCACCAACATCGAAGTTTCGGTGGTCGAGGGCTCCTTTGCCCTGCAAACGGCACCCATTCCTTTCGCTCCCAAGCTCTTCTCCGATCTTGATGCGTTGCAACGCGGCGAGTTGATTGATCAAGTGGATCAAAAGCGCCAAGCTGTCATCGAGCGCTGGCAAAAGACAGCCCGCTCTGCTGGCGGAATGATCTATAAGATCGTTGCCCCATTCATGGAACGGCCAGTCGTAGTCAGCGTTGTGTCTGACTACCGTGCCGACGATTCCGATTACTGGGTGATTGTCGAGCGGTATGTGAGTGGGGAAATTCAAGATCTCGGTGGTGCCACTCGCCCAAATGCGCATGTCAAGCTTCCAGATGGGAAGACTCTCAAGGTCGTTACCGACAAAGAGTTCTTGCGAGATGACAAGTTCAATCGCCTTTACAAGACAGCGATGTTGCGGATAAAGGCTGAATACAACATCCAGACACGCGAGCTGAGAAACGCGCATCTACTTGAGTTTATTGAGCACTCAACAGACATCGATGAAAGCGCATTGGAACGCATGAAGACCCGTGGTGCGTCAGCGTGGAAGGACGTTGAAAGCGCGACCGCGTGGGTAGAGCAACTACGAGGGGAAGGCCATTGAACAGCGTCCTTGTGGACACCAGCTTTCTGATTACATTCGCAGATCCGAATCGTCCGTTCCACGAAGTGGCCCAGCGTTACTTTCGAGAATGCGTGCGTCGACGAGTTCCGTTGTATCTGTCGACCATTGCGATCGCTGAGTTTGAGGTGAAGCAGCGCATAACTGATTTACCTTTGCGCAACTTCCACACCCTCCCCTTCAACATTGAACACGCTATCCGGTGTGGCGCTCGGTTTGCGTCAACATCACGAGACGCTGGTGACAACAGATCTGTTTTCAAGGATGACATGAAGCTCATCGGACAGTGTGACGTTGAAGACATCACTCACGTCCTCACCGAAGATGAGAGCACCCTGGTTAAGTATCTTCGGCGCGTTCACCCCGGGGTTTTCAAGCCTACCCAGGCTGTGTTGCTTAGCGATGGGTTTGATACTGCATGGTTCGATGGCGGCCAAAAGGGGCTTAACTGATCTCGCACCTGCCTATGCTGCGAAATACAAAGCCTGCTCTGTGCAGGCTTTTTCTTTGCCTAGCGCGCGTTCATCAGGACAAGCGGATTAAGCCGTTTCGCTTCTTGAAGGTGCTCAGGGGCTAGAAGTGCGTAGCGCATGGTCATCGTCAGGCTTTGATGCCCCAGGGTCTTCTTTAGGGTCAGGATGTTGCCGCCCGCCATCATGAAGTGACTCGCGAATGTGTGACGCAGTGACTGCGTCATCTGACCGCCTGGCAAGTCGATATCCGCTCGCTCAATCGCTTCTCGGAATGCCGTTCATGACGGTCCGAACACACGGTTCAGCGAACCATGTTCCTGATGGTGGGCGCGCAAGCTCTTCGCCAGCTCATCCTCTACCCGTCTGAAAACGACCCTGCCAACCAGGGCTGAACGAAAGCAAACCAGCCACCGAGCAGGTACACCGCCAAGCTGAATGCATACAGCCGCAGCGACGTTTTGCGGGTTCTCAAACAGGCGTCGCGGAGCGTCGGATCGGTTGGGCATGGCGCGGTTCTGTTGCGCCACTGAAGCGCGCCGCTGCCCGCCATGGCCAGGGCTGCAAACACGAACAGACCGACCTTGTGCTCGCTCAGCCACACCACCTGCGGAAACACCGCAATCAGCGATGACAGGGCAGCCCCTGCACCCAGGGCCACCAGCAGTGCAGGCAGAGCGCAGCACACCAAGGTGCTGGAGCTGGCAAACAGGCTGAGGACCGAGGTCCATAAGCTGGCCCTAGATTCAGGGATGCCGTCGGCACTCATTTCTTGGCACCCACATCGGCCTTGATCTCGGCCACGGTTTTGTCGACCGTTTCGAGTTTGCTCACGTCATAGCCGGCGTCGGTGATCTCGGCCTTGATGGCCTGGTCGTCAAGCGTCTGCCCT
>CANCFV010000220.1 GCA_947377275.1 Burkholderiales bacterium | reverse complement strand
CTGCACCGCTGCACCGCTGCGCTGGGTGATGGTGGTGGTCTGGCGAGCCAGAACAGCCGCTTCGTTTGCCGTGGCCGCGCTGTTGCGTACGGTGCCGGTGATTTGCTCAATCGATGCAGCGGTTTGCTGCAGGCTGCCGGCTTGCGCTTCGGTGCGGCCCGACAGGTCTTGGTTGCCTGAGGCGATTTCCTGGGTTGCGACGTGCATCTGGTCGACCTCGGTGCGGGCATCGCGCACGATGGCGAACAGATTGACCTTGAGCTGGTTCAGCGCGCGTGTCAGCTCGCCAATGGCGTCGGTTCGGTCGGAGCTGATGGTGCCCGTCAGGTCGCCCGCAGCCATGCGGTTGGCTGTGGCCAGCAAGGACTCGATTGGGGCCACAGCCAATTGAACGAAACGCATCCGTGCGATCGCCGTCGCCACAGCGATCGCCGCCAAAGCGCCCACCGCCTTCCCAAGGCTCAGGGCAGCCCACCCTCCGGTCAGCGTCACCCCCAGAGCGGCGCCACTGAGCAAGAGCAGCACGCTGAGCAGGGTCAGGCGGCCAGCCACATCGAGCTGCAGTGCGGCCTTGACCTTCTCGACTGGGGTGTCGGTGACCAAGCGCCCGACGCTCATTTTGTGCACCAGGGTGCCCGCCTGCTTTTCAGCGCGCATCGTGGTGTAGAGCCGCTCGGCGGCATCCACCTCGTCACGGCCAGGCTTGGTTCGCACCGACATGTAGCCGGTGGGCCGGCCGTCTTCAACCAGCGGCGTGACGTTGGCCCGAACCCAGTAAAAACGCCCGTCTTCTCGGCGGTTTTTCACCATGCCAGACCAGGGCTTGCCTGACGCAATCGTCTCCCACATGTCTCGAAAAGCCTCTTCGGGCATGTCGGGATGGCGGATCATGTTGTGGGGTTGCCCCAAGAGCGCGTCGCGCTGGTAACCACTGACCAGGATGAAGGCTGGATTGCAGTACAAAATACGACCCTTGAGGTCGGTGGTCGATACCAGGGACTCTCCGTCTGGAAAAGGGTATTCTTGGTCGACCACGGGCAAGTTCGAGCGCATGCGAAAATCCTGTGTCTGTGCATATCAGCATCGACAGGGTCTCAGCAAAGCTGGCCTGTTCGTGGCTGCCTGGCCTTAGCCTTGACAGTTATCAAACACTTTAAGTCGGATGCGCGTTCCGCATGGCCCGAACATGGGCGCTTATGGCTCCTTATTCCCGTTTGCTGCAACTGAGATGACCCCAGAACAACAAGCTGTGCTGCGTTCGGTCCGCAAGCTCGTGGACTTCTGGCAAATTGAGCCGCATGAGCTGGCGCCAGACCGGCCGTTGCCACCAGTCGCACCTGCAAGGCCGTCCGTGCCTGCCGGCCCCAAATACAAGCATCCACGAAACGGTGTCACTTGGGACGGTGAGGGCACCCAGCCCCCGTGGCTGCGGGAAGCCTTGACCAAAGAGGGTTACACCGTGGATGAGTTGCGCATTGCTGGGACCGCCGACAAGGCCCTGGGCGAACCCGCTGCCGACTGATTGGGCTGGCAAACCCGCTGGGTTTGGTCCCCCCGACAGGAATCGAACCTGTATTTGCCGCTTAGGAGGGAACACTAACAAGTTAAAAAAGTCATTGTACAGCAACCACTTACAGCGGTTAAGTGCGCTATCCTAGCCAAAATGTTCCAAATTTGTTCCAAGTTCCATTTCGGTGACTGGACTGGACTACATAAAGGCGGTGGCGAAGATGGCAGGTAAGTTGATCACTGAACGTGTTGGTGTGAATGGCGATGTCTCGTTCATGGTGCGAGTTCGAGAAGCTGGTGTTGCTGTCAGCAAGACCTACAAGACTAAAAAAGAAGCTGAAAAATTCATCCGTGAAGTCAAGTCCAAGATTGATAAAGGTGAGTCGGTAGACATCACCAAAATCAAGAAGCTGACTTTGGCTCAGATTTTCACTGAGTATTTAAAGCACAACACTGTGGCACCGGGCAAGCGCTACGACCTTGAAAAATTGAAGTTGGAGATTGGAAAAGTTCCACTTGGAAATTTCAAATCTGGAACGTTTGCTCTCTACATGAAAACCAAGTTGGAGCAAAAAGTTCCAGATCAAGCGACTAAAAAGAAGTCTAGTCCGCTTTATGCTGGTCATAAAATTCTGGATGTAAAAACTGGTGAGATGGTCACAAAGACCTATAGCGAAAGCACCATCAGGAAGCTTTACTATGCTATCAAAACTTCTTTGCAGTGGCATGCCAAGCACCACGACTACACATTTGACCGCAAGCCATTTGATGAAAATTCCCCTCCTAAAGCTTGGATTCCGAGAGATAGGATTTTAGAAGCCGGTGAACTTGATCAGTTGCTGGCTGCTACAGATAAGATGTATGTGAAGCGTGAAGAGTTGAAGTGCCTTATTCTTTGGCAATATTATTCTTGTATGCGTGCTGGTGAAAGTCTTCTTATCAAGTGGGATGAAATTCATCTGGATGAAAAAAATCCAAGCCATTCATACATTTATGTTCCCAAAGAAAACACAAAAATTGCTGACAAAAAGAATGCTGAAGATAGGAAGGTTCCACTAAGGCCAGAGTTCTACCACTTCATTAAAGACCGTCTTATGAAGTTGAAGAAGGATGGTCAATCGTTGGTTTTTGGAAATTACTGGACTACAAGTTCAGTTCTTGCTGCTCGGTTCAAGGTCATTTGCAAAAATGCCAAAGTAACGAATTTCAAAATTCACGACTTGAGGCATTGTGCTGTAAGTTGGTATTTTGTGAACACCAATTTGACTGACATTGAAATCAGTAAGATTTCAGGTCACATTGAATTGAGCACCTTGAAGCGATATGCGACCTTGAGGCATAGTGACATAGGGGCAAAACTTTGGGCTAATGCCTGATGAAAAGAGCACCTTCGGGTGCTTTTTTGAGTTATTCTTGAAGTGTGGAAAATGAGTTCAATTTCGATGAATCATAGCGCCCAAGGCCAAGAGATGTTGATATGAGGATAGGTGAGAAGCCGTAAGCTCTTAGGAAGAATTAAAAAGGAATATTAGAAGTGAAAAAAACTGAACGACTGATTTTTTATTACGATCTTTCAATTGCTGCCGAGTCTAGAACATTTAAGGCTCCAAAGCCAATTTCTGTTAGAAAAGCTTTTCAATTGATGGAGCTTGTTCCTTTAGAGCAGAGATTGAAAGATACATCGAAAGGAAGAGAGCAACTTTACGTTTCTGACTGGAAGTGGGAAGGTGACGTAATTAGCATTCTTGTAAATAAATCAGATAAGGGAATGTCAGATCCTGTTTTCACTATTCCAAAAGAAAAGAAACGTCGCACAGCGGAAAAACAAGAGCAAGAAGGCCAAGACTTTTCCGTTCATGTTTTGATTCAACTTCCACAAGATGATCTACAACCAGCGCTTGCGCTAACGGAGTACTGCTCTGGTCTTGGAATGTTTGTTGTTCAGAGATTGTTGAATCAAGTTCTTCATGATGCAAAAATTCTGTCTCCGCAGGATTTTGAACAAAATCATCCAGATGGTGCCGTTGATGATGCTGGAAAGCCGAAGAAATATAATGTTGTTTTTAAATCTCAATTTGATGGTCATATTTCGGATGATTTGAAATACGATTTAGATAATGGAAAAATTCAATCAATTGAACTCATCACAGAAAAAGAGAAATATACCAACATTGATGAGGATGGCTACATTCAGGAGAAGTGCAAAACGTTAGTTTTGACGTTGAAGGATGAAGATAAGCCGATTAAAGATAAATTTAACCGAATCAAAAAAGTCTTCACGAACAAAAAAGATGATTTTAGCCGTGCACGTATCAAGTTCAAGACACCAACAGGCGTGGATAGAACCGTAGAAATGGATACCAATGATGCCTCAGCACAAGGCTATGTGAAAAAAGAGAAATTAGATGAATTTGATTTTGATTTGAAATCTTCTTACGATAAATTTTGTGATGAAATTCTTGGAAAGATGAAAGAACTTCTTCAACCGGAGGCGTAATGTTTCAGAATCTACTTAGACCGCTTTCTTATCTATCCATTGAGCATAAGCAAAAATGGATAGTAGATTGGGTTTACCCTTTGGTTCTGGCAATTCTGTCAACTGGACTATTGTTCTACTTGAAGAGATTCGGGACAATCGCCCTTTATGCTGATGGTGCTTTGATTGCAAAAATTCTTGGTTTCGTTCAAAGTTTGCCGGGTTTTTATATAGCTGCACTTGCTGCAATAGCAACATTTAACAAGCTGGATATTGATAAGACCATGCCGAAGCCAGCACCTAAGCTTGACATCATGGTGCAAGGTCAGATAGTGCCTATTGAACTTACAAGAAGACGATTCCTGTGTTCAATGTTTGCATTTCTTACTGCGGAAAGTTTGATTCTTATCGTTTTGGCAATTTTCGGACAAGCAGTCTATCTGCCAGCAAAAGCTATCGTCCCAGACATAATGCATGTGTGGGTTTCTGCTGCATACATGCTGATATTTTTATTTGCCTTTTGGCAGATGTTGATTACTAGTTTTTGGGGGCTGTTCTATCTCGGAGATAGGCTGCATCAACCGGATCAATAAGCAACTGAGTTTCGTAATTACCAAGTGGAACTCACAAATTGAAGCTGTCTGACTTCTCTGCTCAAAGAATTGGCGAATTCATTGCTGGTGATCCTGAAGGGTGGCCGTATAGAAGTGGTCCAAAACTTGTTGCCTTCTTCAATAAGATGGGCTTCAGGGAAGTCTATGGGCAGGGATTCCCCAGTCGTGCAACCTTTGCGAAAGAGAAGGTAGCAGAACTGAGTGGAAAGCCTAAGCTAAAAGATGCCTTTCGCGAAATGCTTGACCCAAGGCTTTGGCTTGATGTGACCACCGGAACAGTAGAGGCTTGCGCTGTTCAGATAAACGAAATTTTGAAGTATGACGGTTATGAAGTTGTCAGGGATGGCAACTTCTACAAAGTTCGTGAACTGGCTGGTGCTGTCATTGAGGTTGAAAACCGCTTCGCTGAATCGGAAGAACTTAGTGAGCTTTTGATTGAAGAGCAAATTCAAAAATGTAGGGAAAAGGTTGAGGTAGGTGACTACTCTGGTGCCATTACCAATGCGAGAAGCCTGGTTGAAGCTGTGTGCGTAAAGATCGAAGCCGATCTAGATTCAAATGCTCTAGGCAATGATGGTGACCTGGTGAAGCTATTCAATCGGGTGAGGAAGTTGCTCAATCTGGACCCCAGCAGACAGGATATATCCGAATCACTTAAGCAAGTTCTTTCAGGATTGTCCAGCATTATCAATGGCCTTGCTGCCATGCGAAACAAGATGTCCGATGCTCATGGGGTGGCCTACAAGCCAAGTCGTCACCATGCAAAACTTGCTGTGAATTCAGCTAAAACACTTGCTGATTTTTTGTTTGATACGGTGAGTTATCAAATAGAAAAAGGTGGGCTAAAAAAGAAATAGTCAGTTAAATTCATAAGAATCTCACTGACGCAATGCGAATTTGATAAAGAATTTGACTTTTTGATTTGTTCTATTAAAGTTATATGGATAAAGCCAATATGAATGGCTAATGTGAGCGGGAAACTCTTTAAACTAATGATCTGCCAAAGGGCAGGAATAAAAAAAGCACCTTACGGGGTGCTTTTTTGTTATCGCAGTCTTGATTTTTCAAGCTCTAGCCTTTTAATTGACTTTTTGAATAAGAAGGTCAAAGTTTCAATGGCAGCATCTATTTCGTCAGCAGTTGCTTCCTTCATATCTATTTCGAGAGCTGACTCTAAAAGTTTGTATGAGAGATTAAGGTTAACAACCTTTCTTTGCCCTCGGACAGTTACGGCTAGAGCTTCGTCTGAATCCTTAGCGATAGAAAGTGTCTCTGTTGCACGCTGAATTGCTCTAGCTTTATGAATGGCTCTGGCTTTCTTGCCTCTGATTTCAAGCTGACTTTTATACTTGGAGGAATAAATTTGATACTTCAACAAGCCAGTGATCTTTTCTATATTGATGACAGTGAGGCTTTTCCCTTCACTGTTTAGTGTGGTTATTGCAGCCAAAATTTTCTCATCTAGTTCTTTTCTTTCCATATTGTCTCCTTGGGTTATATTTTTGAAATTTTTGTTCTGATTGCTTCTTTTGGCACAAGCTTGGCTTCAAGTCGCTGGTTAGTTGAGAGCTTCATGAGTTCGTGATCAAGCTGTTTTTCACTCAAGATATTTATGATGTAGAGGTCAATATACTGAAGAGCTTGCTGGACGTTCTGCATCATGAAGCCCGGTGCTTGGCTGAAGTAGTCGTAATTGGTGATGTCACCAATCCAATGTTTGACAGAAATTTTCCCTAACTTCTGATTTCGAACTGCAACCTCTTTCGGTGACATGGCTGGAGTGATCGGGTGTACGGCAATGAAGCCTTCTCTTACAAAGTCTTTTAGTAGCTGTTCCTGTGCATAGTAATTTCCAGCTAAAAAATAGTAATTCTCTCCAAAGTAATCTTTGGTTAGGTAGTTGGATTTGAAATGCTCTTGCATAGTGAGAAAACTTGGATCGTTCTGGCTTCCTTTTAGATAGACAGCAAGTTCTTTTTTGAAGTATTTGTAGGCGGTGTTTTCATCATGCTTCCAATCCCAATACTCATCCTTTGTCTTCTTTGAAATAAGAATTTCTTCATCCGAAAAACTCTTTAAAAAAAGAGCCACTAAACGATTTGGTGAAATCTCTGTGGTTTGATGAATGATGGCCAGTTTGGATATGTTCTTCCTTATCAGCGTATAACTGTTGTTTTTCTTCTTAATCATTTAACTCTCCTGCGTGTTGTACATTTAGCAGAAGAATTTTTATTGTCAAGTTAAAATCATATGAATTTAACTGACTTAGGCGGACAATTAAAAAGCACCCGGAGGTGCTTTATGTGGTTGTTGGTTTTGGAGAGTCTTTGGTTTGAACTTTTTTCTTCTCAAGTTCTAGATTTAGCTCTGATAGTTTTTGTTCGAGAGCGATAAGCTGAGTCTTTATTTGTTCTGCTCTTCTACCTTTCGCACTCACGAGAAGTAGCATGAGACAGTGGTACTGCATGGACAGATTTCCAATCTGCGCTTCTAGCCCATGAATAGCAGAAGCACCCATGACAGCAGAAGAAGGGCTTTCACGATCTTGCTCATCTTGGCGGCGCGCTACACGGTGGGGAAGGTTGGCAGTCGGTAGCTTGGTAGCAGGATCAGCCTGCTCCTTCAACTGGGTAAGCTGGTCCTTCAGAGTGCTACGAATCTCTTTGACTGGAACTGGCTTGACCTTTTGAACCTGCTCGTCCTTGCGGCGTGCTACACGGTGAGGAAGATTGGCAGTCAGTAGCTTGGAGGCTCTGGGAGTGCGTTTCGCACCGGGCTTGGTGGTGAGGTAGCGGCGCTGATTGAAAGCAGTTCTGGCACGGATACCGGCGATCAGCTTCTCTTGCTGACCCTTGGACTCTTCAGGAGTTAAGAACTTCTGAATCTTGGATTGGTGATGCTCACTTACCAAGTGTGCATAGTCGCTGTCCTTCTGAAATAGTGGGCCTTTCAAACGGGTGTTCTTCTGAGCACCTGGAAGACGCACGGTTATGAAGTCAGTGCCAATGGTTGGTACGTCAAGGCCATGACGTTTCATGTACCCAATCAATTGATTGCGGTTGCCAATGGTGCCATTGACGATCTCGCTATGAAGCACCTGGGCGAAGTCATTCTTTGCCTTCTTGTCATTCTTGCCATTGGGTGACTTGGCTTCAAACTGTTTCAACGCGATCTTGAGGGGATCGGGCACTACTTGTGCGAAACCAAAGTTGTCATTCATCACGGCTGAAAACGCATTGAAAAACTGAATGTTCTTTTCACCCGGCGGATGAATGTTTAATTGAGAATTGCTGACCAACTCAGTATTTGCATATAGGAAATGCAGTTCAACATTTCCTTTTTCGCGGTGCATGACCCAGAAGTCAGCGAAGTTCTCATCAACCTTCAGACCTGGCAGGAATGTTGAACGGAAGGTTTCAATCAGAGTGGTGATTTGCTCTGGAGTGACAGATTGGGATTCAAGGCCATCACGCAATGCGATAACACCAGAGGTGTACTTGTGCTGTCTTTTTGTGGAATTGGCTATCTCGGTGAAAGTGTTGGGATCACCGAAAAGAATTTCAGGAAGAACAGTGCGCTTTTTCTTCTCATGATCCGTATCACTGAGTAGATATTTAACGGCTGATTCAGCACCTCCTTTGCCAGTTGGGAAAATAGTTATGTTCATTTTTTCCCCTTGAATAGATCCGAAATAGTGCTCACTCCTTCCTGAATCTTGGTGAGTTCTTGGAACATCGCTTGGGTTGTTTCATTCCAAACCTTCAATCGGTTTAAAGATCGCGCAATCTGATTTATGTTTGAACCAATCTTGCCAAGGGAGGCCAAAAGCTGAACACGCAATTTGTGCTCTGCTTTAGTTTCCTGGTTGGATTGATCATGTGCTGGAAGTAGTGCAGCACGTGCAAATATTGCTGTTGAAGAAGCACCAGCTTCAGCGGCTCTTTCTTGAAGAGCGATCCATTCTTCAGGTGTGAATCTAATTTCAAAACGCTTGTTACGAATTTTTCTGTTGGCTTCTACACCTGCTTGGCCCGCTCTCTTTTTAAGAGTCGGGTCTTTTTCTTTTTGTAGGTATCCCATAGGGGCCTCCTTTGTTCTTGTTTTTATCGAGCCTCGCGCAGCAGCGGGTGTGGGTGAAACCCACGATATTCAACCTAAAGTTAGCCCCAAAGGGATAACGTAGGATTGATTGACCTTGCTTAAACTCTTAAATCCCTGTTTTTTTGATTTTTAGGGGGTTAGAGTAACGGTGCTTATTAATAGGTTAACAAGATCAAAAACGAAGTCAACGATCCGACTTTTCAGTTTTTGAAATTTTGAGTTTCTAAAGTCCTCTTGTAGACGGTTTGAAAGGTCGGGGATGAAGAACATCAACTTTAAACACTCCAACTGTAGACAAATTCGTCGCATACCTATGCACCAAATCGAGTTTTGACAGTCAATGTTTCTACATATACCTAAACAAAGTTTGGCCTATGCGCATAGGCGCACAGATTAAACAAGTTGTGTTGAAACTAGCGTTGACAAATGTATTTTGTTTGCTATTTGTACAATAAATAGGGGTGCGTGATGATAAAAAATAATAAAAAAATGAGTTCCAATAAAGTGAATTTAGAAACAAGAATAAGTGCACGAGTGCCAAATTCCCTGTACATAGCAATGAGATTAATAGCGTCTAGTCAGTCAATGACCATTGAAGATAAGATTGCTGAGTTGTGTAAAAACGAAGTTAACTATGTTTCTAAGCAAAAGTGGTTTATTGAATTAATTGAAAAAGGCGGTGCTGATGACATCATTCCTTTGCTTGATTTGTTGGATAGAAGAAAAATGCTGATAGCAGCTAAGAGTGATTTTAGTGACTTTGATTCAAATCGTATTAACGTAGGTGAGGATGAAAAAGAGTGATATAAATAATTCGAGGAAAAAAGTTCGCGTAACTGCCAGTATTGATGCTCAATTGCATCTACTCTTCAAACTTGCATGTAAAGAAATGGGAGTTTCTATGGAATCAAGAATAGAGTTTTTGATTAGCGAAGATGTCAAGCAGTCACTCAAAGGAGAGTGGTTCAAAAGCTTGGCATCTAGTCAAGACAAAGTGTAAAACTAGTCAAACCTGTATCGCACTCGCCTTGTGGCGGCCCCGGCCTCACGTAGTTAAGGAACGACGAAGCGTTCTCACTGGCGTGGCTACGCTGTAGAAATATTGCTTAGAACGACGCTTGCAAGGTACAATTTGTAAGATGATTGATGGCCTTGATATGGCTATCTACCTTTTATCAAGTGGAGCATCGATGGCAAGAATCAATCTAAGAAAGTTCATCGCAGAACACTATAAGGGTGGTGTTAGCGCTCGTGATGTAATTCGAGAGGCATTAACAAATTCTATTCATGCTGGAAGTAAGAATATTTCTGTTGACCTTTATTTTTCTGAGAGGCAACAAGAAATAAATCCTGGCAGTGAAGAGAGAAGGGTTCTTGAAACAATCACCATTGTTGATGACGGTGAAGGTTTTACTTATGAGAATCTGAACTTCTTTGATGAAATCTGTACTAGTCATAAAGACAGCATTGGCGGCAAAGGAGTTGGGCGGTTGGCATTTCTTAAATATGCAAAGTCCGTCAAGATCAGGAGTCAGCTTTCTAGTGAACTGGTGGAGTTTGACTACACACCTGAATTCAAGCTAGACGATGTTAAAAAATCAGCCGTTGATGGCAGCGTAAGCACAAGCATTACGCTCATGGAGCTAAGAGAGAAGATCAATACTCAAGTCACAAAGTTGGTAAATGCTATTTGTGACGATCTTCGCCTTCTTCTCTTTCTTAAGTATCAGGCTGGTCATGCGATTACTCTGAAGTTCACCCACAATTCAAGGCAACCTTTTGATGAGAACTACATCGTTTCAGGCGACTCAATCAAGGCTGAATTGACGCGTGAGTTTGAATTTCTTGGTGAGAAATTTAACTGCTACTTATTCCGAGATGAGCCGCCTCGAAAAGGTATTGTGGCAATGCTGTGTGCTGATGAACTGTGCATTGAAGAATACGTTATTAGCAAGCGATTCGACATTTGTCGCCATTTGATTTTCGTCACCTCAGAATACTTTAATAAGCGTTCTAACATTGAACGTCAACGCCTAGAGCTTCCAAAGACGGATGAAGATGTTGATATGGTTTCACCTATCAGTCGGGAAAAACTGACCCCTCGTATTCACGAGGAATGCATGAAGATGATTGACGAAGCTGCGGAAGGCGATGTTGATCAGTTTAAAAGTCAGAATATCGAAAAGCTCAAGAAGTACTACCCATTCATCAAGCTGGATTCTTTGGGTGGCAATGCCGCTCTGTTGGACGCGGATGAGGTTGTTAAGACCTATAGAGCCCAACAAGCTAAAAATGAAGATCAGCTTGTCGATGCACTTGATAGCGGTCGGCCGGTTTCTTGGGATGACGTGTCGCACCTAGCGAGTGAAGACTTGGCCCGCTTTATTGTTCACCGTGCTTTGGTGATTGATTCACTTGCCAAGATGCCTCCTAGTAGTGCAGAAGATGCTTTGCATAATGCAATTCTTCCCAAGCGTAGCGATGGCAGTGAAATCAGGGAAAACAATGTTTGGCTGGTTGACGACAAGTTTTTGTCGTATTCCAACATCTACAGTGACCAGACCTTGGCAACGATTATTCAAGAGGTCGGAAATGTTATGGAAGTCAAGCAGCAGCGTCGTCCGGATGTTGCTGCATTCTTCTCAAAGGATGATGAAAATCATCCCAATAAATTGGTGATTATTGAATTCAAGAAGCCCGGTGCTGACATTTTTGAAAACAATAAGGCTCTAATGCAATGCAGGCTTTATGCTAGTGAGCTTGCAGAACGAATCCCTACTGTGTTGGAAGTATTTGCCTTCTCAGTAGTAGAAATCGATGATGCCTTCTATAGAGACATGAAGCAAACAGGTTTCAAGGATGTGTTTTCCTTGAATCAAAGAGTTGTCTACAATGATTTCCTTATTGGAAGCAACAATGAAATTCCCCTTCATCTATATGTTATGCCTGCTTCTGCATTGATCAAGGACGCAAAGGCCCGTAACAGAGTTTTTGAAGAGGTCTTGCAGTTCGATATAGGTAAGTAGCGTTTGATTGTTTCATCGACCTGCTTCATTTCCTAGTCTGATCCAGGCTCGGAAATGAAGTAGGAGCCCTCGGCAGAGAATTATTTAGGTGGCAGCTTTTTGTACTTCTTATGGGCAATGGCGCACACACCTTCAACAATCTTCACTACTTCATCCCTGTCGCTGCTGCCTAGACCATCCATGAGGTTGGCAATGTGCTGGGCCTGAGCATTCAAGGCCGTACTGCTCTCAGTCACAAGTTCTGCAACAGAGCAACCAAAAATCTTGGCAAGCATGCCTAACAACTCCACATCTGGTGAGCTATCGCCTCGTTCATACCTGGCATAGCCTTCTGTGCTCATGTTTAACTCTTCAGCAACTATCCGTTGCACAAGCTTTGACTCCATACGCTTATGCTTGATCCGCTTTCCTACGATGTGTCTAAGTTGAAGTTGCCTGCTCATGTTGCGCCTTATCTAGTTAAATTCATATGATTTTGACTGACATGGGGGCGTAGATCAAGCCTCGAAGAGCACGCTAGACTGAAGGTGCCGTTTTATTGGAGTGGTTGGCATGAATCAAAAATTGCAGTGTGTGGTCGACAACACGGTGAAAACCTGGAAGAAGAATGGACTGCTTCACCGTGCGGATGGGCCTGCTGTCATCAAAGGTAGTGGTGAGAATCGAATTGAAGAATACTGGTTTGAAGGATGTTTAGTGAGTGCAGCGATGCTGGAGCTTCACAAGACACTTACGCCTGAAATAGATAAGCTATTGAAGAAAAGAAAAGTAGTTAGCCTAAGCTCAATGAGGTTCAAATAAAAAGCACCCAATTGGGTGCTTTTGTTTTATATGAATAGGGCTTCAAGTTTTCGCCTCTGTTTCCTGTCAAGGCAAGACATTAACCTAGGGTAATTATCTTGAACTGCTTTTGTAAGTTCATCATGCAATGCAGTGAAGTCTTCAGACCCCATGAATTCAATCACTGAAAGTGGGTGCTTTGGCATGCCTTTAAGTTGCATTCCTGCTTGAACCATAAAATAGCTGTTGTAGCCAATCAAAAATTCCTTAATCCGCTCGTCACTGGTAAATCCCCATTTCTTGAAGACTTCGATCAACACCTTCCCATCCTTGTTCTTGGCGAAGTTGAAAATCTTGTCACTCATTCCATTGATGCAGTATTGGAGGCATGTTGTGTTTTTCATGTCTGCTCTCCTTATGCTGCTACCAAGTCTGCCAACTCGGTATCCATGAGCCTGTCCAACTCGCGCACGATGGCGGCTTCGTCATCTGGTGCATAGAAGTCAAAGGCAAGTTGCTCTGCCTCGATCCTGGCCTTGGCCATCTCATACATGGCAGGACTCTTCTCAAAGCCAATGGCATGACGATCGTGCTGCTTCGCCACTACTAGGGTGGTAGCAGAGCCGGCGAATGCGTCAAGAACGATGTCACCTGGCTTGGTGTGGTTCCTGATAAGTGGCTCAATCATCCAGCCGTACTTTTCGGTAGGGTGGGCGGTCTTCTTCCTGCCAATGGGACCCTCGTAGACCTGCAACATCTCTGACTGAGCGCCGAAGTTGAAGGTGTACTGCTTGCCCTTGGTGAACCAAATACACTCTTCCATCGTTGATCGGTAGTTGTTCTTACGAATGCTAGGAACAGGATTCTTCTTCTTGAAGTAAATCTTGTTCTTGAAATTCAAGTCAAAGTCTTGTTCAAGGTAGTGGGTAATGAGTCCGGTGTACTTCCTGTCAAGGAAGAGAATCAAGGAGCCGTTGTCCTTCATCACACGGACGAATTGCGCAATGAAGGGCTTTAGCCATTGGTAGTAGTCGTCAATGGTTGCCCATCGATCCTGGAAGTCAGAACCCCATGCCTGGCTAGTGGTGACAATCTTGCTGCCCTTCTTGGTGAGCTTTGAGTTGTCCGCAATGCCGTAAGGAGGGTCAGTCAATACCAAGTCAACGAAATTGCTTGGAACGGTGGCAAGACCAGTTTGGCCATCAAGATTGTGGAGAGCATTGATGCCGAAGTATTTTTGTTCTGTGTGGTTCATGTTAGAACCCTTTCTTTAGGTTGGTTTTTATTTAAGTCATATTTAGAACCCTCCTTGCCATTTGGAAACCACATGGTAGGTATGAAGTGGGTAGTCGCTGTAAAAACACCCGTAGGTGTTTGGTTTAATTTGGCTTAGTGTGCAGGAGCTTTCGCAACCAGCTCTTGAAGCATTTTGCGTTCGTGGTTGGTGAAAGACTTCATGATTAAGTCATAGCTAAGATGAACAGTCGCTGTCATTGAGTCCTTAAAAACTTCGCGGTTCAATTGGTTCAAATCCATGCCTTGTTGGCGCATTTGGTCCAAAGCATCAATCATTTGATAAACGGTGAGAAAAGCCTTGATTTTTGATGTTGTAGTGCCTTCAAGGGGTTTAAGCATTTGAGCAGCTTGTTGGATTGTTGGCTCTTGAAGAGCTTCTTCAAGAGAATAAAAGCCGTTAGGGACCGCGATAAGATTAAGTTGGTTCATAATATTTTCCTTTAATTTAATTCATATTTAGACCCTCCTTTCCAAGTGAACCATTTCACTGGTAGGTGTTAAGTGGGAAGTCACTACAGTTAGTCACTGAATAAGTATTTGATCGCTTTTTTTGATTGACTACTTAATGTCGCCAATCAATAAAACGAACTGTACGCTTCTCAAGTAAAAAGATCTATGAACTGGTTCTTGGTGACACCAAGGAAAACGTAGGGGCGTAAAAAAAGCACCTATTGGTGCTTAAGATCCGATAACCGAGTCCACTTGTTTTTCTGTTTGATCTTGCTAGATTGATAGCAAGAAAAATAGGAGGGATTTATGAAAAATGGATGCCACAATGAAGATGGAATAGTATTTTGGTACTACAACGATCAGCTACACCGTGAAGACGGTCCCGCTTGTATTGAGCCTGACGGAACGCAGTCTTGGTACCGAATGGGGCAGCTACACAGAGAGGATGGCCCTGCTGTTGAATGGGGTGATGGCGGTCAGGAGTGGTATCTAAATGGAGCGAGACACCGTGAAGACGGTCCTGCTGTAGACAATGCAGACGGTAGCTACTCTTGGTATCTAAACGGCGATAAGCACCGTATCGATGGGCCTGCTGTCGAAGCAGCCAGTGGCGCGAAGCAATGGTGGTATGAAGGACAGTTGCACCGCGATGGTGAACCCGCCATTGAAGGTGCTGATGGCACTAGAGAGTGGTACCACTATGGGAAGAACATTCCCATGAAGAAACCGACTCCGCAGGTCTTTAACAAGAACAAGATTACAGAGATGAGAAGTATCTACGATAGACCGATAGTGGTTGTAGAGAACAGGATATTGGCTATGAGGAAGAAGTATATTGACGATAGTGACACATCTCAAGGAACAAAGATGAAGCCGAAGTTTTAAGCTTGGATTTATCTCTACCTGCTAATCATTAAATAAATGTAGTGGGTGGCTGTGGAGCTTGTGGGCGAAGGTGTGCGCGGTGGGGAACTCGCAGAGTTGTCCACGGTAAGCATGCCGTTATGCAGCGCATATCGTCCATAAATCCATAGTCTTCTTATGCCTTAAAGCCGGTCTTTCAATCGGGCTGCAATTTTCTGAACGACTTCGACAATCATGGCACGATCCGCCTCTGGCAGAGTTTGCAGAATCTGTGAGATCAGCTCGGCTTGGTCACTAGTGCGGTTGCTGCTGGCAATCAGTAGCTCATCGATGCCGCATTTGTAGATCTCGGCAAGCTCCGCCAGTCGTTGAACCGTGGGCATGGTTATCCCACGTTCCATACGACTAATAGCTTCGGGACCTATTGAAAGGGCTACTGAAAGTTGTTCTTGGGTTAGGTTGCATGACTCGCGCTTCTGGGCCAACGCCTTCCCAATGCTCTTGAATAGCTCTGCATGCTGGTTGTTGTTCTGTGTTGACGTGGTCATTCTTTGACACTCCTTTGCCAACTTCAATGGTCGCTTGTCAACCCATAAAGGTGAACATGCGTTAGAGTTGGGTATCAACCTTAAAAGTTGGGTTGATGTTCAACAAACCATTGAAAGGTTATGCACAGCATGCGCAGCACATTGAAAGTGGCAGTAGCTACCTCCCTTGCTCTTACTTTGGGAGCTTGCTCCTTTGCCCCGGTCGTCGCTCAAAAGATGGGAATTGGCACTGCCAGTGAGGATGACATTCTTCAAGCAACCGCCAAAGTATTTGGTGTGCCTGCCACGTCGGTGAAGGTTTCAGACGTTAAGAAGGACGATGGCTTTAACGGTACGCAAATCTTCTATGCGGCGTTGGTTCAAGGGAAACCCTTCCGTTGCGGGATGCTGAGTTCATTTGCTGGTGCTTCTGTGCCCAAGTGTGTGAAGCCCGGTGAACCTTTGAACATGTGAGGGGAACAACATGGCAATCCAATGTCCAAAGTGTGGCGGCGAACACGTTCAAGCTATCAAAGTAATTCTGCAATCAGGAACCTCCTTCAGCAGCGGCACAATGACCGGCTTGGGAGTCGGTACAGATGGTGCAGGAACATTTGTAGGCACTAGCAGCGGAACAAGTCAAACCACATTGGCCGCAAGGTTCTCTGCTCCAAAGAAGCCAGCCCTGTGGGTTGAAGTCGCCAATGGGATCATGGCTCTGGCATCTTCACCTTGGTTGGCAGCGCATGGGCCTGATGCTGCTTGGCGCTATTTGAGTCTTGCAATGTGGGCGTACTTTGCCTATTCATTTTGGGGCTACAGGAAGAAGTCCGCTGCATACAAGGTCTACTATCCAAAATGGAAAGCTTTGTATGACAATGGTTTCTTTTGTCACAAGTGTGGAAATACATTTGTGGTGTGAATTGAAAAGAGCACCTTCGGGTGCTTTTTTTTTCGACCAATTTTTTTACTTCTATTGAAGTTTGTCCTTCGGACATTTAATTTGAATGTAGAAACCCTATCGGAACCATGATTTCTTGATAAGGTCCTTCGGAATTCTTGCTACCCATCACCCCAATAGATGGGGTAACTATCTGATATACACCGTAGTGAACCCATATGACTAGTTATGTAGTTAGGATTCTCATCCAATTTTGAACTGCTTCTTTGTGTTTGGAGAAGGTACTTCTTGCAAGTCCACATTTCTCCAAATTTCCAGATGTTAAAGTGAAACCTCGTTGCTTGCATGCGTGGATTGCAAGCTTAATAGTGTCGTCTACAGACTCAGTTCTAATCACATTGGTATAGGCTGCACCTTGGGCCTGTTTCTCCTTGATGGGCATATCATCTGGAAGCTCTAGAACACCTCGGTTCTTATTTCCATTACCAATGCTGTTTCTGTGCTTCCAAGTCCATTTACCAATTGAAGTAGATGTTGAAAGAACTTCTTTTGCTGGAAGAATGCCGTTTAAATTGTCTAGGAATAGCTTATTGATAGACAGTGCCTTGTTGTCTACAAGCTGTTGGAATACAGCATAAGAGCCGTGTTGTTTGACTTCCTGGTATGCCCAGACTCTGAGGGTGTCAAACAAGGTGGTGTTTCTTCCACCAAGGGAATCAGCAAGCTTTTGCTTCTGTTTGTGGCTACGAAGGTCAAGATGGTATTCAGCGAAGTCCTCAAGGTCATACAAGGCCCCGTGTCTTATCGTGCGCCAACTAGGGTGAAGTGGGTTCTTGGTGAACTTGCCAACATAGGCTAAATCAGCTCCTAGAACATTGGTTAAAGCTAGATCGGTATTCTCATAGAACTTCTGGGGTGCTCTGTGGGCATGTTCTGTGTAGTAGACAGGAACCCTCAGTTCATAGAGATAGTGGCAGTGGGCATTTTCAGGATTGATGACTACATAGGTGGGTGGTGGCAGTCCTTTTTCTTCCCAAAGAAAGGCTGAGCCCAAATTGTAAAAATTTAGTCTTTCTGATTTTGGCTCATCTAAATCTAGAACTATGAATTTCTTGTATAGTTGATTAAGTTCAACATAACGATATTGAAGGGCATTGTTCTTCTTCCTGAACCTTGTCCCAAATTCCTCAAAGTTATTCGTGCTTCTTACTTTGTCAGGCAATGCCTCAATAAAACTTTCAAACATATAAATTCCTTATTTCTTACGAAATTCAGGAGCTTTTCTAGTTTGATATTGACATGCAGAATTAAATACGTTTTAATATATCTATCTGGTTGGCCTACTACAGCTTTTCTCCAGAATTTCTAAAATGCTCAAGTTTGCTGCTTGGGCATTTTTTATTTCTTCTATTGTTTTACGAAATTTATTGTTGAAAGTCAAATACACAATAAAAAAGCACCCGAAGGTGCTTTGTTTTTTGAAGAGGATTTGTTTATCGTTCTTCTATGCTGTGAACATCAGGGTCATACCGATAATTCACAATATCACCGTTGATCAACATGTTGGCTGCTGCTTCAATGATATGCAACGGTGCAATGAACCATTCTCTAGGTGAAAACCGTTTTCCTTGTTTGTCAAAGACATCCACGTTCAAACAAGCCCTGCCAAAAAAGGTATGAAGCAGTAATTCAAATTTCTGTGGATTGAGGTTGTAGCACTCAAACACTGAAATAACCTTCACCTTGGCCATGAGGTAGGTTGGCTCTTCCACTGCATTCTTGACCCGCTCCTGAACGGGAACAGTGGAATAACCAATCTTGTAGAGGTTCTTGGTGTTGGCGATCTCATGCACTTGGCTGAGAGACTGGAGCACGTAAAGGTAGCCTGACTTCTCATCGTCAGCTTGTATCTGTTCCAGAGCCTCTAGAGCCTTCTCATGGTGGTCCAGGATACGCCGGCCTGTCTCATCTTTATAGAGCTCAGTGGCAAGGGAGCGAAGCAGCATGTTTGACTCGGTGCCATTCTCAAAAATACAGCGAAGCCGTGCGTTGACCTTGCCGTTTTTCACTTCCTTCTCGCCAACCTCCGACACATAGACCATGATGCCATGCAGCACAAAGAAGTGACCTGGCTGGATTTGCTGTTCTCCAGTGAACTGCCGTGCCTCACGAATGCCAGCCTTCAGTTCAGCATGGCACTGTTTGAACAGGTGCTCAAACTGGTCAAAGTCCTTGCAGCGCTTGCGCTGTGCAATCTTCTCAGGCATGTCCATAGGGGATCTAGGGACGTGCTTGAGGTCAAAAATACTTGCTGCATCGTCATCCAGCAGGCCAAAAGAGTCGTCCTTGAAGATGTCCGCTACTGAGGTGATTGGCTTGGCTGGCTCTACATACTTAAGCAAGTGGAACTCATCCACCTCCTGCAACGCTTCACATTTTTCCTTGCTAGTCCGCAATCCCTTCAACCTGTTGAAGAGTTGGAATTCTAGAATGTTGGCCGGGTTAGATTCGGGTTCTTTGTTGTGCTGACGGTAAAAATCATTGATTTGTTGGAACGACTGAAGCAGCCGTTCATCAACAGTAATAGCAGCACGCTTGGGTTTGATGCTGAGCAATCCCAAGTCATCGTCTTGCAGGATTTTTAGGAGGTCGTCCTTCTCCACGGCTAAACCCCTTGCTGTCTGCGTTGAGCCTTGAGGTAGACCAGGGCATCAGCCATACGGCGTTCAAGTGGGTCCAGAGAATTGATATTGGGTTCTCTGCCTTGGACCTTGAAGAAATCCTTGATCTTGGGCCACAGCAAAACAGCTTCTTCATCACTCATCTGCACACGAGTCGCTTCAATGGTGTCTTGAATGATTTTGAAAACTTTTGTGGTGAGGGACTTGGACAGAATTTCAAATGCCTTCTGGAACGGATTGACCCGATCAATCAGGTCAATGTGTAGGTCATCAATGTTGATGAACTTGTCTGCCATGCGAACAAAACGCTTGTCGCCTTCCTGCTTGATTTCGCCATTTTTGATGACTGAATCAACAACAACATGTTGACGGACTTCTTCGACTTCTGCGTCGCTAAGTTCAGGGTATTTTATTTTGATGATTTTCGGAATCATCACCTTGTTGATAACTTCAGGATCAACGTTACCCGGTAGTGCTTTAATAATCTTGTCGTCAGACAGGATTGCTGCCTTCAGGTCGTTAAGGTCGGATTCAATGATGTCCTTCACCCGCTTGGAAGAAGGCTCTTTCAGGCCACGAACTTTAATCTCTGTGCCGGTGCTTTTGTCATCATCGTTCAGCTTGGTCTTGAACTTGAAGTTTGGTGCAAGCACTTGTTCCATTAGCAGAGAACAGGTGATGGCCTTCAGCATGTTATTGACGGACACCTTCACCAAGTCATCTTCTGCGTCAGGCTGGGCTATCAGGTTGGTGAACTGCGCATGGCTCTTGTTGTCGCTGTCACGAGTGCAGCGGCCAATGATTTGGATGACTTCAGTCAGGGAACCACGATAGCCCACAGTAAGAGCGTGCTCACAGAATTTCCAGTCAAAGCCTTCTTTTGCCATGCCAAGAGCAATGATCAGATCCATGTCTTCTGGCTTTTCAATGTGGCGAAGGTATTCAACAATACGTTCACGTGCATTGGGTTCGTCATGCACCAGATCAGCAACCTTCAGTTCCTTGCCATCACCATGACGAGTGACATAGATGACGCAAGTTTCAGGGTCGCGGTGGGTAACGGTTCCAATGATGTCAAGTATGCGATCCACCTCGTCATATTTTTCCTTCGTGGACTCGCCTGACTGCACGCTTGGTATGTGCAGAATGGTCTTCTGGTCCGTATCTAGCACTTCGTCAATAGCACTGAGGTATTTGCCTTGATAGAAGTGGTAGCCAATGCCAAGAGACTTCAGAAAGGTATAGCCGTTTAGCTGCTCGTAATAGTTATAGCTGACCTTGGTGAACTGAGCTTCGTCTTCGGGTAGAAGGACCGGCACACTGTCGCCACGGAAGTAAGAGCCTGTCATGGCTGCTATGTGCACGTCTGACTTCGCCATAACGGTTCTAAGCAGTTCGCCAAGACGATTTTCACCGTCAGCAGATACGTGATGGAATTCGTCAATGGCAAGCAGCACGTTGTCAAACTCGGACTCTTCAAGTGCCTCAAAAGCAAACCGTAGGGTGGCATGTGTGCAGATCAGTATCTTGGCATCACTGCTCAGGAAATTGATAAAAGCCTGAACTTTGCTCTTGTCACCACCGGGAGTGCAGAGGTTATTTTTTGGTTCAACAGTCCAATCAGCGAAGAAGCCAAACTTGCTAAGTTCCACGCTGTCAAACGAACCTCCAATGGATTTTTCAGGAACGGCAATGATTGCTTTGGATAAACCTTGATTGATGAGCTTGTCCAATGCAATGAACATCAATGCTCGTGATTTGCCAGACGCAGGGGGAGCCTTGAGCAACAGGTACTGGGCGGTGCGCGCTTCAAAGGCTCGCTCCTGCATTTCCCGCATGCCGTACTTGTTGATACTGGTGCTGCGGCCAGTCTGTTCGTAGGTGACATCAACAATGTTAGGCATGTGCGACTCCCGTCATTTTTTCGTAAAGTTTGAAGAGTGTTCGGATTCTGTCCTCGTCCGACTTGAACTCACCTTTTGCATACATGGCGTCAACTGCCATATCAAGTCGGTGGTGTGCATGGGAGAGTTCCGTTGGCATTTCGTCAGGGTCGTATAGTTCTGACATGCTTCTTTCAGAATACGTTTCCCGTGCGGCGAGAATTTCTAACGACAGTTCTTCCAGCCGCCGCTTGTCCTGATCACCCAGTGTCGGGAGTGGAAAGCTGTTGTAGCAAATGCCAGCAGAATAGCTCAAGCCATTTCCGAGTCTCCCTGTTATGGACTTCACCCATACCATATGCATTAGAGACGTAAGCAGCCCGAAAATCCATAATTGCGGGTCGAAGATAACCAGCGCTTTATTGCTTGGAATGGCGTTGTTATCAAGAAACCCCATCGGAATGTATTTCCTGCGCTCTGTAGACACTTCTGGAATAATTATCATTGAAGACTCAGGTCTTCTCGTCATACAGAACTGGTGTGGACGATTGGCGCATGATTTCGCCACCCCGGTTCCCTTCAATCGCTCATGCCTCACACTGTCAATTCTTTGACTGATAGGCGGCGTGTTCCTGGCTAATGTTAAATCGGCCTCATTGTCTATCCAAATGCACCAGCGGATAACTCCTTTAATGAACTCCTGAGAACCGTATAGTCGTTTGAATAGACGATTTGAATTAGGAAAGTCGAAAACAATAGCCTGCATTTCTTCATCACTGAGAATGAGGTGGCCGTAGTCAATAGGTTTATTACCAAAAATAAGCTTTGGAAATTCGTTAATGGGGTTGTTTGGACTTTCAACAAAAACATTGTCTGCACTGACAAGGTAAGCATTGATATTGGAAACTGGGTGCTCAAAGCCATCAAGGAAAAGGATTTTCGTGCTCGTGGTCTTCGCTTGAACACCGATGATGGAAACTATCACACCAGCATTGTTCTTGGCGTTGTTGCTCCACGGAAAGCTCTTGTGGGCAAAGAAGATTTCTAGATTCCAGCCAAGAATGGGTTTCCAAATGATCGTTGCTTGAATTCCCTGATTGACGGAATTGGTGGTCACGAAAGAGAATTTTCCGCCGGTTCTAATAAACTGTGCCGCCTTGATGAACCAACAAGCAATATAGTCAACTTTGCGATCATCGTGTATTCCCACGAAGACTGCTTCAATGTCCGCTTTCTGTTCCTCGCTTTGAAGGCTGGCTCCAATATATGGCGGATTGCCAATGAGATAAATCTCATCGTGTGTGGTGCGAGGAACAAGAGTAGCCCAATCCATTTGAATGGCGTTTCGACAGATCACATTGGCACTGCTTTTCAGTGGAAGTGCAGGATTAGCGTGACCGAAGGTCGCCTTGAACTTCAAATTCATCTGATGTTCGGCGAGCCAAAGAGAAAGAATTGCTATTTCATGCGCGAAATCGTCAAGTTCAATTCCGTAAAATTGGGAAAGTTTGATCCGAGACAGCGGGAACATGCCTTCCTTGGATAGCTCTTGCAGTCGCTTGAAAAGCTCCATTTCAAGCTGGCGGATTTCTCTGTAAGCAATAATTAAGAAGTTTCCAGATCCGCAAGCGGGGTCAAAAATCTTCAGGTGTTCAAGCCGAAGAAGCAATTGTTCAAGTTTGGCTTTGTTATCTGAATGCTTTTCAAATTCTTCCTTCAGTTCGTTGAGGAAGAGGGGTTCAATGACTTTCATGATGTTGGGCACTGACGTGTAGTGCATGCCCATGTTGCCCCGCTGGCTGGGGTCAACTACCGCCTGAATCATTGAACCAAAGATGTCAGGGTTGATTTCTGACCAGTTCAGATCGGAGCCACACTCAATGAGCATGGCACGGGATTTTCTGTTGAACTTTGGTACAGCTAGCTTGTCAGCAAACAAACCACCATTCACATAGGGAAAGTCTGTGAGGTAAGCAGGAAGACCCTTACGGTGTTCCTGGTTCATCACGTCAAAGACTTTGCGCAAGTAGTCGTCCAGATCAGCACCGTCTTCAGTCGTATGAGACGCTACATGATTCGTGAACAGCTTGGGTTCAAAGATGCCTGTATCTTCTGCAAAGTAGCAGAACAATATTCTGGATAGGAATACGTTTTGAGCGTGGATTTCTTGCGCTGTGTCGGCTGGGTTGTTGTCTCTAAGAAGGTCAAACAGCTTCGCCATTTTTTCGGCTGCTTTGACATCTGCGGGATTTTCACTTTGAGCTTGAGCTTTTTCCAACCCTGCCCACGGCAAAAAGAAATCAAACTTTTTGTTTAGTTCAACTATTGGAATGTCAAGCGTGTCTTGTGTTTTGGTATCAATCGCCAGTAGGTGAGTGGAGTTGATAGCAATAATGAAACGTGGCTGGTGCTTTGTGACAGACTCCGCATGCTTCATCTCATCAATGACTGATAGCAGTTGGTCACTTTCAGTGGCTTTGAAATAGACCTGCTTTTTCCACAAAACCTCATCAGCCTGCTTGGATAGGTTGTAACTTCCCTTGCCAGCTATCTTCAGACGGGTTATGGAAGCCTTCGGTTTTCCATAGCAATCCAGTAGATTGAATAGGAATTCAGCTTGATCAATATTGCCAACAAGGGCTTTGACCTTTTCTTCTACTTGAGAAATATTCATTGATGGTTTTATTAGCTGATTGAGACTGTCAACTGAAAAAGCACCCAAAGGGTGCTTCTTATTATTGGTTTTGTTTATTTGACTCGGTATTTTTCAAGGTCTTCACCTGCTGCTTGTGCTGTCATAACCCACTTAGGTTTTCGTCCTCGTGCAGCACCTGACCAAGTCAAGTCACCGTTCTTATACATAACAACTGCTTCTTTGGTGCTAGTAGAAGCCTTCTTGGCAGTTGCCCTCTTTGGCGTAGAGCTAAACCCCAGTTGATCAGCAGTCAGGTCATACTTTTCAATCTTGGCCTTCATGTCTGTCAGGACAGCATCAATCTCAGTCTTGCGAACGGCTTGAGCCTGTTCAGTAAGCTTCTTGATCTGAGCTTGAAGTTCGTCAAAGGTGGGGGTTGCTGTTGCCATCGGTTTATTCCTCTTGGTTGCTGTTGATTCATTCATTTTGACATCCTTTTACCGGTTTGATCCGATAGAAGGAGTTTCATTTGAAAAATCTCCAGCGTCCAGGTTTAAAAGACTCTTCTTAAAGCGATCCTACTTTTTTACAACAGGTTCATTTGAACCCTTTGCTGGGAACTTCTGTTCAAAACGATCTTTCATTTCTTTCTTGTCGGCATAGTCTTTCAAGTTCTCTGCCAAGTTCAGCATAGCCGTTGCACGTTCTTCCAAAGACTTCGCAAAGGCTCTGAGCATGAAGATATGAGACAAGTCCTGAACTGGCGCTGTGGGCTTGGCTGGCTTCTTCTTGAGAGTGATCTGTGGTGCTGGTGCTTCTTCTGGAACTTCTTTGCTTGGTGTCGTTTCACCATTCAACAAGAAGTTAGCCACGTCATAAATTGAATAGTAGACCAGTCTTCCAATGTTCTTGAAGGGGATTGGAAAACGGTTTTCTTTCCTGAGCTTTGATTGCTGCTTTGGTGGAATTCCGATTTCCTCAGACAGTTGTTCAGGCGACATCAACAACTTGCCTTTGGTCTTTTCTCTCAAATAATCAATAAGTTGTTGGCTGACCATTTTCTATTCACTTCTTGTCTAAAGACTCGCACCAATGCTATAGTCTGAGGCTGATCAAGTGTCCCTGTAGTTCAATGGATAGAACAGGTTCCTCCTAAGAATCAGATCCAGGTTCGATTCCTGGTGGGGACACCACCGACAGACTCCACATAAAAAAACAGGTAGCCATGTGCTACCTGTTGTCGTTTCTGGCTCTCACTTTTCCATCTTCGCGTGCCAAATTTGTTCCAAGACTGCCTTGGATTAAGGTGGATTTCGAGGGATTAGTAGGGCTTACTTTTCATATAAATCAACAACTTAGGTCACTTCATCCACCCTGCTGAGTCGCTTAGGAGGCGGCCGTTCTGTCCATTGAACTACGGAGAGCGGACCCTGCGCACGCATCACGCGTCGCAGGGCGGCATTCTGACATGAATGTTTTGCCGTGCCGTTCAGGCTGCCTTGAGCATGCCCTTGTGCTCAATGAACGCAACCACCTCGGCCAGGCCGGCCCGGGTCTTGAGGTTGGTCATCGCGTAGGGGCGGGTGGGGCGCATGCGTTGGGTGTCGGACTCCATCACCGCCAGGTCGGCGCCCACGTGCGGGGCCAGATCGGTTTTGTTGATGACGAACAGGTCGCTCTTGGTGATGCCAGGCCCGCCCTTGCGCGGGATTTTCTCGCCGGCTGCGACGTCGATGACGTAGATGGTGAGGTCGCTCAGCTCTGGGCTGAAGGTGGCAGCCAGGTTGTCGCCGCCCGACTCGATGAAGACGATGTCGGCGTTGGGGTACTTGGCCAGCATGCGGTCAACGGCTTCGAGGTTGATGGATGCGTCTTCACGGATGGCGGTGTGAGGGCACCCGCCGGTCTCGACACCCATGATGCGGTCGGGTTCGAGCGCGCCAGCCACGGTCAGCAAGCGTTGGTCTTCTTTGGTGTAGATGTCGTTGGTAATGACGACCAGGTCGTATTGCTCGCGCATGGTCTTGCACAGCATTTCCAGCAAGGTGGTCTTGCCCGAGCCGACGGGGCCGCCCACGCCCACGCGCAAGGGGGGCAGTTTTTTCGTGCGGCCAGGGACGTTGTGCAGGTTGCTCATGATCTGAAGAGGCGTGAGTATTGGGTTTCGTGCTGGGCACTCAAAATGGCCAGCATGGGGGTGAAGGCCTGGCGCTGGCTGTCAGACAGTCGCAAGGCGTGGTCAATGGCGTCGGGGATCTGGTCGATCAGGGCTTGCAACATGCGCTGGCCTGCGCTTTGGCCCAACGGCACGGCCTTGATGGCCGCTTGCACCATGTTCTCGGCCCACCCGAAGGCGAAGCTGAGCAAGGTTTCTTGCACCGCTTCGCTGCTGATGGCCTGACTTTGACCATGGCCCGCGCCATGCGGCAAGCACAAGGCCACCGCCAGCGCAAAAGCCACGGGCCAGGTGGGCGTGGGGGTCAGCGCGGCGCACTGTGCCAGACGCACATCGCCGTGCATAGGGCTGGCATCGCCGCTGCGATTGCGCAACCACTCGACCAGGGATCGGCCCATTTGCTCGGTTTGCAGACGCAGCTCGCTCGTCTCACGTGTTTGCGTGACCCATCGGTTCAGCTCGGTGACACGATCCAAGTCGCCGCGCGCCCAAGCTGAGACGGCCTTGCTGACCACAGCCAGATCGGCCCTGGCCAGGCTCAGGTGCAGCTGGTCAACCAGCCAGGCACTGGCTTGGGCCTCGTTGCTGACGCGGCCCGAGTCGATGGCTGATTCGAGCACCTCGGAATAGCTGAAACCACCCACTGGCAGGGCGGGCGAGGCCAGCCACATCAGCTGCAGGCGGGCGGGCGCACTCAGCGGGGCCGCTTTGCTCAGGACACGGGGCATGGGTGGCGATCAGTGGTCGTGTTTGCAGCCAGGGCCATGCACGTGAGGCGCGCTTTCGGACTTGATGGCAATGCCAATGGGCTTGCCGCGGGTGGCGACGGCGGGCGGGGTGGCGTGGTCGTGGTCGCCATGATGTCCACCGTCCGCGTGGCCATGATCGTGGCCACAGCCAGGGCCGTGCACATGGGGCTCGGCGGGCTTGTGCTCGTGTTCATGCCCATGGCTGTGTCCATGCCCGCCCGCGGCATAGGCACCGCCCTCGGGTTCAAAGGCACCCAAGGTTTCGGTCACCGTCAGGTGCATGGCTCGCAACATGTCGGCCAGCACGTGGTCTGGCTCGATCTTGAGGTGATCGGGTTGCAGCTCGATCTGGACGTGGCGGTTGCCCAGGTGGTAGGCCGCACGCACCAGGTCAAAGGCGCGGCCATGGCTGGCGCAAGGCGTGATCACCAGCACGCCTTGGGGCTGTGCCACCACCCGCACCATCGAGCCATCTTCGGCCACCAGCACGTCGCCGCCGCGCACGAGGGTGCCTCGGGGTAAGAAAACGCCGAGCTGTCGCCCAGTGTTGTCGGTGGCGTCAAAGCGGCTTTTCTGGCGCACGTCCCAGTCGATTTCGAGGGTGGCTGCGCGCTTGATGAGCACAGCGGCCAAGCCCTGGCCTTGGGGAATGAGTTTGTTGACGGTCAGCATGTGGTCGATGTTACGCAAGAATTGTGCACAAGCAAGGCATGGTCAGCCCCGCGGGTGGTGTTTCAGTGCCGCGGCAAACCCCACGCTGAGCAAGGGCAGCAGCGCGGCCGAGATCCAAAAAGGCGATGCCATGCCAAAGCGCTCGATGCCCATCGCGCCCACCGAAACGCCCAGCGATTGCCCGATGAAAAAGCACGAGGCGAACAGGGACACAGCCGTGCCACGCACCGATGGGGTCATTTGTGTGGCGTTGGTTTGCAGCGTGTTGTGCATGGCGTAATAGCCCACACCGCTGAGGAAGCAGGCCAGCGCAGCCCAGCCCCATGCGGGCGCAGCAACCAACAGCAGCCAGGCTGCGGCAATGGCCCCGCCGCCCAGCAGCGTCAAGCCCACCTCGCCAAAGCGTTTGACGAAGTGTTTGGCGAACAGCACGTAAGACAGCCCGCCCAGCCCGAAAAAGGCCATCAGGGCGCCAGCGGCCGTGAGGCTCAAGCCGAAGCGCGTGTGGATGTAACTGGGCACGAAGGCCAGCGCCCCAAAAATCACGGCGCCTTCAATGAACACCACCAGCAGCACCACGCGGGCCCACGGCGCGCGCAAAACCGTGGCGGCCTGCCCCCAAACCCCAGCTGGGGTGCTTGCTGCCAGTGGCGTGTGGCGGGTGATCGGATTGCGTCGCGATGCCACCAGCACGGCGGTGCCGATCACTGCATAGAGCAGTGTCATGAACGCGAAAGCGCTGCGCCAGCCCAGGGTGTCTGCAAAAGTGCCGCCAATGAACTGGCCACCGACCACACCCAAGACCTGTCCGATCAGGAAGCGGGCGAGGGTGGTTTGTCGCTGCTCGTAAGGCACGGTGTCGCCAATCCAGGCCATGGCCAAGGGGATGACGCCAGCCGCCGTGACCCCGGTCAGCACACGCGCCAGGATCAGGCCGTCCAGGGAAGTCGCGAACGTGGCCATCAGCGAGCCCAAGGTGCTCAACAGGGTTGTGAAAGCGATCAGGCGGTATTTGCCCAGTTGGTCGCCCAATGGGCCGAAGAACACCTGCAACAGACCGTATGCCATGGCATACGCGGACACGACCTTGGCCGTGTCGCTGTGGCTGGTGCTGAAGGCTCTGCCCAGGTCGGGGAGCATGGGGTCACACAAGCGTGTGGATGCCGCACTGGCGAACGCGGCCAACGACAGCCACAAAATGGCCCGGTCATGGCCGGTTGGGTGGGTGGCAGAGCGTGTCAACGGTTGGCGAGGGGCAAAGCCGTTGTGTGTGCAGCGAACGGCGGAGCTGCCACCACCCTGATGAGCGGTGGCAGATGCTAACCAATTGCCCGCCCTGGCGCGGTGGCTTTTGGCCAAAACCCCAGCGCCGCCTCAGGTGCTGACTTCGAACACCGAGACGGTTGCCATCAAACCGGCCGCTTGCGCTTTCAAATCGGCCGCAGCCTCGTTGCTGCGGGCCATGAGTTGCAGGTTGCGTTGCGTGGTTTCGTCCAGGTGATGCACAGTGCGGCACACCGCCTCGATGCCCGTGGCGTGCTGCGCGCTGCTGTGCGTGAGCGCTTGCATCAAGGTGGCCACCTGCTCGATGCCCGCTTGCAATTGCGCAATGGCATTGCCGGTTTGCTTGACCATGTTGGCGCCCTTGGCGATGCGCTCGGTGCTGGCCGTGATGAGCTGTTTGATTTCGCGGGCAGCCAGGGCCGAGCGCTGCGCCAATGAACGAACCTCAGCGGCCACCACCGCAAAGCCACGGCCTTGTTCACCTGCACGTGCGGCTTCCACAGCCGCGTTCAGCGCCAGGATGTTCGTTTGAAAGGCGATGCCGTCGATGACGCCGATGATGTCGGCCATGCGCTGGCTGGACTCGTTGATGCCACGCATTGTGTCAATCACCTCGCTCATGGAGGCGCGCCCGGTGTGCGCCATCTGGCGGGCGTCGTCGGCCAAGGTGCTGGCCAGCTGTGATTGTGCCAAGTTGTCGTGTATGCCTGACTCGATGGCGTGAAGAGCCTGCTGGGCTTCAACCAAGGCCTCGACGTGCTCGCGTGCGCTGTGGGATAGTGTGTCAGCGCCCGTGGCCACACCATGCGAGGTGCTGGCGAGCGTCGCCGATTGTTGACGGACCTCGCTCGTCAAGTGGATCAGGCGCTGGCTCATGTGGTGCATGGACTGCAGCATGCGACCCAATTCATCCTGACGGCCGTGGGTGGGAGCCGTGCGTTGGAGGCGGCCCTGGGCGAGGGCTTCGCTCAGCGCCACGGCCACCCGCGCTGGGCCGCTGATCGAGCGTGCGATCCACCATGCCCACGTCGCACCCATTGCCAACGTGACGCAAGCCAAGCCAGCGATCAGTCCGCGAGACCATTGCGTGTTGTCCTCAAATTGCGACTGCGTGCGTGTGGCATTCAGCGTGACGCGGGCTTGCAAAGCCTTGCTGCTGCGCTGCACCTCGCTGGCCGCAGGCGACAGCACGGTGAGCTCCTGTTCATTGGCCTGAAGTGTTTGGCCGGTCTCGACCAGCGTGAGCACTTGATCACGTCCCGTGCGGTAGCGTTCGTAGGCACTGCTCATGTCGTCAGTGGCCTGGGTGATGTCGGCCTGCGCAGATGCCCCCATGGCAGACAGCGTGCGTTTGATCTCTGCGTCGAGCACCTGGAGGTCCGGCTTGAATCGATCAGCCACTTCGGGCATGCCCACCGAACGGATGATCGCCTGTGTTTTGCTGAGGTCCAGCTCCAGCAGGGCTTGGACGCGGTCCGCTTGTTGTTGCTGCGCCGAAGCCTGCAGGAAGGTCTGGTGCATCACCCTGGCGTGCGCCATGCTGATCAGGCCCAGCGCCGCAATGGCGCACATCAGGGTCAGGATGAGTCCAAAGGCCAAGGTTAAACGCTGACCAATGGGCCAGTCATGCAAACGAACAAGGCGCGTCATCGGTACCCGATCAGAGGAGGGCGGTTCCGCGAGCGCCGTGGCATGCCCCCCTGGAAGCCCTGGCGATGACGGCCACTTCGGTGGTGGATGCTGCCATGAACTGCCGTCACTGGCGCTTTTTCGGTGCCGCCATGCGCGTCTTGATGTTCGTCACAAAAACTTCATCAAAACTTTTTGAATAATGATCCGAACGGATCATGTTGTCCCTATTTGCCGGTTGGGAGCATTCGTGTCATGACGTGGCGCGCATGAAAAAGCCACCTGAGAAGGTGGCTTTCAAGATCAGCGTGGGCCTTGATGCATCGGCCACACGGTCATTTCTCGCCGCCGGTTCTGGTCGTCAAGAAGGTGTCGGTATGGCGTGCATTGCTGTAGCCACCACCTTCGACGACCACGCGGGGCGCGATGGCCGCGGGTTGAGCCAAGGCCCGATCAGCTTGAACCATTGCATTCGGATTCGTCTTGGTGATGTCGACCACGCCGGCCGCCGCCGCTGCTTGTGGACCGAAGAATGCACCTCGCACAAAGCCTGAAACTGATGCGCCCGCGTCGGTCGTGCCAACCGACGTGGAGACGATGTTGGCGCCATTGATCGTGCCTGCAGCGGTGAAGCCGACTTGACCCCTCAATTGAGCGTCGCTGGTGTAAACCTGACCGTCTGCGCCGCCGTTCCATGACCCCTGCCACGTGCCCGCGCCGAACTGAACCTCCAAGCGGACTTGGCTGTTCGAGTCGCTGCCGTAGCCAAAGTAGGCGGCAGAGGCGTTGCTGGCTCGCAGTGCCGACAGGTCGGTGTCGCTGGTGGCGTAGCCGATCACGACGGGCCCGGAGCGGGTCTGGCTGTTGTAGGTCATGGATTCGCCGTCGCTGCCGCGGACATAGTCGCTGATCCCTGCATACAGTTGGGCTTGCGCGACCTGTGTGGCTTCTGCGTTGTGCCCTTGCTGGTACGCGTAGCCACTGAGCTCGAACAACTCGGTGTGTGGACCTGTTGGTGACTCTGTCTGCGCCAGGCGCTTGTAAGACACCCCTGGCGAGCCCTCGCCGTCCATCAGTCGGCGGTTCAACACGCCGGTATCGGCAAACACGACCGGGGCGCCTTGTCCCAACGCCTGAGCGTTCAACGTGATGGCCTGGGGCAGCAGTGGGATCTGTGTGTCGGGCACTTCGACCTTGCCTGTGAACAGCACAGCGGTGGGCACCAGTGAGCTGTAGCCCGCGTTGGTGCTCGTTTCGCCTTCGATGGCGCCAAACCCACACAGTCCCCCACCCAAGCAGCCCAGGCCGGTTGCGGCGGGGACCTGAGGTGTGGTGGTTTGAGGCAGAGGGCGATAAAACTCAGGGTTGGCGCCCACTGGCGAGGCAAGGCTTGCGCCGGGGCCGGCTGCCGGGGCTTCAAAGCTGTTCCAAGGGCCCCAGCTGTCGGTGGTGTCTTCGGCAATGCTCACCTGACCATACAGCTTGACGCGCTGCAGGTCGTCGTTGGACGCGGCGGCCTGTGCGGTCGTGGCAGCCATGGCGAGTGCAAGGTAAGCCAAGGCGCCGCGCGCGAAGGGGCTGGGCTGTTGGGCACGCAGTGGCGTCGCGGCAAGGGGTGTGTGGTTGTTCATGGTCGTGGCCTCGCTCAGAAGTTGCGTCCGATGGTGAAGAAGAGGGTGTCTCGCTGGTAGCTGTACAAGCTGATGTTGGCCTTGTTGCGCACGCGTGCGAACGTGGCCGCGCCTTGCCACTTGTTCAGCCATTCGCCTTGGAACTGATGGCTCACACCCAACTCCAGGCGCTGTTCAAGCTCACTGCGTGACGTCGAGAAGGTGGGCTCAAGCCCATCGAAATCACTCAGACGCAGGGCTGTGCGGGCAAACACATCGCCGCCGGGCCAAGCTCGGTAACGTCCACCCACAAAGAATTCGTCGCCCTTGTTGGTGAAGCGCTCTTGGGCCGCAAATTCGCGGAATTGCTTGATCCCTGCTTGAACAGACAAGCTGCCTTGCAGGAACAGGTGACCGTAGCTCAGGCCCACCGATTGCACAGGTGATTGGCGGCCGTCATCAATGGGTCGATCGAATTGTCGGTAGGTCCATTGGCCGTCGATCGACAGTTCGCCACCGGGTGTCAAGCGCACCGAGGTTGACGGGCTGATCGAGTAGAACGAGCCCAGGTTTTCGCTGCCCAGGGTGATTTTGTCTGCCTGGAGGTTGATGTTGGCTCGGCCCAGTGAGCCCAGGTTGAGCGTCGGCCCGGTGGCGAGGCTGAGCACGCCGAGGTCGTATTCGTTGTAGCGCTTGTAGCCCTTGTGATAGCCGCTCAGCTGGGTTGTCCAGCCCAGCCGGCCGGTCGATTCGCCGAAGCGAGTGGGCGACGCCGAGATCCAGTTGTGGGTCAGCGCAGCTTGGGCCAAGTAGCCCCAGTCAGGGTGGGCCAGGCTGCCGTCATTGAGGACCAGGCCATTGCCCAGGATGCTGGTGTCGGGGCCAGCGTTGACGTTGCTGTCGTAGAACAAGCCCGTCGACACCGAGGGCTCGATCTTGTGCGCGTTGTTGGTGGCGATGCGCTCTTCCAACTCCAGCGTTTTCAAGAACGACAGCACCGACAGCTTGACGGCCTCAGGTGTTTTGGGGTCGTCAAGCACGCGCTGGGCCTGCTCTTTGGCCTTCGCAAAATTCAGTGTTCGGTAATAGGCGACGGCCAGTTCGAGGCGCACACGGTTGAGCGAAGGGTTGGCCGCCAAGATCGCATCAAGCGTGTCGATGGCCGAATAGGGCTGCCCCGTTTCACGTTGGTACAGGCCTTGGCGATACTGCTCGTCCAGCGGCGCCGAAGCGGGCGCGCTTTGCGCGTTGGCCATGCCGGCCAGCAGCGCAGCCGACGTGGCCACGGCCATCGGCAGGTTTGAGGCGATCAAGCACGCAAGAGCGAGCTTTCGAAAGGGGACGTTCGGCATCAGGCACTCCACAAAAATTCACATTTGTGCGGAGGTTACTGAGATCGCCTTGCGGTGTCCCCCCCTATGTCTTGGGAGAACGGGGGCTGCGTTTTAGGGCTTGACAAGCCCGTGGTGCAGGCCCGCGCAGTCAGAAGAGGAAGTAGCGCTGGGCCATCGGCAATTCCGCGCACATGGCCGCGCACATGGCAGGTCTGGGCGTCGAGCGCCATCTCGGGCGTTTCATTCGGCTTCGCATGTGGCCGGCAGGCGGAAGCCTTTGACCAGCTCTGCCAGCTGAAGCGACTGATCTTGCAATCCGTCTGCCGCCGTGGACCACTGGAGCACTTTCGCCGCGTTGGACTGCGTCAGCATGTCGAGCTCGTTCACCGACTTGGCCAAATCCAGCAGTTCCTGGTTCTGCTGCTTGGCCGCCTGTGCCACGTCATGAATGATCACAGAGACTTGACCGATGGCCTGTCCAACGGCATCGATTTGCTTGTTTGCACCGCTGGCACTGATTGCCCCACAGTTCACGCGGTCCACCGATTCCCCGATCAGCCCCCTGATTTCACCAGCGGCCGTGGACGAGCGTTTAGCCAATGCACGCACCTCGGATGCCACCACAGCAAAGCCTCGCCCCTGTTCGCCAGCGCGTGCGGCTTCCACGGCTGCATTGAGGGCCAGGATGTTGGTCTGAAAAGCGATGCCGTCGATCACCCCAATGATGTCGGAGATCTTGCTGGAGGAAGATCTGATCTGATCCATGGTACCCACCACCTCGCCCACGGCGAGGCTGCCACTGCTGGCAGTCTTGTTGGCCCCTTCTGCCAGCGTGTTGGCTTCGGCAGCACTTTGGGTCGATCGGTTCACGATGCCGAGCAGGCCGTCCATGGACGTGGTCGTGCTTTGCAGGTGGTACGCAGCAGTCTGGCTGCTCTCCAAGAGAGAGTCAGAGCCCTGAGCGATGTCTTTGGATGTATTGGTGATGGCGTGCGTGGCTTGCTGGATGCGTCCGATGGCAATGACCCAGGCGCTGCGGGCTTGGTCCATCGCCGTGATCAACGTACCGATCTCGTCGTTGTGATGGGTGCCTGTCGGATGCCGCAAATCACCCTGGGCCAGCGCCTGTGCCATGTCGATGGCCCGCTTCAATGCGTTGAGCAATCGCCGGTTGACAAACCACACCAGGGCGGCCCCGCCAAGCATGCCCAAGGCACTCAACGCCACCACAGCCAACATCGCATGGCGCTGTTGAGACTCGACGCTGTCCATTGCGGCGCCCACCTGCTGGCGCGCGTTCTCAGACATGGTGCGAAGGCGCTTGTCGATGGCCACGCTCAGCGGTTTGACTTCGCGCTCAAGTCGCCCCACCGTGACCATCTTTTCTTCATCAGCGTGCGCTGCCTGGATGTCCTCAAGCAGGGTCGTCAACGCGATGATTTCCTGTTTGACTTTGCTCGCTGCTTCGTTGACGTGCCCGTCATCCACTGGAATGTTCGAGAGGCTTTTGAGGCAGTTGGTTTTGCCATCGCGATACAGGGTCGCTTGGGAGTTGCGTCGTGTCAGGGTCCATGACACCGCAAGGGGTGTCAAGTCGGCGCACAGCGATTGGGTTTGCGCTGTGGCTGCCCCCAAGGCCTGCGCCTTGCGAACCTGCTCAAAGCGTTCGCGGCTGCTTTGATTCTGCCCCCAGCCGAGAACGACGTTGGCGAGCAGAAGGGCCAGCAAGCCAGCTGGCAGCAACATCAACAATTGCTTGATCCTCATCACGTGTCCTGTCGTCACTGCATGGGAACGTCGGCAATCAAGGCGCCACCGAACTGGCCGACCTGCTGTTTCAAGCCGTTTTGGGCATGGCAAGCCACGCATGCAGCTTGCAGTTTCATGGGCCAGTACCCCATGTAGTTCTTGTCGAAGCGTTTGAGTGTGGGCTCTTGGCTGCCAGTGTCGACCAGCGCCTTTGCCTCACTCAACAGCGGGGAATGCCTCATGACGTTCTTCACAGACCAGTCGCTGTTGATGAGCTCGCTGTCGCGGTTGGTCGCGTAGGCGTTGATCCTGCCAGCCATGGCCTTGTTGAAATCTTTGAGAACCAAGGCACGAAAATGCGCAGGCACCAAAGCATCCTGCCCACCTTTGGACATGGCGGCCTGTTTCTTCGTCAGGGTGTCTTTGTAGGCTTGGATGTAGGCTCGGCGAATGTCGCCGACCAGTCCGGCCTCCTTGGTGTCGATGGGGGCCCCTGCGACCTTGCTGTAGCGCGCTTGCAGTTTGCCGAGCAGCGCATCAATCTGGGCGAACTCCTTTTGCAAGGTTCCAGCGTTGATTTCTGGCTGCAGGTCGTTGATCACGCCTGTGCCCTCAGTGACCAGCAAACGAAGCTCTTGAGCAGCGAGTTTTGCTTGGGTTTCACTGACTTGCGCAAACGCTTGGGAAGCGAATGCGACGGTTGCGGCCAAAGCCACGGCGTGCTTGAGCATGAGGCGTCTCCTTGCTGCGCTTGTCACTCGGGTGAAAAGACGTTTGCGCAAGGTATTTCTCGGCAACCGGGCCTCCCGGCTTGAGGCATTCCAGACTCAGCCTGATGGCCGATGTGCCCAGCCAGCCTTGTTGCCGTTGGGCTGTTGACCGCCAGCCCTCAGAACAAAAAGTACCTCTGCGCCATGGGCAGTTCTGTGGCTGGCTCACACGTCAACAACAAGCCGTCGGCGCGCACGTGGTAGGTCTGCGCATCGATCTCCATCACGGGCATGTAGGCGTTGTGCACCATGTCGGCCTTCTTGACGCTGCGGCAGCCTTTGACTGCCACGGTGCGCTTGGCCAGGCCGTATTGCGCGGGCAGGCCAGCGGCAATCGACGCTTGGCTCATGAAGGTCAAGGATGTGCGCGCCACCGCGCCACCGAAGGCGCCGAACATGGGCCGGAAGTGCACCGGCTGAGGGGTGGGAATGGACGCGTTCGGGTCACCCATGGCGGCAGCCGCAATGAAACCGCCTTTGAGGATCAGGCTGGGTTTGACACCAAAAAAGCCGGGCTTCCACAGCACCAGGTCGGCCCACTTGCCTTCTTCAATGCTGCCCACTTCGTGCGCCACGCCATGCGCCAAGGCAGGGTTGATGGTGTACTTGGCCACGTAGCGCTTGACGCGGAAGTTGTCGTGTCGGTCGCTGTCGCCGGGCAGCTTGCCGCGCTGGGACTTCATCTTGTGCGCCGTTTGCCACGTGCGCATGATCACCTCGCCGACGCGGCCCATCGCCTGCGAATCAGAGCTGAACATGCTGATGGCGCCCAGGTCATGCAGGATGTCTTCGGCAGCGATGGTCTCGCGGCGGATGCGGCTTTCGGCAAAGGCCAGGTCTTCGGCAATCGACGCATCCAGGTGGTGACACACCATGAGCATGTCGAGGTGCTCGTCGATGGTGTTGACCGTGAAGGGGCGTGTGGGGTTGGTTGACGAAGGCAGCACATTGGCCTCGCCCACCACCTTCATGATGTCGGGCGCATGGCCGCCGCCCGCACCTTCGGTGTGGAAGCTGTGGATGGTGCGGCCCTTGAAGGCAGCAACCGTGTCTTCCACAAAGCCCGACTCGTTCAGGGTGTCAGAGTGGATGGCCACCTGGATGTCGGCCTCTTCGGCCACGCTCAGGCAGGTGTCGATGGCTGCGGGCGTGGTGCCCCAGTCTTCGTGCAGCTTGAGCCCGATCACGCCGGCGTCCACCTGTTGGCGCAAAGCCGCCGGTTGGCTGGCGTTGCCCTTGCCCAAGAAGCCCAGGTTCATCGGGAAGGCCTCAGCGGCCTTGAGCATCATGGCGATGTTCTCGGGGCCGGGCGTGCAGGTGGTGGCGAAGGTGCCCGTGGCGGGGCCCGTGCCGCCGCCAATCATGGTGGTCACACCGCTGTTGAGGGCTTCTTCAATTTGCTGCGGGCAGATGAAGTGGATGTGGGTGTCGATGCCGCCTGCGGTCACGATCATGCCTTCGGCCGCGATGATCTCGGTGCCGGGGCCAATGACGATGTCCACGCCCGGTTGCACATCGGGGTTGCCCGCCTTGCCGATCTTGACGATGCGGCCGGCCTTGATGCCGATGTCGGCCTTGATGATGCCGCTGTGGTCGAGGATCAGGGCGTTGGTCAGCACACAGTCGAACGCGTCGCCCGCGCCGGGGCCATTGACGCGCTGGCTTTGGCCCATGCCGTCACGGATGGTTTTGCCGCCGCCAAACTTGACTTCTTCGCCGTAGCCGCCAGAGCGCAGGGTCAGGTCTTGCTCGACCTCGATGATCAGGTTGGTGTCTGCCAGACGGAGTCGGTCGCCCACGGTGGGGCCGAACATTTCGGCGTAGGCGCGTCGCTGGATGCTTGCCATCTTGTGTGTCCTGTTTGCTCTTTTGGGCGCGTGTTCGTGCGTGCTTGAGCGCTGCTCAGAGGGGGCCTTGGGTCAGGCCGCGAAAGCCATACACGACCCGGTCGCCCGCGTAGTCAACCAACTCAACGGTGCGTTGCTGGCCGGGCTCGAAACGAACCGCCGTGCCCGAGGCGATGTTCAGGCGCATGCCTTGCGCCGCGGTGCGGTCAAAGCTCAAGGCGCCGTTGGTTTCGGCAAAGTGGTAGTGCGAGCCGACCTGGATGGGGCGGTCGCCCGCGTTTTCAACCACCAGGGTGATGCTGCGCCGGCCCACATTGATGGCCAAGTCGGGCCCATCGATGATCAGCTCGCCGGGGATCATTGGTCGCCCTTGCTGAACCACACGGCCAGGGCTACCACGGCGGCGATGCCCACAAAGCCGAACGCATCGCTGCTGTGCCAGTGGCTGATGCCAGGCATGCCGTGGCCTTCGTGAGCCCAAGCCGGGCTTGTCGACAGGAGCAGGGCGCCTGCGGCACGAAGGGCAACTGAAACGAGATGTGCGTGTTTCATGCTGGTGCTTTCTGTGGGTGTGTGGGAGTGTTGTGTGGTTTCACGGGGCGGGATACGGGCGACTCAGCGCCGATTTGCGCCACCGTGGTGCGTTTTGATGCAATTTATGCAATGGGTTGGTGCACGGTTACCAATTTGGTGCCGTCGGGGAAGGTGGCCTCGACCTGGATGTCCGGGATCATGTCGGGCACGCCGTCCATGACGTCTTCGCGGGTCAGCACGGTTTTGCCTTCGCTCATGAGGGCTGCCACGCTTTTGCCATCACGCGCACCTTCCATGATGGCGGCGGTGATCAGGGCGATGGCCTCTGGGTAGTTGAGCTTGAGCCCGCGTGCTTTGCGTCGCTCGGCCAGCAAGGCTGCCGTGAAGATCAGCAGCTTGTCTTTTTCGCGTGGGGTCAGTTCCATGGGGCGTGTGGGTGCAAATGAGGTGGACGGCATCGAAATTGCGACGCCATGCCCACGATAACGCCACATCATGCAAGAGCCAGACCAAACCACCCGCGCCGCCGCCGCGCAGCCTGTGCCCACCGAGGCCAGCGGTGCCACCGAGGCCTTGCAGCGCGTGGTCAAGGTGCGCCGCGACTACAACACCTGGGTTGCATCTGAAACGCTCGAAGACTACGCGCTGCGCTTCACCCCGCGTTCTGCCCGCCGCTGGAGCGAATGGCGCGTGGCCAACACGGCTTTCGGTGCGGCCTCGTTTTTGGTGCTTGAGGCCGTGGGCGCCACCCTGCTTGTCGATCACGGTTTCGTCAACGCCTTCTGGGCGATCCTGGCCACCGGCTTGATCATCTTGCTGGCGGGCTGGCCCATCAGCGTCTACGCTGCTCGCCACGGTGTCGACATGGACCTGCTCACCCGCGGTGCCGGATTTGGCTACATCGGCTCGACCATCACCTCGCTGATCTACGCCTCGTTCACCTTCATCTTTTTCGCGCTGGAGGCCGCCGTCATGGCCTATGCGCTGGACCTGGCCTTTGACATCCCCCCTGCCTGGGGCTACCTGATTTGCGCGTTGGTGGTGGTGCCTTTGGTCACCCACGGCGTCACCATCATCAGCCGCTTGCAGTTGCTGACCTTGCCCATTTGGCTCGGCATGCTGGTGCTGCCGTTTGTGTATGTGTTTCAGGCACATCCGGGCATCCTGCATGACCTGAGCGGCTATGCAGGTCAGACGGGTGATCACCCCGGCTTCGACCTGCTCTCGTTTGGTTCGGCCTTGACGGTGGGCGTGGCCCTGATCACGCAGATGGGCGAGCAGGCCGATTACCTGCGTTTCATGCCCGAGGCCAAGCCGGGGCATCGGGCGCGCTGGTATGCGGCGGTGTTCGTCGGCGGGCCCGGGTGGGTGATCCCTGGTGTGCTCAAGATGTTGGGTGGTGCGCTGCTGGCCTACCTGGCCATCAGCTTGTCGGTGCCGGTTGAACGTGCGCTCGACCCCAACCAGATGTACCTCGTCGCCTGGGAGCTGGTCTTTGCGCACCAGTCATGGGCCATTGCCGCCGTGGCGCTGTTCGTGGTGATCTCGCAGCTCAAGATCAACGTGACCAATGCCTATGCGGGCTCGCTGGCTTGGTCCAACTTCTTTGCGCGTGTGACGCACAGCCACCCCGGGCGGGTGGTCTGGGTGGTGTTCAACGCCGTCATCGCCTTGTTGTTGATGGAGCTGAACCTGTTCCAGGCCCTGAGCAAGGTGTTGGGTCTGTATTCCAACATCGCCATTGCCTGGATCATGACCGTGGTGGCCGACCTGGTCATCAACAAGCCCATGGGCTGGTCTCCCCAGGGGATCGAGTTCAAGCGGGCGCACCTGTTTGACATCAACCCCGTGGGCGTGGGCGCCATGGGCTTGGCTTCTATGGTGTCGGTCATGGCTTATGTGGGGTGGTTGGGGGACTATGCCCAAGCGTTTTCGGCCGTCATCGCCATGGTGGTGGCCTTGCTGACCTCGCCCCTGATTGCCTGGCGCACGCAAGGGCGCTATTACTTGGCGCGCCAGCCTTTCGCTCAGGTCGGGGCACAAGGCGAGGCGCTGGCAGGCTGCTCGGCAGGCGCGGCTTCGGGGGCGACGCAGGCTGTATTGCCATCGGACGGCGCCCCTCTGGCCAAGGTGATCCGTTTGCGCGCCTTGCACCGCTGCACGGTGTGCGAATCTGAATACGAGCAAGACGACGTGGCCCATTGCCCCGCGTACCAGGGCTTCATTTGTTCGCTCTGCTGCTCGCTTGATGCCCGCTGCCAAGACCTGTGCAAGCCCAAAGCGAGCTGGGCCCAGCAATGGCGAGAGGTGGGCCAGCGCTTGATGCCGCAGGCTGTATGGCAAAGGCTCGACACCGAATTGGGCCAGTTCCTGCTGGTGATGCTGGTGCTCACGCCGCTGTTGGCGGGTGTGTTTGGCCTGGTCTACCAACAGCAAATCCGCGACCTCGACGTGCTGGACCTCACCTCAACCGAAGCGGCGGCCGACATGCTGCGCGCGGCCTTCGTCAAGGTGTTTGCCGCGTTGGCCTTGGTGCTGGGCGTGGTGGCCTGGTGGGTGGTGCTGACGCACAAGAGCCGGCAAGTGGCGCAAGAAGAATCGAACCGTCAGACGCATTTGCTGGTGCGCGAAATCGACCTGCACCGCATCACCGACGACAAGTTGCAGCAAGCCAAGCAAACGGCCGAGCAGGCCAACCAGGCCAAGAGCCGCTACATATCGACCATCAGCCACGAGCTGCGCACGCCGCTCAATGGCATCTTGGGTTACGCACAATTGCTCGATGAAGACCAGCGCCTGCCCGAACACGTCAAGCACGCGGTGGGCGTGATCAAGCGGGGCGGCGACCATTTGCTGTCGTTGATTGAAGGCACGCTGGACATCGCCCGCATCGAAGGCGGCAAGCTCACGCTGGATGTCAAGCCCGTGCGCCTGGGTGACTTGCTGCAGCAGATCACCGGCCTGATCGAACACGAGGCGCGCGCCAAGCACCTGCGCTTCGTGGCCGACATCGACCCCGCCTTGCCGGAGGCCGTGCGCGCCGATGAACGCCGTGTCAGGCAGATCCTCATCAATGTCTTGGGCAATGCGGTGAAGTTCACCTCCCAAGGGCAGGTGACCTTCAAGGTGCGCTATGCCCGCGAGATCGCCCAGGTGGACATCACCGACACTGGCCCAGGCATCTCGCAAGACGAGATCGATAAGGTGTTCGAGCCCTTCGCCCGCGGGTCGTCTGCGGCTGGGCACTCGGCCAGTGGCACGGGCCTGGGCTTGACCATCAGCAAGATGCTGACCGACCTCATGGGTGGTGAAATGCGCGTGAGCAGCACCTTGGGGCTGGGCACCACCTTCAGCATCCGCTTGTTTTTGCCGCAGGTGCGCGCGGCCGATGTGCCTCGCGTGGTGGTCCGTGGGCAGCGCACGGGGTATGTGGGCGAGCGCCAGCGCATTTGGGTGGTTGACAACGAAGAGGCCGATCGTGGCTTGCTGGTGCGCGTGCTCGAGCCCTTGGGGTTCGAGGTCACGCCCCTGGCGTCGGGCGTCGATTGCCTGGGCCAGCTCAAGCACAGTCCGAGCGGCCTCAAGCCTCACGCCATCTTCATGGACCTGGCCATGCCAGGGCTGGACGGCTGGGCCACCTTGCGCGCCATTCAGGCTGAGGGCTTGAGCGCTGCACCTGCCGCCATCGTGTCGGCCAATGCCTTTGACAAGGCTTTGGACAACGACGTGGGCATCACACCCGACGACTTCATCGTCAAACCCGTGCGCGTGGGCGAGTTGCTGGATTGGCTGGGCAAGCGCCTGCAGTTGCAATGGATCATGGCCGAGCGTGTGGATGCGGCGGTCAGCGCGCCAACAGGCAAGGCAGCTGATGGTGACGCCGAATTGCTGCCTTCGTTGGCGGCTTTGCACAGCCTGGAAGACCAGATCCATGCCGGCTACATCCGCGGGGTGCACAAAGCGCTCGATCAGATCGCAGTGGCGGAGCCCCATTGCGAGGCCTTCGTGCAGCGCTTGCGCGGCATGGCCAAACAGTTTCAGCTCGATGCCATGGCGCACTTGCTGACGCAGGCTTTGGCCCAGGCACAATCACGTGCCTGACCACGCTCACCACGAAAGCCGCTGTACCCCCCATGTTTGAGAGACTCGACCGCAGCCGCACCGACGTCGTCCTCATCGTGGACGATGTGCCCGACAACCTCTCGCTCTTGCACGATGCTCTGGACGAAGCGGGCTATACCGTGCTGGTGGCCACGCACGGCGAGGCGGCGTTGCAGCGTGCCAGCCAGGCCGTGCCAGACATCATCTTGCTGGACGCGATCATGCCCGGCATCGATGGCTTCGAGGTGGCGCGTCGGCTCAAGGCCCAGCCTGAAACCGCTCACATCCCCATCGTGTTCATGACTGGCTTGACCGAGACCGAGCACGTGGTGGCTGCGTTTGATGCCGGTGGGGTCGATTACGTCATCAAGCCCTTGCGGCCCCGTGAGGTGCTGGCACGCATTGCATCTCACATGCAAAGCGCGCGTCAGGCCCGCCAGGCTCGCAACGCTTTGGATGCGTTCGGCCATGCATCGCTCACCGTGCGCGTCAGCGATGGCCGCATCTTGTGGCAAACGCCTTTGGCGCGCACCCTGATGCAGCGCTATTTTGACTCGCCCGACACCGTCTCGCCGCCCGAGTTGGTCGACTGGCTGGGCACAGCGGTGCAGCGCGCTTTGCAAGACGCGGCCCAAGGCACACCACCGGTGTCTCCCCCCCTGTGGGCCGTCAATCAAGGCGCCAGTCGCTTGAGCTTTGCTTTGCACCAGCCCACCGGCGACGACGAGTGGCTGCTGGTGATGCAAGAAAGCTCAGACCAAGCTGCCATGGACGCCCTGAGCCAGGAGTTCAAACTCACCACGCGCGAAGGCGAGGTGCTGTACTGGGTGGTCAAGGGCAAGACCAACCGCGACATTGGCGACATCCTGGGCAGCAGCCCCGCCACGGTCAAAAAGCAACTGGAGCACGTGTTTGCCAAGCTCGGCGTTGAAACCCGAACAGCCGCAGCAGGCCTGGCCATGAGCCGCGTGACACAGCTTAAAATGCGCTGAACGCCCTGAACGCCCTGAACGCCCTGAGCGCCCTGAGCGCCTCAACGGGCGTTCACACAAAACTCATTTTGCGGCGGGTGCGTTCAGGGTGGACTGGAGCTTTTGCATGTCCAGATCGCCCGTCCATTTGGCCACCACAAGCGTGGCCACACCGTTGCCCACCATGTTGGTCAGTGCGCGGGCCTCTGACATGAAGCGGTCAATGCCCAAGATCAAGGCCAGGCCTGCGACGGGCACATGTCCCACGGCCGACAAGGTAGCAGCCAGCACGATGAAGCCGCTGCCCGTGATGCCCGCAGCACCTTTGGACGTCAGCAGCAACACAGCCAGCAAAGTGATCTGCTGCGTCAAGGTCATGGGCGTGTCGGTGGCTTGCGCAATGAACACCGCGGCCATCGTCAGGTAAATCGAGGTGCCATCCAGGTTGAACGAGTAGCCCGTCGGGATGACCAGACCGACCACCGACTTGCGTGCGCCCAAGCCTTCGAGCTTTTCCATCATGCGCGGCAGCACCGACTCAGACGATGAAGTGCCCAGCACGATCAGCAATTCTTCTTTGATGTGGCGAACGAACTTGAAGATGCTGAAGCCATGCAGGCGGCTGATGATGCCCAGCACGCCAAACACGAACAGCAAGCACGTCAGGTAGAACGCGCCCATGAGCTTGCCCAGCGAGAACAGCGAGTCGACACCGTACTTGCCAATGGTGAAGGCCATGGCACCGAAGGCACCGATGGGGGCCACTTTCATGATGATGCCGACGATGTCGAACAAAACATGCGAGAGCTTCTCGATGAAGTCGAACACCTGGGTGCCACGCCCGCCAAACTTGTGCAGCGCAAAGCCGAACAGCACCGAGAACAGCAGCACTTGCAGGATCTCGCCTTTGGCAAAGGCGTCCACCACGGAGGTTGGGATCACGTTGAGCAAGAACTCGACCGTGCTTTGCATCTTGCCAGGCGCCGTGTAGGCCGCAATGCCCTTGGTGTCGAGCGTGCTGGGGTCCACATGCATGCCACTGCCAGGCTGAAGCACGTTCACCACCACCAGCCCGATGATCAGGGCCAAGGTCGACACCACCTCAAAGTAGATCAAGGCCAGGCCGCCGGTTTTGCCGACTTTTTTCATGTCTTCCATGCCGGCAATACCCACTACCACCGTGCAGAAGATGATCGGCGCGATGATCATTTTGATCAGCTTGATGAAGCCATCGCCCAGCGGCTTCATGCTCGCGCCCACCTCGGGGTTGAAGTGACCGAGCAACACGCCAATGATCACCGCCGTCAAGACCTGCACATACAGCGACTTGTAGATGGGTTTTGAAGCAGGGGACGACATGGGGAGGCCTTTGCGGATGCGTAGTTCGGGGAAAGTAGAACGATACGCGTCGCGTGCAAATCTGCCAATTGTGGGGCTCAACAATAGGGGTAACCCTTGCTTTGGGCTCGCATCAAAGCGTCAAAGCTTGGGCAAATCCATCGCTTGCGGTTGGTGGCCTTGCTGAACCAGCCAGTCGCGCAGGGCCAAGCCCGTTGCCGCGGGCCAGTAGCGCGCCTTGCTCGGTTCAATGCGTTTGTGGTCGACCAGCTCATGGCTCAGCCTGATCACGCCGGTGGCGGGCACGTGGAAGGCCAGGATGATCTGGTTTTGCCGCTCAAAGGTGTAGTGGCCAATGAAGTTGGCCGCAGTGCCGTCCAGATCGAGTTCTTCTTTGACCTCACGCAAGATGGCTTCGTGCGGGCTGGCATCGGTCTTTTCCAAAAAGCCAGTCACCAGCGCGTAAAACGGGATCGGCCAGGCCGCATTGCGCGCCAAGATGATGTGGCCTTCGTGTTCAACCACGGCCGCCACCACGGGCGTGGGGTTGTCCCAGTGGACGAAACCGCAGGCGCTGTCGGGGCAGGCTCGGCGTGGCACGCCTTCGTCCAACTTGCTGTGCAAGGGCTGCGCACATTGGGGGCAAAAGTTGAAGGCCATGGGCGTCATCGCAAAGTCAGTTTGCATGCAGCATAGCCCAGCACCCGCCAGCCACTTGCATGGGCTCAGGTCAACGGGAAGCCCTTGATCAGGGCCCTTTGGATGCGGCTTGATGACACGGCCAGCGTGGCTTGGTGCACAGGCAGCAAGGCCTGCCAGTGCGATTCAAAATCGGCCCGGCATTGCTCAAACAGGTGCCGTGGCCCAGCGGTAACGATCTCGTTGCCGCCTTCGTCGGATTCGACCGAAATCAGCGCGCCCTCGAAGGCCTTGACCATGCGCTGTGCGATCTCACGCGTCTGGGCCGTGTCGGCTTGCACATTGGCCACCACGAAGCCCTCGGCGGTCAAGGCCTTGCGGGCGTTCAGGTAAAAACTGCGCGAGCACAGCGCCGGCGCAATCCCTTCACCGGTGAAGCCGTCGACCAGGATCAGGTCGTAGCGACGCGGGGGCTTGGCCATGAATTTGGCGCCGTCGGCGCACTCAATGCGCAGACGTTCGTCATCGTCGGGGATGTGGAAGGCGTGGCGCATGTCGATCACGCTTTGGCTGATCTCAACCACGGTGATGTCGGCACCAGGCACATGGCGGTGCAGGTATTTCAGCATTGAGCCGCCGCCCAGGCCAATCATCAACACCGACTCGGGTTGGGGGTTGAAGAGGAGGGCGCTCATCATCGTGCGGGTGTAGTCGAGCACCAACTCGTCTGGGTCGATCAGGCTCATGCAGCTCTGGATCAGGGTGCTCTCGAAGCTCAAAGACAGGGTCTGGCTGTTCTGGTGCAGCTGGGGTTCGTCGTTCATGGCCGGCAGTCTCGCATGCGCAACGGATGCATCGCAAAGACGCCGCCGATACGCCATGTGGCGTATTTCGCATCTCAGGGTGGCTGGGCACACTGAATGCACTCGATTCGTTCAACCCACCGCCTCTAAGGAGCGTCCTCACATGAACATTTCTCGTCGCAGCGCCACCGCTTCCCTGACCGCAGTCGCCTTGGGCGTCGCAGGTCTGGCCTTCAGCACCATGGCCCAAGCCGCTGACACCATCAAGGTGGGCGTGCTCCACTCGTTGTCGGGCACCATGGCGATTTCTGAAACCGTGCTCAAGGACACCGTCCTGATGGCCATTGACGAGATCAACGCCAAGGGCGGCCTGCTGGGCAAGAAGCTCGAGCCCGTGGTGGTTGACCCCGCTTCGAACTGGCCTTTGTTCGCCGAAAAGGCCAAGCAACTGCTGACGCAAGACAAGGTTGCCGTGACCTTCGGTTGCTGGACTTCGGTGTCGCGCAAGTCGGTGCTGCCTGTCTACAAAGAAAACAACGGCCTGCTGTTCTACCCCGTGCAATACGAAGGTGAAGAGCTGGAGAAGAACGTGTTCTACACGGGTGCAGCCCCCAACCAGCAAGCCATTCCTGCCGTCGAGTACCTGATGAGCAAGGACGGCGGCTCGGCCAAGCGTTTCGTGCTGCTGGGCACCGACTACGTCTACCCCCGCACCACCAACAAGATCCTGCGCGCCTTCCTGAAGTCCAAGGGCGTGGCCGATGCCGACATCATGGAGGAGTACACCCCGTTTGGTCACTCCGACTACCAGACCATCATTGCCAAGATCAAGAAGTTCGCTTCTGAAGGCAAAAAGACGGCAGTGGTCTCCACCATCAACGGTGACTCCAACGTGCCTTTCTACAAGGAACTGGGCAACCAGGGCCTGAAGGCCAAGGACGTGCCGGTCGTCGCCTTCTCGGTGGGTGAGGAAGAGCTGCGCGGTGTGGACACCAAGCCTCTGGTCGGCCACCTGGCTGCCTGGAACTACTTCATGTCCATCAAGAACCCGACCAACGACGAGTTCATCAAGAAGTGGTCGGCTTACGCCAAGGCCAAGGGCATCGCTGGTCACAAGGACAAGCCGCTGACCAATGACCCGATGGAAGCCACCTACATCGGCATCAACATGTGGGCCCAGGCTGTGAAGAAGGCCGGCTCCACCGACACCGACAAGGTCATTGCCGCCATGGCTGGCCAGACCTTCAAGGCACCGGGCGGCTTCATGTCCACCATGGACCCGAAGAACCATCACCTGCACAAGCCCGTGTTCATCGGCGAGGTGAAGGCCGACGGCCAGTTCAAGGTGGTCTGGAAGACCCCTGGCCCGGTCAAGGCCCAACCTTGGAGCCCCTTCATCGAAGGCAACGACAAGAAGAAGGACGAGCCTGAAGGCAAGTGATCTCTTGAATCGGGTGCCCGTCCCCGCGACGGGTCCATCAGGTGGCCGGATGGCCGCCTGGTGGGCCGGTTGATTGACGGGTTGAACCATGTAGCAGAGCGGTTCGCCCCACTGGGGATTCCTCCAGCGGGGCGCTTTTTTTTCTGGGATTCGAAGTGATGCCACGATTTCGCACGCTGGTCGCCGCAGGTTTGCTGGGCGCGGTGGCCTGGGGCAGTGCCCACGCGCTGACACCCGAGGAGGCCTTCGCCATCTCGGCGGGAGACAACGACAACCGTGTGGTGGCCTTGCAGAAGGTGCTGGCCAAGGGCGATCCTGCCCTGTTGCCCTTTCTGGAGGCCCTGGCTGCAGACACCGTCAAGGTGTCGGGCAACCGTGCCTACATCGTCAACGGCGATGAGGTCAAAGAGGCGGCCACGGGCGCGGCTGCCAAGCTGCCGGATGGCGCCGAAGACGTCGTGAACAACAACCGCATGAGCAGCGAGATCGACGCGGCGCTCGCCGCAGGCAAGCTGCGCGATCCCGATCC
>CANCFV010000219.1 GCA_947377275.1 Burkholderiales bacterium | reverse complement strand
GTGTGCTTCTTGCTCAATGCCTACGACATCGAGCCGGGCGCCAGCAGCCCCAAGGTCAACACGATGCTCGACTTCAACCTGTGGACCTGGAACAGCCGCGCCTTCCCGGGCATCGACAGCATCAACGTGCGCCAAGGTGACCGCGTGCGCCTGCGCATCGGCAACCTGACCATGACCAACCACCCCATCCACCTGCATGGGCACGAGTTCCAGGTCACGGGCACCGATGGCGGCCCCGTGCCCCCGTCGGCCCGCTGGCCCGAGGTCACCACCGACATTGCCGTGGGCCAGATGCGCCAGATCGAATTCATCGCAGACGAGCCTGGCGACTGGTCGCTGCACTGCCACAAGAGCCACCACACGATGAACGCCATGGGCCACAGCGTGCCCAACCTCATTGGCGTCAACCAAAAAGACCTGGTCCAGCAAATCAACAAGCTGGTGCCGGGTTACATGGCCATGGGCAGCAAAGGCATGCACGACATGACCGAGATGAGCATGGAGCTGCCCGACAACACCCTGCCCATGATGACCGGCGACGGCCCTTTCGGCGCCATCGGCATGGGCGGCATGTTCACCACCCTCAAGGTGCGCCCCGACCAAGCCAAGGGCAGCAACGCTGATCCGGGCTGGTGGCGTCAACCGGCAGGCACCGCCGCCCGTTCATGGGAGCAGGGGGATACCCCTTTGCCCGAGCCCACCCAGGCCAGCAGCGCACCCCATGCGCCAGCCTCACCGCTGGAGCTGCAAGTTCGCAAACCTGGTGGCTCAGGCAACCAACATAACGGGCACTGAGCCTCATTGAAAGTCACCATGAGCAAGACCATGCTTCGCACCCTCACTGGCCTGATTGCCGGCGCCACGCTGGCCCTGGCCGCACATGCCGAGCCCGTGGACGGCGAGGTCAAAAAGATCGACGTGGGTGCCGGCAAGGTCACGCTGCAGCATGCCGAGATCAAAAGCCTGGACATGCCCGCCATGAAGATGGCTTACCGCGTCAGCGACCCTGCCTGGCTCAAAACCCTGCAGGTGGGCGACAAGGTCACCTTCTCGGCAGACAAGGTCAATGGCCAATTCACCGTGACCGCCATTTCGGTCAAGAAGTGAGCGTGCACTGACGCCGCATGGCGGTCAGATCAACCAGATCAAGAAGGCCGTCATGCTGACGTAGCGCGCGAACTTGCCAATGGCCATGTACAGCGTGCAGGGCCAAAAGGGCAGGCGCAGCCAACCGGCCACCGCGCACAGCGGGTCGCCCACGATGGGCAACCACGACAGCAAACAGGCCACGGCCCCATGCTTTTGCAGCCAAGCCATGGCGTATTGGCGGGCCTTGGAATGCAGCCCTGGCCCGTCGGCACCGGCGTCTGCAGCAGGCACGGCGCCCGGGCGCCGCAAGCGGTCAGCCGCTCGGCGTGCGCCCCAGCCCATCCACCACGTCACCATGCCGCCCAGGGTGTTGCCTGCCGTGGCCACGAGCACCGCAGGCCAGAACAGCTCGGGCTGGGTCTTGACCAAAGCAAACACGGCCGGCTCCGAACCCATGGGCAAGAGGGTCGCTGACACGAAGGCGATGAAGAAAATGGCGCTCAAACCCACCTCGGGCAGCGCCAACCAATGAAGCACGGCGGTCACGCCCGCCATCAAGCCCGAATCCATGCTGGTGTCCATTCGGGCATTGTGCGGTCATCCGGGTTAGATCAAAAAAAGCCAAAAAAAGCCCCGCGAAACGGCAGGCCGGCGCTATACTTCTGCCTCTTTTTTAAGCAGCCCTGGCCGTGCATACGGTCGGGGCTGCGGCGTCTTTCGCGCCCTCTTTTCACCCGGTTTTTGTCATGTGAAGGCCCCCAACAAGGGCCTTCGCTGCCCCTGTGTCCACCCTGTCCCCCACGCCCCTCGCTGCCAGTGCGCTGATGGTCGGCTCTGTCGAGCTGCCCAACCGCCTGTTCGTGGCGCCCATGGCGGGTGTGACCGACCGGCCCTTTCGGCAGCTGTGCAAATCGCTGGGTGCGGGCTACGCCGTGAGCGAGATGGTGACCTCACGCAAAGACCTGTGGCACACGCTCAAAACATCGCGACGCGCAGACCACACGGGCGAGAACGCACCGATTTCGGTGCAAATTGCCGGCACCGACGCGGCCATGATGGCCGAGGCCGCCGCGTACAACATCGAGCGCGGCGCCCAGATCATCGACATCAACATGGGTTGCCCCGCCAAGAAGGTGTGCAACAAATGGGCAGGCTCGGCCTTGATGCAAGACGAGCCTCTGGCCCTGCAGATCGTCGAAGCGGTGGTGGCTGCCTGCGCGCCCCATGGCGTGCCCGTGACGCTCAAAATGCGCACCGGCTGGAGCCAGCAACACAAGAACGCCGTGCGCATTGCCCGAGCCGCTGAGCAAGCCGGCATCGCCATGCTGACTGTGCATGGCCGCACCCGCGAGCAAGGCTACAAAGGCCACGCCGAGTACGACACCATCGCCGCCGTCAAGGCCGCCGTGCGCGTGCCGGTGGTGGCCAATGGCGACATCACCACCCCTGAAAGAGCCCGCGACGTGCTGGCCTACACCGGGGCCGATGCCATCATGATCGGCCGCGCAGCCCAAGGTCGCCCCTGGATTTTTGGCGACATCGCCCACTTCCTGGCCACCGGCGAGCACCGCGCCCAGCCCCTGACGCAGCAGGTCAAGCGCTGGCTGCTGGAGCACCTGCACGATCACTACGGCCTGTATGGCGAATTCGCCGGCGTGCGCACCGCGCGCAAGCACATCGGCTGGGCCGTGCGTGCCCTGCCCGATGGCGAACGCTTTCGGGCCCACATGAACACCCTGGACAGCTGCGACAGCCAGGTCCAAGCCGTGACCGATTATTTCGACGCCCTCAGCCTGAGCCACGACCGCCTGCCCTGGGTGGACCTGAGCACCGCAGAGGACGACACCGACGCCCTGGCCGCTGAGGAGACGGCGGGGGCTTCGGCCTGCGCAGCGAACTGACACGATATGAGCAAGAAGAACATCCAAGATTGCATCAAAGACAACCTCGAAGGCTACTTCCATGACCTGCGCGGCGCCGAGCCGCACGCCGTGTACGACATGGTCGTCAACGCGGTAGAGCGGCCCATGCTGGAAGTGGTGATGCAACGCGCCGAGGGCAACCAGTCCAAGGCCGCAGACTGGCTGGGCATCAACCGCAACACCCTGCGCCGCAAGCTGCTCGAACACAAATTGATCAAGTAATCCGACCCATCCCACGCTCTTTGCATTGAAGGAAAGATCCCCATGGCCTTGACCGCCCTGCTGTCCGTGTCCGACAAGACCGG
>CANCFV010000218.1 GCA_947377275.1 Burkholderiales bacterium | reverse complement strand
GGCGTTAGGCTTTTAAGCAGCCCGACCGACTTAAAAAGCAATCATCACACGAGGTTTTATGCGTTACATAATCATTGCAATCCTTTGCTTCGCTTCATTTTTCGGTAGTGCATGGGCACAACCAAAAGTCTCACCACTTGCACTCGTTGGTAGCTGGACTGTCACCGAAATGCATCCAAGCGGAGCAAGCATTACAACAGTGGTCAAGTTCTCGCAAAACATGAAGTTCTCTGGCCTAACAACCGTGGACAGCAAACCGTTTATGAATTTTTCGGGCACTTGGTCGGTAGACGGAAACACATTGAAGTGGCGCTACGAAGCATCGTCAAATCCCTCTATTCCTGCTGGCTTCACAGATTCGGATGAAATAACATCCGTAGGCCCATCGGAGCTAATCCTAGTTTCGGCACTATCGGGCAAGAAGCACACGTACACAAAGAACAAGTAATTAGTCGTTGCAATTCAAAAAATGCAACAAAAATTCGCTCACGGAATAGTCACTGCCTTCGTTCGCCAGCCTAACTGGTCGTTCAAGGGGACAATAATGCTTCGCATCATTGCCCCTTAACTTTGGCGTTAGCCTTCTCTTGTTTTTGGCATTGGCCAAGTGTTGGCAAGGTAGTTTCCAAGCAGAGGTTGGGCAAGCATTTGGCTGCACCGCTCACGCGGTAATGCCGTGGTTTGGCAAGGTTCTTTTCTGGCTTCGTTCAGCCCAAATATCAGCTCGTTGCACCGTTCACGCGTGAAGGCCTTGGGCTGGCACGGCTGCCTTCTGGCTTGTGTTACGCCTTTCAGTCGCCCTCGCCTCTACCGAGCGTGAACACTGCGCGCCCCCGCCGTTCTTTCCTTTGCCGCTCGCTTGCCTTTCACTTGTCAAAGCACAGCGCTAATCGGCCTCACGTGTCTCCACCAAGCGCGCCGCCATCGGCCATTTGGGCAGCCTGTCCTACGGCAGTCTGCGTTCCACCTGTACCAATGCTTGGCGCGTCCACCAAAGGCCGGTAAAGTCTTCGCAAGTCTGCGATCAAATGCAGCGCATCAAAAAAGGAAGGGGCGCCGCCATGGCTGAACGTTCTGAATCATCGGCGTACCTCGCGTGTTTCGTTCGCGTTCAAAGCCACCCCGGGCTAACTGGCGGTTCAAGGGGACGCCGATACTTGCCAAGCATTGAGCACGGCCAAACAGGCGCCCCTTAACCTTGGCGTTAGGCTTTTCGTGAAGTCCTCAATTGGCCATGTCTTCTAGCCCGGTTTTGTTCCTTGAAAACTTCAACGGTCTTCTCGTTTTTGAAGGCTCGGCGTGCGTGAATAGTCAAGCTGGTCAAGGCCGCTTCTTTGCCGTTCAGGCATTGGTGCATGTCTTGATGTTTGGCGCTTCACTTGCCAATGGCTTTGCAACGGGGCGCTATGCCATCTCTCAATCTGGCTGTCTGTCCTGCGGCAGCCTGCTTGCCAATCAGTGGCGCCAAAGTGCCATTCGCCATTGCACTGTCGGGCTGTCCGTCCTCAAGGCGGCCAGCTCATCGTGGTGCCACGCGATCAATACTCAGGGCACGGCTCAGAAGTATGTGAAGCGTGATGCCGATCAAAAGGCTGCAAATGGCGTGCGGCCTGTCCTTCGGCAGCCGTGAAGCAAAAGCGTTCTTTGCCAGGTTGCATACGCGTGGCAGAATCTCCGCAAACAATGTTCATCGGCATGCCACAACAGGGAATCAGTCATGCAACGGTCAAACATCTCTCGCTGTTTTGGGGTTTGCGTGTTCTCAACGCCCTCTACTGCGCGCCCGAGCCTAACTGTAGGTTCAACGCGGACAAAAATGCTCCGCATTTTTGCCGGTTAACCTGGGCGTTATGCCTCAGCGCTTTCTGCCTTCGACGAATATGGCAATCAAAACCAGATCAGCGTTTGAACGTCCCCCGCGCGAAGTCGGCGTGGCGCATGGTTTTGTGCGCCTTGGCCCGGCCGCGCCCTTTGCCTTCCATCGGTCTATCGTTGGACTGGGACTGTCTGTCTGGCGCGGCCTTCATCCGTGCACTTCGCGCGGGGCATTGCCTTCGCTCACCGGCGCTGCCGCTAGTGGCTCGCCATCGCAAAACGTTCAAAACCGCAGTTATGTATCGTTCACGGCCAAGGCTTCGCTTAATCTCGCTGGCATAACTGGTCGTTCAAGGGGACGCTTATACTTGCCAAACATTTGCCCAAGCCAAATGGGCGCCCCTTAACTTTGGCGTTAGGCCTCACGATTTAACCAAGGAATAGTCTTGCAAAATTTGAATCATTCCGTTGCGATCATCGGGCCAGTCATTGCTCTGGTTGCTTGGTCTATGTTTATTTGGGTTTGGATGTACATGACGCGCCTCCCCGCCATGTTCGCCATGAAAATGAAGCCAGACCCCAACGCACCAAGTGGAGAGCAAATGTCTAAGCTTCCACCAAAGGTGCGATGGAAGGCTGACAACTACAACCATTTGATGGAGCAACCCACTATCTTTTACGCGATCGTCATCGCGCTGGCTCTAATGGGTAGCAGCTCATCGTCAGCAGTCTTTTTGGCATGGCTCTACGTAGCGCTGCGTGTCATTCATAGCCTTGTGCAAGCATTAACAAATAAAATTGAAGTTCGATTTTTTGTATTTGTACTTTCAAACATCCCTTTGTTCGGCCTCACCTATATTGCTGCAACAGAGTTCATTCAGTTATCTGCAATAGCATAGCCATGGGCGCAATGCACGTCTTCAATGAACATCCGAAGTGCCATGCAAAACCCCATTCGCACACACCGCTGGCCTAACTGGTTGGTCAAGCTGACGCCAACCTTGCGGTTGGTTCCCTCCACTCGCTTCGCTCCTTGCGGCGCAGCTTACCGCGGGCGTTAGGCCTCACGAGTTTTTGCTCGACTTTTGAGCACTTCCGAGGTTGTAAAAATGCCCGCTTTCACATGTCCACATCTAGGCATTTATTGCTACATGAATCCCAGATTTGAGGGAGTCGAATCTGTAACATTGTTGCCTACATCACGTTAGGCCGCATATGCACAACTACCCAGAGTTCTTTGAGCGGTTAATGAATGCGTATCTCAGAGGGGAAATGTCGGCAGCCGCAGTCGCCAATGAAGCGATAGCCCAGATTTCGCCAGACGCGGATCTCGGTGGAAACAACGATCTTCTAGCCAACTGCTTTGTAGCCCTTAGCCATCTGGCTGAGCCAGGCTGGAAAACGACAGACCGGGAAATTCGGTACCTTCTCAAGTGCCTTTCGGGCGCGGCAGTCTTCTCGCTCACGGAGCGAGATCGGGCCATTGCATTGCAGTAGTCCCCCCAAGTTCGGCCAGTCGTCTGCGAGGTATCGCACCGGGCGCATCTCGTGGTTGCAACAAAGCCGAATTCATTGTCAAAATGCGGCCTAACCCTTCAATCGAGAGAACAAACAACGGCGGGTCGCAGTCGTGCGCTTTCGCCAACGCTCTGGAAGTGGTAATTCAATCACCGAGTTTTGGCTCAACGCTAACGAGTTTCTTCGCGCTTAGAATGAATAAAACAAAGGGAATCTTGTCAATGTCCAAACGCCTTGCAACACGCCGCTGGCCTAACTGGTTGGTCAAGCTGACGCCAACCTTGCGGTTGGTTCCCTCCAGTCGCTGCGCTCCTTGCGGCGCAGCTTACCGTGAGCGTTATGCCTCAGCGCTTTCTGCCTTCGACGAATATGGCAATCAAAACCAGTTCAGCGTTTGAACGTTCCCCGCGCGAAGTTGGTTTGGCGCATGGTTTTGCGCGCCTTGGCCCGGCCGCGCCCGCTGCCTTCCATCGGTCTATCGTCGGACTGGGACTGTCTGTCTGGCGCGGCCTTCATCCGTGCACTTCGCGCGGGGCATTGCCTTCGCTCACCGGCGCTGCCGCTCGTGGCTCGCTATCGCCAAACGTTCAAAACTGCTTTTATGTATCGTTCACGGCCAAGGCTTCGTTTAATCTCGCTGGCATAACTGGTCGTTCAAGGGGACGCTTATACTTGCCAAACATTTTCCTAAGCCAAATGGGCGCCCCTTAACTTTGGCGTTAG
>CANCFV010000217.1 GCA_947377275.1 Burkholderiales bacterium | reverse complement strand
GCCGAGCGACAAAGGAAAGAACGACGGCGGCGCACAGTGTTCACGCGAGGTAGAGGCGAGGGCCACTGAAAGGCGCAGCTAAAGCCAGAAGGCTGCCTTGCCAGCCCAAGGCCTTCACGCGTGAGCGGTGCAACGAGCCGATATTTGGCCTGAACGCAGCCAGAAAAGAACCTTGCCAAACCACAGAGCTACCGCGTGAGCGGTGCAGCCAAATGCTTGCCCAAACCCTGCTTGGAAGCTGGCTTGCCAACACTTGGCCAATGCCAAAAACAAGAGAAGGCTAACGCCCAGGTTAACCGGCGCCGGAGCGCGAAGCGCGCAGGGCACCAACGCTGGCCTTGGCCAGTGTTGGCGTCCGCGTTGAACCGCCAGTTAGCCCGCGGCGGCTTTGAACGCGAGTGAAACACGCGAGGTACGCCGATGATTCAGAACGTGCAGCCATGGCGGCGCTCCCTTGTTGTTTGATGCTTGTTGCCCATGCGATGTGGGCCTCGCCAACTGTAACCAGCTTTGCGTTGAACGCCAAGCAGCGGTGGCGCTTAGCCACGGCTGCGGGATGCCAGTGCGACGGCCAACGAGCCGTGGCACCAAACCTGGCGCTGGCCGCCGAAGGACGGACGGCCAGATTGAGGCCACGCGCAACACCCCTAGCAAGCAAACCGAGCAACTTAGCGCTGCGCCGAACTGGATGCAAAACGCTTGAGCGGCAAAGAAGAGAACGATGGCGGCGCGCAGTGTTCACGCGAGGTAGAGGCGAGGGCGACTGAAAGGCGCAGCCGAAGCCAGAAAGCAACTTTGCCAGCCCAAGGCCTTCACGCGTGAGCGGTGCAACGAGCCGATATTTGGCCTGAACGCAGCTAGAAAAGAACCCAGCCAAACCACGGCATTACCGCGTGAACGGCGCAGCCAAACGCCAGGCCAAACCCAGCTTGAAAACTGCCTTGCCAACACTTGGCCAATGCCAAAAACAAGAGAAGGCTAACGCCCAGGTTAACCGGCGCCGGAGCCGAAGGCGGAGGGCACCAACACTGGCCATGAAAATGGCGAAGCCATGGCCAGTGTTGGCGTCCGCGTTGAACCGACAGTTAGAAATTTACTCATTGCGTGTAAGCCTGCAGCTCCATTCGAATGGATTTCGCCAAGCCAGAAAGATCTCCGTATATGGATTTTGAGTTAATGCTCATCTTCCGCAGCGCAACATATATGCCTTCATACAAAGAGGCTGGAATTATTATTTTCTTGAGTTCACACGACTCGTAAAGTGGTGAATTAATAACAGAGTCAATAGTTTTCTCAAGGTTTCCAGATATAAGAAACGTGCCTGATTGTCGATCTATTCTCGCGTTCAGTTCAATAGGTTCGGTGACCCATGCGATGTCGTATGAGTACCTGTCCACCGTGCCTTCAAATATCGAATCTTGCTGTCCTTGAATCGAGGATCTCGATTCATTGAAAAGCTTGTCTTTTCCTTTGATGTACTCAATGGACTTTTCCATTATTGCCGAATAATCGAGGCAGTATATGGATAGCGCTTTCTTTGAAAGCGGATCGTAAGTCTCGAGGCCAAAGTATAGTGCAATGTACGGGCTTGTTGTGAAGTCGATAAGTCTAGTGGGGACGCCATAGTGCTGCATCACCGACAGCCACGATAGCTTAGATTTTGGAAGGTGTTCCGTGCCGCTGTAAATGTGGTATTTTGATTTAAATGCATCAAGCGAGTAGTCCTCGAATTTCCTCGCGTTATTGGCATTCCATTTCGCGCCGAGGGTGCGTTCTAGAGTTGATTGGAGGCCCCAAGCAGCATCCGACTGCCCTCGAAACACAAAACTATTTGGCAGGCTGTTTAGTGCTCGCATCAACTCATCTATCGTGCTGACGTGCAGGTCGGAAATCATTGCCGAACCTCTTTGTAGGTATTTTGTATTGTCCGAAGCACGTCCTCTTTTTCGGTGTCGTGCTCAACAATAACCTTCTTCGCGTCACCTTTAAAGGAGATGCTAACCGGCCTTTCGCCTCTGGAGTTTTGTATAACTGCTGTGGCATCGTTTGCTGTTGCTGCGGTCGATTTCGCAACGGCAGCAACGGAGTTTTCATTCAGCGACTCTCCCGCCACAGTAACGCTACCCTGCTCGGCTTCCAATTGCTGGCAGTAATACGACATGGGTTTTTGAAAAAGCTCGTCTGCGTCAATTGGATTTGGGCCTGTAAATGTGGCCTTAAACCTCTTAATTGCATAAGCCGCAAAAAGCTTTTGCAAGAAGCCCTCTGGATCGCGAATGAATTCAACTCGCACATCAATGTTATTTCTTTTGACCAATGCGGTTGATAGAAGCAACTTCTGAATTTTTCTTGCTATTGATTTAACGTCTGCTGCAACTTTGGTCTTTTTGCCTATGCCGAGCAAACCCAATTTGCTATCGAAGTACACGAAAGTATAGGGGCCTGAGTCGTCAACTAATTCGGTGAAATTTCCCGTAGTTGCGTCGAACTTTTCAACCGTTGTCAGGGTTGTTCGGCCAATAGCAAACCTGCCGCCGCCATCACTAAAATATTCAACGTTGCCAACGTGCCATACATTGTTTTCTCGAAGTTCTATCGATGGACGTTCTGCAAGGCCAGTTTCAAGCATTTCCCTCGCAGATAGCTCGGGTTGAAACAGGTCAACCTGCGACGGCTTGATGAACTTGGTTCGGTAGAGGTGGTATTCGAGTGTTGGCATGCCTGAATGTTTCTTGAATTTCTAACGCCAAAGTTAAGGGGCAATGATGCGAAGCATTATTGTCCCCTTGAACGACCAGTTAGGCCGCGGCGCGCATGTAAGGGATTGAGCTTCACTTCTGAGCGTTCGCTGCGGGATATCATTGCTTATGCGTGATTTTAGCAAAGGCCTTATTAAGTGCCTCACTGAGTAAGGCGGCCAATAGGCCGGACGACTTTGCCTGCATACGCTGCCCAATTGCGCCTTGGTTGGCCAACATTTTCGACACATAAGGTGACGACTTGGGATTGCCGGCAAGTGATTCAAGTTCTTCAGCGGAAAGTGTCTCTGCATACGAGGCGGCGAGATTTTTGTCCCACTGCTCTTGATAGGCTGGGCGAGCTTTATCTATCTCTTCCTGCACAATTTGTTTTGCTCGCTCAGTGCCAACAGAGCTTTCGATTGACTTATACGTGACTGTACTTTTAGCAACTTGCATGGCTAGCCCGGGCAGGTTGTTTCCTAAGCGTGCGCCCTTGACCAAAGTGAGTGCCGACGAGCTTGGTTCAGTTGCGGCGCTCGCTGTCGCTGTGGCGACGGCAAGTATGGCTGCGGCAAAAGCATGAAATAGTTGCTTGACGATCATTTGTGTATGTCTTGGGCTTGCCAAAGTGTCTCGTTTCAAGAGGCCTAACGCCAAGGTTAAGGGGAAATGATGCGAAGCATTATTGTCCCCTTGAACCGCCAGTTAGCCCGGGGTGGCCTTGACCGCGAATGAAACACGCGAGATACGCCGATGATTCAGAACGTGAAGCCATGGCGGCGCTCCCTTGTTTGTGTGCCGCGCTGCCTTTGCAAGCAGCCATGCGAAGACTTTACCGGCCTTTGCTGAGCGCGCCAAGCATTGGTACAGGTGGAACGCAGGCTGCCGTAGGACAGGCTGCCCAAATGGCCGATGGCCGCGCGCCCGGTGGCGACACGTGACGGCTGTTAGCGCTGTGCTTTGAGGGGCGCAAGACCGAAGAGCGGCAGTGAAAAGAACGGTGGCGCCGCGCAGTGTTCACGCGCGGTAGAGGCGAGGGCGACTGAAAGGCGATGCGAAAGCCAGAAAGCAGCCTTGCCTGCCCGAGGCCTTCACGCGTGAGCGGTGCAACGAGCCGATATTTGGCCTGAACGCAGCCAGAAAAGAACCGTGCCAAAACACAGAATTACCGCGCGAGCGGTGCAGCCAAATGCTTGCCAAAACCCTGCCTGGAAACTGCCTTGCCAACACTTGGTCAATGCCAAAAACAAGAGAAGGCTAACGCCAAGGTTAACCGGCGCCGGAGCGCGAAGCGCGAAGGGCACCAACACTGGCCAATAAAATGGCGAAGCCATGGCCAGTGTTGGCGTCCGCGTTGAACCGCCAGTTAGGCATGGGCCTATTTGCCAATGCCATATGCACGACGCCACTGCAAGGCGGGTTTGGCTTGTACTAACTCAAGATATGCCGTGAGCTTGTCCAGGTTTCAGCCCTTTCGCTCAATGATTGACTTGCTTTTTACACGTTTTGAAATGGTGTTAAAACATTCGGCATAGAAATTTTTTACCACCTCTGGCGTTTCATTTTTGTAGCCGAGTTCAATCTCAAGAAACCGACGAATGCATAAGCAAACGAGATCGGACAATTGAATCATGGGATTTTTGCGAGAGTCAACAGGATAGCTGAACTCCACGATCCATTTGACTTTTTGAACTGCTGGAACGCCAAACCTGCGGTGATGAATGATTGATTCAATGCTTTCGTGATGCTCAGGCTTTTCATCCAGCACAAGCATTCCGCGTGCAGATTGGCCAAGATTCTCTTTTACGTGCCAGTTGATATAAGTGATTAGGTAATCGAAGGCAGCCAAGTATGGCGTCTTGGAATCAAAGGTTGTCTCGAACTCGCACTTGGATGCTGCCATCTTCGACTTTTCGATTGCGAAGTAGTGAGCATAGTGACCAAGGTCATCCATAAGAGCGAGCAACCCACGAACAAGTTCTAGGCGCTTCTCGATGGCGTGCCCTCCAAAAGGACCTTCACCTTTAGGCGAGAGTAGTTCAGTAGCGTGAAGTTCAAAATTCGCAGGTAGCGTGCCATTGAAATACTTGAGTAGAACCCCATCAAGCGCTTCCTTTGTATTGTTCCACTTTTTGTCAGCGACACTTAATCCTGCCAATACAAAAACTGGTTGATTTTTGTCAGCTAGATTTTTTCCCGTGTCACCACTTTCATCGATGTAGAAAAAATGCATGACCTCTCCTGTTTTCCTGTTGAATAGCTATGACCGTTGATCGAAGTGGCCTAACGCCCGCGGTAAGCCGCGCCGGAGTGCGCAGCACGGAGGGCACCAACAGCTGAAAGCTGTTGGCGTCGGCTTGACCAATGAGTTAGGCCGGGGAGCGAAGGCAGTGTGTTGCAATTAGTAAATCAATCCGCGAGGTTAAATGACGCTGGTAATATATTAAAAATATCAATTAAACTCACATTGCTGCAATGCAGTGAAAGGATTATTTAAGCGTTGACATTGCTTTCAATACGTTCGTAGGCTTTTGGATTCGGGCCATACTTGTTTGCATCCGGGTCACCCTCCTGAGCCGCCAAATAAATAAAGCCAAGGCTACCAAGAAGCGGTATGGCTGACATTAGTACCCACCATCCACTTCTGTCAATGTCGTGCATACGGCGAACCCCAACAGCAGTGCTAGGAATAATCATTGCTATAGAATAGAAAAGTGGTATGAACCCGGCGCCATCATTTCTGCCTTGCATTCCTATTGCGCGATCAATAATGATGGTCACAACGTAGATGAGCAGATTGAGCAACATGAAGTACCAATACTCGGCGCGTTGAGCGCGATCTTTAAAAGTCGCATATTTTTTCAGTGCAGCTATATACCAAGACATTGACTATGCTCCTCCGTGGAATTGTTGAAGCCTAACGCCAAAGTTAAGGGGCAATGATGCGAAGCATTATTGTCCCCTTGAACGACCAGTTAGGCTGGGGCGCGAAGTGGAAGAGAGTTTAAGCTCATTTGCCCGCGCCGTGGATTTAATTGCGAAAAGCATAGCCCCCCTGAATTGAATGCTCACCATTGCGCCGCGACTTATCGGCTGATAGCCGGGTTAACCGTTGGCTTCGATGATCGCAGCACACTCCAATGAGTGCCCATTGCGGTGATTTTTAGATTTGAATCGGGTAATGGGAATTCGAAGGATTCAGTGTTGTCTGCTATCTGAGTTGGTGGGGATTGTGAGGGTGCAATGAATATTAAAGAATTCCGGCCTACGACGGGATTTCTTCCGTACATGAGGTGCTCCATCTGGGAGTGAATGTCGCTACTACTATTTCCTGCGTTTTGACTCTCTGAGTCAATCTTCTTTTGGTCGGGTATCAATATCACGACTGTTGGCGAGATGGTAAGGACGTAAAGTTGATCGTAATAACCTATGTGTAGATTATTTGCGATTAGATAGTTCGCTACTTCTTTTTTAATTATTTCTCTTGGGATCACATCTTTCTGTTGATTTGTGAACCCAAACTCACAGGGGCCGCCCGACACGTTGCGAACTAAGGCGCAGCGTATGACGACTTGACTCCGTGTTGCGCCAAATAGTTGGGGCCCTGACAGTTCAGGGTAATTTTCCCAGTGTGTCATAACCCCACAAGAAGCAAGGGGTATAGAAATTAGTGCAAGGAGAATGAGGCGCATGTGTTGTTTAACGAATGGAAAAGGCGCGGGTCCGCTAAAAGCCTAACGCCCAGGTTAACCGGCGCCGTAGCGCGAAGCGCGTAGGGCACCAACGCTGGCCCTGGCCAGTGTTGGCGTCCGCGTTGAACCGCCAGTTAGCCCGGGATGGCTTTGGTCGCGAATGAGACACGCGAGGTACGCCGATGATTCAGAACGTGCAGCCATGACGGCGCTCCCTTGTTTGTTTGACGCGCTGCGTGTGCCTGCAGCCTTGTGAAGACTCTACCGGCGTTTGCTGGGCGCGCCAAGCGTTGGTACAGGTGGAACGCAGACTGCCGTAGGACAGGCTGCCCGAATGGCCGATGGCGGCGCGCCTGGTGCCGACCCGTGAGGCCGATTAACGCTGAGCTTTGACAAGCGAAAGGCCTGTGAGCGACAAAGAAAAGAACGACGGCGGCGCGCAGTGTTCACGCGAGGTAGAGGCGAGGGCCATTGAAAGGCGCAGCCAACGCCAGAAAGCAACTTTGCCTGCCCAAGGCCTTCACGCGTGAACGGTGCAACGAGTTGATATTTGGCCTGTACGCAGCCAGAAAAGAACCTTGCCAGCCCACAGAGTTACCGCGTGAGCGGTGCAGCCAAATGCCTGCCCAAACCCAGCCTGGAAACTGCCTTGCCAGCACTTGGCTAATGCCAAAAACAAGAGAAGGCTAACGCCCAGGTTAACCGGCGCCGGAGCCGAAGGCGTAGGGCACCAACACTGGCCATGAAAGTGGCGAAGCCATGGCCAGTGTTGGCGTCCGCGTTGAACCGACAGTTAGACCTCAATTTTTGCCGGCCTCTATCTTATTTGTTGTCGCTGATACAGTTACTTTTGATTGCCCCATAAGCCAATAAAATGGGAACGCTGACTGAAGGCCGCACTTGTCACATTCCAGTTGATCTCTAATGTACATTGCCGGGGCATTCTTCTTGTTTATTCTAATGTCTTGCGCGCAGTGAATGCACTTAAGAAACGGCTTGAAGCTCTTGTTTAGAGAATTAATTAGTGCTGGATGGCGAGTATTCATGAATAGAGCTTCATAGCAACCCATGGAAATTATCGCCATGTGACTGTATGTTCGCTCATTCATTTTGAGGATGCGATTAAAGCACTCAAAAGCAATTGATGACAAATAAATCATTACATATGGGAGTCTTCCGTATAGCAGTTCATAGTGATGATTGCTGTTTGGATTGTCGAATATGAAATTTATTGAGTAGTCCTCTGTCTTCAGTAAATCACCTTGCGACGTGATTAGGTGTGTGGCTCGTTGCCACGTTGGCTCAAAGCCAGAAGAGTGATTTTTCGAGTAAATATGATCCCATAGTAGCTCGGCGCCAAATGCATTTGAGTTTGGGATTTTATTGATTGCTGCGTCAAAAATTTCTATTTGCTTTTCTTTTTTTATGTTGTTGAGTGTTTTGTAATTGTCTGATTCGAATTTTTCGATGAATTCATCCTCATTGGCGAGAATCCAGCTAAGAAATAACAAATTCTCTTTAAATGGCTTTCTTAGAAGTGACCAGCCAACGGCAAATTTTCTCTTCTCAAATGCGTTGAATGCTTCGTAGAGAAAATTCAGCATGTCGCCTACGAGTCGAAGTACCAAGTGGCTGAGCAGATGGTGCTTGTAAGGCTCTATAAGATTCTGTTCTTTCATGAATTTTAGTATATCGAAATCATCCACAATTTGATGATCCTTTGATATCTGCTTGAAAGCATCTGTAACCCAGTTGTGTGCTCCGCTCTGCTCGTATTCAACTAAAGCGCGAAGAACGCTGTCGTGCAGAAAGAATGCAAATTCGTGAGCTTTCCAATACTTCGGAGGTATCACAGCAAGGCGATTATGATCAAGAACGCCAATCGTATCCATGTGCTACTTTCTTGAGGTCTAACGCCCAGGTTAACCGGCGCCGGAGCCCGAAGGGCGGAGGGCACCAACACTGGCCATAAAAATGGCGAAGCCATGGCCAGTGTTGGCGTCCGCGTTGAACCGACAGTTAGGCTGGTGCACGGAGTGGAACTGCGTTAGAGGTTGCTGCGCCTGCATTATTTACTGCGGTGCTTTTACGCGAACACAAACCGACTTAGCCAGTCCTCGAAAGAGGCGGCAACCTGCTTTGATGTTTGCGTACTGACTTGATAGCAAACAACTTCGTCATGAGGTGCTGCGAGGCAGTAAGGGGCATCTCCATCAGGTTGAAGTACAAGTAATCCGGGTGGCAACGATTGTTCTTGGCGACTGCGTTGAGTCTCCCCATACATTGAGCCGCCGTCCATCGTTAGCGGCGAACCGTCAATGATTCCGGAAACGAAGTTGTCACCAATGGATAGTGCCCCGAACCTCTGAAGAAACACTTGGTAGCCCAAAGGTAGCTGAACGTCGAGCGCTGCTGCAAGCATTGAAATGTGTTGCTCTATCGCAGGGCCTGCAACCCACACGTCTTTTCCCGCAGCGATTGCTGACTCGATGTGATGCTGGATTTCAATCATGTTGACTCGCTACGGCGTTTATTTGGAGTGGCCTAACGCCAAAGTTAAGGGGCAATGATGCGAAGCATTATTGTCCCCTTGAACAACCAGTTAGGCATTGCCTATATTGCATGAGTTAATTTAAAGACCTGGCAATTTGCTCAGCCTCCTCTGCGGGGAAGCCAAGCATAATTAGGTCGCGAATGAATTCAGCGTTCGGCCTTTGCTCTTGTGTTGCCATTGGCGCCAGCTCAGCAGACTTAACGATTTCCGCTTCGACGGCCTCTTCTTGCGGCGTCACGGGGACTTCAAAATGTTTCAGCGCTTCCGATAGTTTACTATAAAGAAGAATTTTTCTTTTCTTGCTTACGCGCTCAGAGAATTCCTGTTTGAGATGGTCGTTTATGTATGACTTATTCTCAAAAGTAATGCCATAGTCGGAGTCTCGTGTCACGATGACTAGTTCGGCATTTTGTTCTGTTGCGCAATGGACCATCCACTCCCAGTTGAATGCGTCGCCCATTGATGTGTCATTTTTCTTTCGTGGCGGGCATCCATGCAGGAAGCGACGGAAGGCTCGTCTCCTTATGATGTGGCGAAGTGTATTTTCACGCGTCAAGACGAGAGGGCTTTCCCTATGGAATACACGTTGAGTTGCCTTGTAGACAGGATCATGTGCGCCAGGGTTGGATAAGACGTTTGTCAACTTCGCTTTTAAGCTTTTGACGCGCTTATCCGCATCTTTGATACTCTTTGTGAGTACGGCAGAAGCTCTAGAATCGGAGAAAATTCCAGGCCGCGGAACCTGCGCAGGGGCCTTGAGCTCCTGCATGCTTTCCAAAATTACCGATTGTCGATTCTTCTTGAACTCGGCTTCAAGTTGATATGTGACAATTAAATCTGATGCGACGGACTCGGCGTGAGCGAGCAGCGCCAACCCTGTTTCGTTTCTGGCCCTGTAGAAGTCAAGCCAAATGTTTGTATCTATAAACAGAAGCTTCTTCATGATATTTGTCGTGTATTGTGACTGCGCAGGGTCCGCATTGCGATGCCTAACGCCAAGGTTAACCGGCAAAAATGCGAAGCATTTTTGTCCGAGTTGAACCTACAGTTAGGCTGATGATAGATGCCAAGGCTGATGAAAACATGCCGAGAACCCGATGGAAATTGATGTTTGATGAAAAAATGGCCACAGGATTGAAGCCTCTATTCATCGCGCGCGCCATAGCGACCCATACTCAAATTGGTTGTACGGGTCAATGTTGTTTCTGATGAGATAGGCCTTTAGCTCCACAAGAACCTCTTCAAAGAGCGATGAGAAGAAGCGCACGGGAAAGACAAGCTCCCATGGACCATTGATTGTGCTTGTGTAGTAGGCAAAATCACCATCGGTTGAGAGCTCTATTCCATAGCCGGGTTCACGGAACTCATGGACGAGGTTGTTGCGATACGTGTAGAAAAGATTGGAATAGAGGCATGCATTGATAAGTTTCTCCTCTGCGGGTGTGGCAAGCGGCAGCAATTCGCTTTGCTTCGGTGAATTCGCAATAGGGATAACTAGCCCTGGTTGCCAGTTGCCTAACTGACAGCGTACCTCTCTGGCAAGACGTCCGCGTCCTCTTTTCGCTTCAGATAGAGCCAACTTCAACTGCGGAAGGCTCACAAGTTCTCTTCCGTCCCAGGTAGTCAACTCGTCTATTAGGCGAACCATACGCGTGCGGTGACCAATGTTGCCAAACGCGGCACGCGCAAGCGGATCGAGCGCTGTTGCATACAGCAGCTTTCGCAGCATCAGCGATTCAACCTGCTCAAGAGACTTGACTTGAGATTGAAAATGCGCAACGAAGCGGGATACGCCAGTTTTTTTTGGAGCCATAAAGCCTAACGCCCAGGTTAACCGGCAAAAATGCGGAGCATTTTTGTCCGCGTTGAACCTACAGTTAGGCCGGTGAGCGAAGGACAGAGCATTGATAACACCATGCCTGCATGGGTTTTACGAGTTTGCTTCGACGACAATCGGTGGCGCAAGTTTGCCAAACTGCGGGTTGGCGCCCAGATATGTCTTGAGTGCGGCTTCCGCACATTGAGATGCGATTTCGATCAAGGCTTGCTTGAGTTTAGGGTCCACCTCCTTGATCTTCTCGTGGCGCTCCAAAACTATGTGAGGCTGAAATGCGGGGATGCCGTTTATAAGCAATTGATATTGATAACCGACCTTGGTCTCATATTCATCCCAGACGATACCTTTGTCCGTAAGAATCTGGACGTATGGGCTGATCTTGATGCTAAATAGTTTTGCCTGAAGCTCGAACTCTGCTCTGGTCTTGTTTCTGGCCTCCTCTGACGCGCGCTCTTTTTCTTGGGCTAGTTTCTCTGTGAATTCCGACTTTTGCTCAGCGAGTGCTTTGCCGAGAGCTAATGAGTGATCATTCTGTGCGTACTCTTTTCCTTCATTGAAGCTAGCAAGTCGCTCCGTAGTCACAACCTCGACATGTTTTAGTTCTGCTTCTTTTTGCTTTGAGAGGTAACTCATCTCAAGGGCGTGCATGTCTTTATCTTTTTGATTTAAAGCCGCCAATTTATTTGAGAGTTCCTCATCTCTGCTCTTGAGGAGCCGTTTGCACCATGCAACTGACAGAATTGCTGTAACGGCGACTGAAATAATTGCTGTAGTTGTCGAGTCCATGGTGCTTTGTGAGTGTATTTGAAAGGTCTGTCGAATCGCAAAGTGCGGGTTTACAGGAAGCCTAACGCCAAGGTTAACCGGCAAAAATGCGAAGCATTTTTGTCCGCGTTGAACCGCCAGTTAGGCAGTGCACGCGTGATGTTTGTAAATTTTAGCCACGAGGTTCTCCTTGGCTTTGCATGTTTGCAGCTCTGGCACCTGAACGTCGCGCACTTCTTTTTCGACCGCCGCGCCCGCCGCTCTTACCCTCATACATTGCCAATAATTGCTTTGATAGTTCCGCCGTCGTTGCGTCTTTCAAGGCCTTATTTTTTACGTCAATTTTTTCCAAAACTTGGACACTCATCCCCACAGCATTGATTCTCTCAAGGATGGCCACGTATTCCTTGGACTGTTCCATCGTGGATTTGTATAGAACCAAGAAGGTGGCACCGATAAAATTAACCAATAGACCGGAAACGGTTGACAGAAGAGCGGGCTTAATATCACTCAGATTATTGAAGGCTTCGACGATTCCGTAACCGATAAATGTGAAGCCAACCAACATTACTAGCGCCGTTAACCAAAAAATAGATCTAACCTGATTTAAGTTTCGGTTTAGGTATGATTCCAGCTTTATGCGGGCCAAGTCCCATGCTGCCTGTGGTTGGTCGGGGTTGTCTTTGACGCGCTGTTCTGCGCGCTCAACGCGCTCCTCGTTTTGCTCTTCTTCAATAGTGCGTCTATAGGCATAAATGCCAAAGCCAATGAGCGCGGCCGCTGCACCTAATACCGTCGAAATGGCGTCAAAAAATTGACCCTCATATCGGAGGATTTTTGAGGCAATGTTTGCCAAAAATGCAACGGCACCGAGCAATATTGCGGCCACAACCAACAACTGTACACGTTTGCCGCCGTGGCGCCAGGCAAGCAAAAGCTCTTTCGCAATGTTGACCAATAATTCCATTGGTAGCCCTTAAATTTCGAAGATGTGCGCAGACGGTTGATGCATGCCTAACGCCAAGGTTAAGGGGCGCCCGTTTGGCCGTGCCCAAAGTCTGGCCAGTATCGGCGTCCCCTTGAACCGCCAGTTAGCCCGCGGCGCCTTTGAACGCCAGTGAAACACGCGAGATACGCCGATGATTCAGAACGTGCAGCCATGGCGGCGCTCCCTTGTTTGTGTGACGCGCTGCGTGTGCATGGAGCCTTGCGAGGACTTTACCGGCCTTTGCTGGACGCGCCAAGCATTGGTACAGGTGGAACGCAGGCTGCCGTAGGACAGGCTGCCCAAATGGCCGATGGCGGCGCGCTTGGTGGCGACACGTGA
>CANCFV010000216.1 GCA_947377275.1 Burkholderiales bacterium | reverse complement strand
TCTTTGCTCGTGGTGTCGACGGCATTGCCGACGGATTCGAGGTTGGGATCGAGTTTGGTGTCAAAACTGGGCATGTGTTTCTCCGTTGTCTGCGAAAATTCTGCCATGCACACCATGCCAGACGCCGCCACACCCCCATCTTTGCTGATTGAGCGAGGTGCCAGCCTGCGTACGTTCAACACTTTTGGCCTGCCTGCGCTGGCCAAAACGCTGGTGAAAGTGCAGTCTGAGGCCGACGTCAAAAAGGTCGTGAACCACCCCGAGCTGGGCCGTGCGCCCAAGTTCATCCTCGGTGGCGGCAGCAACCTGGTGCTCACACAAGACGTGAACCTGTGCGTGATCAAGGTTGAGATCAAGGGCATCCGCTTGCTTGAAACGCGCGACGACGCGCACATCGTGGAAGTGGGCGCTGGCGAGTCCTGGCACGAGACGGTGCGGTGGTGCCTTGACCAAGGCCTGCCCGGCCTGGAGAACATGGCCTTGATCCCGGGCACGGTGGGCGCCTCGCCGGTGCAAAACATTGGCGCCTATGGCGTGGAGCTCAAAGACCGCTTTGAATCGCTGGACGCGGTCGACATGGTCACGGGCCGCACGGTGACGCTCGATGGCGATGCCTGTGGCTTTGGCTACCGCGACAGCATCTTCAAGCGCCACCTGTCCGGCAAGAGCGTGATCACACGTGTGCGCCTGCGCCTGCCGCGCCCCTGGGTGCCTGTGCTGGGCTACTTAGAGCTTGAGCGCAAGATGACCGAGACCGGCATCGCGCAACCTGAGGCCCGCCAGATTTTTGACTGGATCTGTGAGGTGCGCCGCGCCAAGCTGCCCGACCCCGCCGTGATCGGCAACGCCGGCAGCTTCTTCAAGAACCCCGTGGTGACGCCCGAGCAGTGCCGCGACATCATTGGCCGCGACCCCGAGATCGTGCACTACCCGCTGGACGACGGCAGCTTCAAACTGGCCGCCGGCTGGATGATCGACGCCTGCGGCTGGAAGGGCAAGTCGATTGGCCGCGCGGGCGTGTACGAGCGCCAGGCGTTGGTGCTGGTCAACCGGGGTGGCGCCAGTGGTGCCGAGGTCGTGACGCTGGCCAGGGCGATCCAAGAAAGCGTCTACGGCCGGTTTGGCATCCGCCTGGAGCCCGAGCCCGTTGTGGTGTGAACGCGATCAGCCGAAGTGGCAGATGTAGTGGTAAGGCTCGCCTTCGACCTTGATCTCGAAAGAAGAGTCGCCAGGCACGTTGTAGCTTTCGCCAGGGCCGTAGCTCTTCCAGTCGGTTTCGCCTTTGAGCTTGATGCTGCAGCGACCGGCCACGGTTTCCATGATTTCAGGTGCGCCGGTGTTGAAGGTCAAGGCAGCCGGCAAGATCACGCCGACCGACTTGCGAACGCCGTCGGCGAGGGTCACGGTGTGCGAGACGCACTTGCCGTCAAAGTACACATTGGCTTGCGTGGCAACGGTGCCAGCGAGGGTGGTGGTGGTCATCTCAGGTCTCCAGATTTGAACAAAGGCCGGTGCGCTGGCACCGGCCCTTCAGCACGCTTTAGTTGCCAGCCTTGTTGGCGGCCACGGGCTTGGCGGCTGCCTTTTGGGCAGGCGCAGCCACCGGCTTGTCAGCCACCTTCACGGCGGGCTTGGCAGCAGGCGTCACAGCTGGCTTGGCGGCAGGCTTGGCTGCTGCTTTCTTGGCTGCAGGCTTGGCCTTGGCGCCAGCTGCGCGCGCAGCCTTCACATTGGCACCAATGCGCAGCCGCAAGGCATTGAGCTTGATGAAGCCAGCCGCGTCGGCCTGGTTATAGGCGCCGCCGTCGTCGTCAAAGGTCGAGATCTTGGCGTCGAACAGGCTGTCGGTCTTGGACTCGCGGCCCACGACCAAGATGGTGCCCTTGTACAGCTTGAGCTTGACGGTGCCGTTGACGGTTTCTTGGCTCTTGTCGATCAGGCCTTGCAGCAGTTCGCGCTCGGGGCTGAACCAGTAGCCGTTGTAGATCATGCGGGCGTAACGCGGCATCAGGTCGTCCTTCAGTGCCAGGACTTCGCGGTCCAGGGTGATGGATTCGATGGCGCGGTGGCCGCTCAGCAAGATGGTGCCGCCAGGGGTTTCGTAGCAGCCACGGCTCTTCATGCCGACGTAGCGGTTCTCGACCTTGTCGAGGCGGCCAATGCCGTGCTTGCCGCCGATTTCGTTCAGCTTGGTCAGCACGGTGGCAGGCGACATCTTGACGCCGTCGATGGCAACCACGTCACCCTTGGCGTAGGTCAGCTCGATGACCTGGGGCTTGCCAGGTGCCTTCTCGGGCGAGTTGGTCAGGCGCCACATGTTGGCTTCGGGCTCGAAGTTCGGATCTTCCAGCACGCCGCCTTCGTAGCTGATGTGCAGCAAGTTGGCGTCCATCGAGTAAGGGGCGCCGCCCTTGCGCTTCTTGAAGTCAACCGGGATGCCGTGCTTGTCGGCATATGCCAGCAGCTTTTCACGCGACAGCAGGTCCCACTCGCGCCAAGGGGCGATCACCTTCACGCCGGGCAGCAAGGCATAAGCGCCCAGCTCGAAACGGACCTGGTCGTTGCCCTTGCCGGTGGCACCGTGCGAGATGGCGTCGCCCTTGGTCTTCTTGGCGATTTCGATCAGGCGCTTGGCGATCAGCGGACGAGCAATGGACGTGCCCAGCAGGTACTCGCCCTCGTACAGCGCGTTGGCGCGGAACATCGGGAACACGAAGTCGCGCACGAACTCTTCGCGCAGGTCTTCGATGAAGATGTTTTCGGGCTTGATGCCCATCTTGATCGCCTTGGCGCGTGCGGGCTCGATCTCTTCACCCTGGCCGATGTCGGCGGTGAAGGTCACGACTTCGCAGCCGTATTCGTCTTGCAGCCACTTCAAGATGATCGAGGTGTCCAGACCACCGGAGTAGGCCAGCACGACTTTCTTGACTTGGGCGGCGGCCTTGGGCGCCACCGTGGGTGCAACGGCAGCAACAACAGGCTTGGCAGCAGGCGCCACTTTGGAGGCCTTGGGGG
>CANCFV010000215.1 GCA_947377275.1 Burkholderiales bacterium | reverse complement strand
CGATTTCGACGAGGATTTCATCCATCGCCACGGCTTCGCCTGGCTTTTTCTTCCAGGTCAACAAAGTGGCTTCGGCCACGGATTCAGAGAGTTGGGGGACTTTGACGTCGATGAGTGCCATTTGAGAATCTCCTGATGCGCCGGCGCTCCAGCGGTGGGCTCATGGGCACCACCGCGAGCAGCCTGCGCGTTTCAATCACTTGGTGAGAACGAAGCCCTTGAGCTTGGTGAAGGCCTGGTCCAGCAAAGCCTTTTGCTGGTCCTGGTGCAGGTGGGCGTAACCCACTGCCGGCGAAGCCGATGCAGGGCGACCGGAGTACCCCAGCTTCTGCCCATCGACCATGTTCTCGTGGATGTAGTGCTGCACGAAGAACCAGGCACCCTGGTTCTGAGGCTCGTCCTGGCACCACACAAAGTCGGTGAGGTTCGGGTAGCGCTTGACCTCTGCCGCAAATGCTTTGTGCGGGAAGGGGTAGAGCTGCTCGACACGCACGATGACCGTGTCAAAGGCCTTCTTCTCGGCGCGCTTTTTGACCAGGTCGTAATAGACCTTGCCCGAGCACGCGACCATGCGCTTGACCTTGCTGGCGTCGATGGTGTCATCGACCTCACCGATCACGGTGCGGAACTCACCCTTGGTGAACTCGGTCAATGGCGACGTGGCGTCCTTGTTACGCAGCAGCGACTTGGGGGTCATGATGACCAGCGGCTTGCGGAACATGCGGACCATTTGGCGGCGCAACACATGGAAGATCTGGCTGGCCGATGTCGGCTGCACGATCTGCATGTTGTTGTCGGCAGCCAGTTGCATGAAGCGCTCGAGGCGGGCTGAACTGTGCTCTGGACCCTGGCCTTCGTAGCCGTGCGGCAGCATCAAGGTCAAGCCATTGACGCGGCCCCACTTGACTTCACCCGAGGCGATGAACTGGTCGATCACCACCTGGGCGCCGTTGGCGAAGTCGCCGAACTGCGCTTCCCAGATGACCAAGCTGTTGGGGTCAGAGCCGGCATAGCCATACTCAAAGCCCAACACTGCCTCTTCAGACAGGATCGAGTCGATCACCACATACGGTGCCTGGTTGTCGGCCACGTGTTGCAGCGGGATGTAGGTGCCCGTGTCCCACTTTTCACGGTTTTGATCGTGCAGCACCGAGTGACGGTGCGTGAAGGTGCCGCGGCCGCAGTCTTCGCCCGACAAGCGCACGGGATAGCCCGATGCAACCAGGGTGGCAAACGCCATGTGCTCGCCCATGCCCCAGTCCACATTGACTTCACCACGGCCCATGGCAGCGCGGTCGTCGATGACCTTTTGCACCAGAGGGTGAGGCTTGAAGTTGCCGGGGACGGTGGTGATGCGCTCGGCAATGCGGCGGAACTCGGCCAGCGGGATGGCGGTGTCAGCTGAATCAGTCCACTTCTTGTTCAAGAAGGGGCTCCAGTCAACCGCGTACTTGCTCTTGAAGTTGGTCAGCACAGGGTCAACCGTGTGCTTGCCGGCTTCCATGGCAGCGCGGTATTCCTTGACCATGTCATCAGGGCCGTTGGGGGGCAAGGTGCCGCCACCCACCAGCCGGTCGCCGTACACCTTGCGCGTGCCGGGGTGCTGACCGATCTTCTTGTACATCAGCGGCTGGGTCATGGCAGGCGTGTCCTGCTCGTTGTGGCCCAACTTGCGGAAGCAAACGATGTCCAGAACGACGTCTTTGCTGAACTCTTGGCGATAGTCCATGGCCAGTTGCGTGGCCAGCACGACCGCTTCTGGGTCGTCGCCATTGACGTGCAGCACAGGCGCTTCGATCATCTTGACCACGTCGGTGCAATACAGCGTCGAGCGGCTGTCGCGTGGGTCAGAGGTGGTGAAACCGATCTGGTTGTTGATGACGATGTGCACCGTGCCGCCCGTGAAGTAACCACGGGTCTGGGCCAGCGCCAGGGTCTCCATCACCACGCCTTGACCGGCGAAAGCCGCGTCGCCGTGAACCTGGATGGGCAGCACTTGCGCGCCCTTGACGTCACCACGGCGGTCCATCCGGGCCTTGACCGAGCCTTCGATCACCGGGTTGACGATCTCAAGGTGCGATGGGTTGAACGACAGCGACAGGTGAACCGGGCCGCCCGGGGTGGACACGTCGCTTGAGAAGCCTTGGTGGTACTTCACGTCGCCCGAAGGCAGGTTCTCGGGCGCGGTGTGCTCGAACTCTTGGAAGAGTTCAGCAGGCTGCTTGCCCAGGGTGTTGACCAAGACGTTGAGGCGACCGCGGTGGGCCATGCCGATGACGATTTCTTGCACGCCCTTTTCGCCGGCGCGCTGGATCAGCTCGTCCATCGAGGCAATGAAAGACTCACCGCCCTCCAGCGAGAAACGCTTTTGGCCGACGTACTTGGTATGGAGGAATCGCTCCAGACCTTCGGCTGCAGTCAGTCGATCGAGAATGTGCTTCTTCTTCTCGACGCTGAAGGTTGGCTTGGAGCGGATGCTCTCCAAGCGTTCCTGCCACCAGCGTTTTTCGGTGGGGTCGGTGATGTGCATGTACTCGGCGCCGATGCTGCCGCAGTACGTTTCGCGCAGTGCCTGCACGATTTCACGCAGCGTCATGTGCTCTGCTTTGGTGAAATACGTGTTGGTGGCGCTGAACGTGATGTCCATGTCCGACTCGGTGAAGTCGTAGAACGACGGATCGAGTTCGGGGAGCTTGGCGCGCTCTTGGCGCTTGAGGGGGTCGAGATCGGCCCAGCGGGAGCCCAGGAAACGATAGGCAGCGATCAGCGACTGAACATGCACCTGCTTGCGCGCCACAGCCAAGTCAGCCGAGCTGGTCTTGACCATGAAGGCGTTGGCCTTGGCACGCTGAGCAAACGACTCGACCACGGGGGCATGCGCCACATCGCGGTGATCGGTGCCATCAGTGGCTGGGACGTTTTGGAGTGCGTCGAAGTAGGAGCGCCAGTTGTCTGGCACGGATCCGGGGTTGTTGAGGTAGGCCTCATACAACTCTTCGACGTAAGGGGCATTGCCCCCAAACAGGTACGAGTT
>CANCFV010000214.1 GCA_947377275.1 Burkholderiales bacterium | reverse complement strand
ATGGTCGACGAAACCTGGACGGCCTGCATGCAAGACGCCCCAGGCCAAGCCCTGCCCGCGCTGCACCACCTGTTTGCACGCTTCATCACGCACCACGAACAAGCCGCGTGCCCGGGCTGCCTGGTCGGCAACTTCGCCGCCGAGGTGTCTGAGTCCAGCCCCGAGTGCCGCGCGGTCTTGTCAGACGTCATGCGGACTTGGTCGCAGCGACTGGCCGACCTGATCGAACGGGCCCAAGCCGAGGGCAGCGTGCGGCATGACATCCCCGCCAAAAAACTGGCCGCCGTCTTTTGGGACACATGGGAAGGCGCCCTGCTGCGCATGAAGCTCAGCCACAACGCCAAGCCGCTCAAAGACGCCGTCAGCCTGATGTTCGACACCTTCTTCAAGCCCTGATTCGATCTCTTCAACCCTTTCCACACACGGCGGCCTGTGCCGCCCTTTCACACCGGAGCCCCTCATGAGCACACCAGCATCCAGCGAGACCTCTTTGTTCCAGCCCTTCCCATTGGGCGACATCACCCTGGCCAACCGCATCGTCATGGCCCCCTTGACCCGCAGCCGCGCTGACAAAGGCAATGTGCCTGGCGAGCTGGTGGTCGAGTACTACGCGCAGCGCGCCAGCGTCGGCTTGATCATCACCGAGGCCACCCAGGTGTCGAGCACCGCACAAGGCTATCCATCGACACCCGGCCTGCACACCGCCGAGCAAGTCGCTGGCTGGAAGAAGGTGACCGAAGCCGTGCACGCCAAAGGCAGCAAGATCTTTGTGCAGCTGTGGCACACGGGCCGCATGTCACACACGGCTTACCAGCCCGGCGAGCAAGCCCCTGTGGCGCCATCGGCGATCGCAGCCAAGGCCAAGACCTTCGTCGCAGGCCAAGGCATGGTCGACACCTCGGTGCCCCGCGCGCTTGAAACCAGCGAGATCCCCGGCATCGTCAACGACTTCCGCACGGCTTCGCGCAACGCCATCGAGGCCGGTTTTGACGGCGTCGAGATCCACGGTGCCCACGGCTACCTGCTCGATGCCTTCTTGCGCGACGGCTCGAACCAGCGCGGTGACATCTACGGTGGCAGCATCGAAAACCGCGCGCGCTTTTTGCTCGAAGTGATGGCTGCCGTGACGGCCGAAATCGGCGCGGGCAAGGTCGGCATCCGCCTCTCGCCGGTCTCGCCCGTCAATGACTCGAACGAGAGCCACCCTCAGCCCCTGTTCGAATACGTGGTGCGAGAGCTCGAGAAGCTGCACCCGGTCTACATCCACGTGGTCGAAGGCCACACGGGCGGGCCGCGCGACAACGCCCCCTTCGACTACGAAGCCCTGCACAAGCTCTACAGCGGCGTGTGGATGGTCAACAACGGCTACACCAAGTCCATGGCGCAAGAAGCCATCGACAGTGGCAAGGGCGACCTGGTGGCCTTTGGGCGCGACATCATCAGCAACCCAGACTTGGTGCGCCGCCTGCGTGAAGACGCGCCCATGAACCCGCTGTTCTCGGACACGAGCTTGTACGGCGGTCAAGGCCCACACGGCTATACCGACTACCCGGCACTGGCTGACTGAACGCCTGATCACCCCCGCATGGCGCCCGCACCAACGCTGCGCCGTCGGGGGTGTTTTTTTCGCATCACATCTTTTTTGACAACAAATCTTGTCACTCTCTAGAATGCAGCAGCCTCGGCACCTGCCCATGGCTTGATTGCACACCTAGGAGACAAAAATGACCATCGCCAATACCTGCGTCCTGATCGCAGCCGTCATGCCCGTCCTGACCATGGGCATTGCCAAAGCCAGCGCCGCCACCAAAAAGCGCAGCCAGGGCGGCTACGACAACAACGACCCACGCGGCTGGGCCACCAAGCAAGACGGCTGGCGCGCACGTGCCGCCGCCGCGCACAGCAACGGTTTTGAAGCCCTGCCCCTGTTCGTGTTTGGCGTGCTGGCCGCCCAGTTCGCCGGACTGGATCAAGCCCATACCGACCACCTGGCCATGGCCTTCATTGGCCTGCGCGTGGTCTACACGGCTCTGTACTTCGCCAACATCGCAGCGCTGCGCACCTTGGTCTGGACCGCCGGCCTGGCCGCCAACATCGCGATCTTTGCGCCTACCTTGAACCTGCCTCTGTAAGGCAACCCAGCGACTGCAAGCTGGCCCGCACGGCCTCGTCCAAAGGCGTGTGGGGCTCTGGCCCGATCAACTGGGCCAGCCTGCTTGCGTCAAGCCGAAGTGGCACTTGCCACAGGTAGCGCATCTCCAGCATCTCGCGCAAGACTGGCACCACGGGCGACAAGATGCGCACCAGCAGCCACGGAAAACGCTTGATCGCCAAGGCGCGATGCGGCGCGGCGCGACACACGGCATGTGCCATGTCGATGCCCTGTGGCAGCCAATGCCCAGCAAAGTGCAAGACCTCGCATGGCGCCATGCGCGTGGCCTGTGACGCATCCAGGCGCATCAGCTGCACCATGGCCTCGGCCAAGTCCGGCAAATAGGCCCACGCGTGGCCCACATCAGGCTCGCCGGGGTAGACCACCTGCTTGAGTTCACGACCCGGTTTGACGAGCAAGGTCTGAAACCAAGACGACGGCGCATGCCCCCCGAAAAAGTCACCCGCTCGCAGCACGATCGAGCGCACCGGCGCGTGAGCGTGCGCTGCGGCGTCGGCCAGCATGCGCTCCATCTCCACCCGCACGGCCCCTTTGCGCGTCAAAGGGTTTTGTGGCGATGACTCGTTGACCAGCGCACCCGCGTCAGGCCCGAAGTTGTAGAGGTTGCCGGGCAAGATCAGCCTCGCACCCGACGACCTCGCGGCCTCGACGGCGTTGCGCAGCATGGGCAGCGCCAACGCGCGCCAGTGTTGGTAGCGCGGTGGATTGGCCGCATGCACGATGAAGTCCACCCCTTGTGCGGCTGCGGCCACGTCTGCGGCATGCATCGCATCGCCCAAGCACCACTGCACGTTTTGCAAGCCCGCGTCAGCCTTGCGACCCGAGCGCACCGTCTGCGCCATGCCAGCGTGGCGCGTGAGTGCGCGCACTGGCCAGCCCAGCTCACACAGGCGCACGGCCAGTTGACGGCCCAGGCCACCCGTGGCGCCAATGATCAGCACGGTGGGGTGGCGTTCGGGCGGG
>CANCFV010000213.1 GCA_947377275.1 Burkholderiales bacterium | reverse complement strand
GCGGATCTCACCGATCAAACGCTGGGTGTCTTGCACGAAGCGGGCGGCGCTGTAGCGCTCGGTGGGGTCGATGATGTCGATCAGGTGGTGAGGCACCTGCGCCATCTCGGCCGCGCTGGGCTTGGCGGTGCCAATGTCCATGCCCTTGTAGACCAGGGCCGAGTCGACGCTGATGATCTCGATGTCGACCTGGGCCGCCAGCGCCAATGCAGCTGCCGTTTTGCCGCAGGCCGTGGGGCCGGCCCGGATCCAGGTGGGGGGTGTCGGGGCAGCGTCGGCACCCATGCGCAGCGTCATGACGTGATGTCAGAAACGCTCATCGGGACGCAAGAAGCGCCACTGGCCAGCAGGCAGTTTGCCCAGGGTGATGCGGCCCATGCGCACGCGCTTGAGGCCCACCACTTTGAGGCCCACTTGCTCGCACATGCGGCGAATCTGGCGTTTGCGGCCCTCGCGCAGCACAAAGCGCAGCTGGTGTTCGTTTTGCCACGACACCTGCGCGTGCTTGAGCTGGCGGCCATCGAGTTCCAGGCCGAAGCGCAGGCGCTCCAGCACTTCGGGGTCGGTGACGGCAGAGATGTCTTCGGCCTCAGGGTAGTCCACCGATTCAACGCGCACCAAGTACTCTTTTTCAATGCCCGAGTCTTCGCCGATCAGCTGCTTGGCGATGCGCCCGTCTTGCGTCAACACCAGCAAGCCGGTCGAGTCAATGTCCAGGCGGCCGGCAGGCGCCAGGTGGCGCAGGTGGCCACGCGTCAACTGCAGCGCTTGGCGGTCGTCTGCCCAGCGGTTTTCAGGGGTGATCAGGGTCACGGCGGGCTCGTAGCCGTCTTCGGCCTGGCCGCTCACAAAGCCCATGGGCTTGTGGATCAGGATGGTGACGCGCTGGGCCTGCTGTGTGCGGGCCATGGGGTCGATGGTGATGACCTGGTCGGGCCGCACGCGCGAACCGAGCTCGCCGACGACCTCGCCGTCGACACGGACCCAGCCTTGCTCGATCCACTCGTCGGCTTCGCGGCGCGAGGACAAGCCCTTTTCACTCATGAGCTTGGACAAGCGCACGCGCCCATCGTGGTCGGCCTGAGGCTGCGCCTGCGGTGCGGGCTGCCACTGCGCGTCGCCAGGGCGTGGCTGGCGCAGGTCGGGGCGACGGTCATTCGAATCGCGTGGGGCGCGGGCAGGGGCAGGGCCACCGTATGCGGGCGGGCGGCGCTCGTCGCTGCGGCCGCGTGGGGCATCGCGTGGCACATCGCGTGGCACATCGCGGTGGTCGCGGAACTCGCGCTGCTCGCGGGGCTGCCTCTCGTCGCGACGGGGCGGGGCGCCGCGCACATCGCGTGAGTCACGTGGATCTCGTGGATCACGCGCGGGGCGTGCATCGCGGGGATCGCGGTCGTCACGGCGTGGGTCGCGTGCATCACGCCCCTCGAACGGTGGCCTTTGCGATGGCGCTTCGGCCGCAAAGCGCGCGGCGCGGGCCGCGGCTTCTTCGCGTGCTTTGGCGACGTCGGCGGCGCTCGGGCGTTGACGAGGTGCTTGGCCGCGCACGGGTGCTTTGCGGTTGGGATCAGCCGGGGTCTGGGCGTCGGCCTGGAGCGGTTTGCTCAGGCCCAGTTTTTTGCGTTCTGTCATGTGGGGTCCAGCCTGGGCGTCAGCGGCCGCGCAGGAAAAGCGCGTCGAGTTCACGCAGGGTCAGCTGGCGCCAGGTGGGGCGGCCATGGTTGCATTGGTCTGCTCGGTCGGTGGCTTCCATGTCGCGCAGCAGGGCGTTCATCTCCACCAGCGTCAACTGGCGGTTGGCGCGCACGGCGCCATGGCAGGCCATCGTGGCCAGCAATTCGTGTTGGGCGCGTCGGATCACGTCGCTGGCATCGAGCTGTGCCAACTCGGCCAGCACCGAGCGCGCCAGTTCAATGCCATCGGCTTGCGACAAGGCCATGGGCGTGGCGCGCACGGCCAGCTTGCCGGGGCCCAGTGTGTCCACGTCCAGGCCCAAGGCGAGCAGCGCATCGCGCTGGGTTTCGGTCGTGGCGATTTCTTGCGGTGTGGCGGCAAAGCTCAGCGGGATCAGCAGGGGCTGGCTCTCCAGGCGCTCGTGGGCCATCTGCGCTTTGAGCCGTTCGTAGACCACGCGCTCATGGGCGGCGTGCATGTCCACAATGATCAGGCCCTTGGCGTTCTCGGCCAGCACATAAATGCCGCCGACTTGCGCGATGGCGCGCCCCAGGGGCCACTCGTGCTCGTTGTGCGCCATGGCCTGATTGGCTTGGCTTGTCTGGCTGTTGATGCTTGGGGCGACAAGGCCAGATTGACCTTGGCTGGCGTTGGCCCATGAGGCCAGATCGTCGGCGCCGGCTGGATCTCCCTGAGAGGGGACCAAGCGGGGCAGGTTCAAGCCGGCAAAGGCGTCTACCGTGCCTGCGCCTGCGCCCGTGCCCGTGCCCGAAGGCCATCCGGCCCAGCGTTGCTCCGGCGCGCTGTCGGCCACACGGCCCCAGGCCAGGGGCGACTGCTGGGTGTTGCTGGCGGGCCAGGCCGGCGCGCGGGACTCGCCAGCCGTCAACACGGTGGCTTGCGCATCAAGGGGCAAGGCGCCAGCGCCTGATGGCGTCACCGCATTGGCAGCCGCATCCAAGCCGACGCCTAAGCTGGCGCCGTCACCCGCTTTGGCGCGCGACAAGGCCAGCGCGCCCTCAACGGCTTTGCGCACAGCCTGGTGCACCTCGCGCGAGTCGCGGAAGCGCACTTCGATCTTCGTGGGGTGCACATTCACGTCGACGCGATCGGGCGCGATCTCGATGAACAGCACATACGTGGGCTGGCGCGAGCCGTGCAGCACGTCTTCGTAGGCCGAGCGCACGCCGTGCGAGATCAGCTTGTCGCGCACATAGCGGCCGTTCACATAGCAGTACTGCCAGTCCGCACGCGAGCGCGCGGCGTCGGGCAGGCCGGCGCGGCCGTGCACGCGCATGGGCCCGATCTGGATGTCGACCACCCGGCTGGTGCGGATGAACTCGTCGCCCAGCACGTCTTGCAGGCGCGCCTCGGCAGTGCCTGGGCGCACCTGTTCAACCAGCTTGCCCTCGTGCCACACCGTGAAGCCCACGTCGGGACGCGACAGCGCGTGGCGCCGGATCG
>CANCFV010000212.1 GCA_947377275.1 Burkholderiales bacterium | reverse complement strand
TCTTGAGCCATGATTTCACGATTGAGCCGGTGCTTGCGCTCGTCATTGCGCGTACGGCGGTCAAAGAAGTTAGCGATGTCGAATTCCTTTTGGCAACAGGCCCTACGCGCCCGCACCGGTTAACTGTGATCACGCACCCAGGCAAACCTTGAAAGGCGCTTGACCCGATCAAAACGGACCAAACGCACCTCAACTTCAGGCCTTGCTGGCGATGTCTTGGGCGATCTTCTGGGAGAAGTCATCAAGTGACATCACACCGAGGTTCTGGTTACCCCGGGCGCGCACGGCGACGGTGCCGTCCAACTTCTCTTTGTCACCGACAACGATGAAGTAAGGCACCTTCTGCAACGAATGCTCGCGGATTTTATACGTGATCTTTTCGTTGCGCAAATCCAACTGCACCTTCAGGCCCTGCTTCTGCAGCGATTTGGCGATATTGGCAGCGTAATCGGCCTGCGCATCGGTGATGTTGAGCACCACCACCTGCGTGGGCGCCAACCACACGGGCAGCGAGCCGGCGTGTTGCTCGATCAAGATGCCAATGAAGCGCTCCAGCGAGCCCAAGATGGCTCGGTGCAACATCACCGGGTGCTTGCGCTCGCTCGTTTCGGTCACGTACTCGGCACCCAAGCGCTCGGGCATCGAGAAGTCGACCTGGATGGTGCCGCATTGCCAGTGGCGACCCAAAGCGTCCTTGAGCGTGTACTCGATCTTGGGGCCGTAGAAAGCGCCATCGCCCGGCGCGATCTGGAACTCGCTGCCCGTGGCGCGCAGGCTTTCCATCAGCGCCTGCTCGGCCTTGTCCCAGCTTTCGTCAGAGCCAATGCGCTGCTCGGGGCGGGTGGCCACCTTGTAGATGATGTCGGTGAAGCCGAAGTCCTTGTAGACGGCCTGCAGCAGAGCCGTGAAGTTCACGCACTCTTGCAGGATTTGGTTTTCGGTGCAGAAGATGTGGCCGTCGTCTTGCGTGAAACCGCGCACGCGCATGATGCCGTGCAGGCCACCCGTGGGCTCATTGCGGTGGCACTGACCAAACTCACCAAAGCGCAGCGGCAGGTCGCGGTAGCTCTTCAGGCCCGAGTTGAAGATCAGAATGTGGCCGGGGCAGTTCATCGGCTTGAGCGCGTAATCGCGCTTTTCCGACTCGGTGGTGAACATGTTGTCGCGGTACTTGTCCCAGTGGCCGGTCTTCTCCCACAGGGTCTTGTCGATGATCTGCGGGCCCTTGACCTCTTGGTAGCCGTTGTCGACGTAGACCTGGCGCATGTACTGCTCAACGGCTTGCCAAACGGCCCAGCCCTTGGGGTGCCAGAACACCACGCCTGGCGCGTGCTCGTCGATGTGGAAGAGATCGAGTTCGCGGCCCAACTTGCGGTGGTCGCGCTTTTCAGCCTCTTCCAGGCGGGTCAGGTACTGCTGCAGGTCGTCCTTGGTCGTCCAGGCCGTGCCATAGACGCGCTGCAACTGCTCGTTGCGGTGGTCACCACGCCAGTAGGCGCCAGCCACCTTCATCAGCTTGAAGTGCTTGAGCTTGCCGGTGCTGGGCACGTGGGGGCCGCGGCACAGGTCGGTGAAAGCGCCTTCGCTGTACAAAGAGACATCTTGGTCCGCCGGAATGCTTTCGATGATTTCGGCCTTGTAGTGCTCGCCCAGGCTCTTGAAATAAGCCACGGCCTCATCACGAGGCAGCACCTTGCGCTCGACCTTTTCGTCCTTCTTGGCCAAATCGCCCATCTTCTTTTCGATGGCGGCCAGGTCGTCGGGCGTGAAGGGGCGCTTGTAGGCGAAGTCGTAATAGAAGCCGTCCTCGATGGTCGGCCCGATGGTGACCTGCGCTTCAGGGAAGAGCTCCTTCACGGCATAGGCCAGCAAGTGCGCTGTGGAGTGGCGGATCACATCCAAACCCGCCTCGTCCTTGTCGGTGATGATGGCCAATTGGGTGTCGCCGTCGATGCGGTAGCTGGTATCGACCAAACGAGCGGCATCGCCCTGCCCCACACGCCCTGCCAGCGCGGCCTTGGCCAGACCAGAGCCAATGGAGGCAGCCACTTCGGCAATGGTCACAGGACCAGGAAATTCACGTTTGGAACCGTCAGGCAATTGGATGGCGATCATGAGAGTCTCAGCTTGATGTGGATGCAATGGCCCGGGCGTTCAGCGCACAGGCAACAAAAAAGCGCGGTGGTCGCCGCGCTTTCTGGTGTGGGGTAAGAAATGCGAAAGCAGCGGCCAGCCGACTAAACCTCGGTAGAGGTCAAGGGCGTGGTGGTCGAAGTTCGCGGTGTCATAACCGGGTGTGCCTTTCTACGCTTCTTACCGTTGCACAGGCGCACTGCAACACGGCGCCGATGCCCATATTGTAGCCGGCAAGAAAAAAACCCGGCACCTTGCGGCGCCGGGTTTTGTGTCCATTTCTGGCCTGAAGCCCGCACCAGGCGAGCCTCAAGTGACAGATCAGTGGAACTGTTCTTCTTCGGTCGAGCCGGTCAAGGCCTTCACGGAAGACGAGCCGCCTTGGATCACGGTGGTCACGTCGTCGAAGTAGCCAGCGCCCACTTCTTGTTGGTGAGACACGAAGGTGTAACCCTTGTCGCGAGCAGCGAATTCAGGCTCTTGCACCATTTCGGTGTAGTGCTTCATGCCTTCGCCGTTGGCGTATTCGTGCGCGAACTGGAACGTGTTGTACCAGTTGATGTGGATACCAGCCAAGGTGATGAACTGGTACTTGTAGCCCAGTGCCGACAGGTCCTCTTGGAACGAAGCGATTTGCTTGTCGTTGAGGTTCTTCTTCCAGTTGAAGGAAGGCGAGCAGTTGTACGACAGCAGCTTGCCTGGGCAAGCGGCGTGCACAGCTTGAGCGAATTCACGGGCGAAGCCAATGTCAGGCACGCCAGTTTCACACCAGACCAAGTCAGCGTAAGGAGCGTAAGCGACGCCGCGGCTGATGGCTTGTTCCAGACCGTTCTTGACGCGGTAGAAACCTTCTTGGGTGCGTTCGCCAGTGACGAAAGGCTTGTCGTTGTCGTCGCAGTCGCTGGTCAACAGGTTGGCAGCTTCAGCATCGGTACGAGCCAGAACGATGGTGGACACGCCCATCACGTCAGCAGCGAAACGAGCAGCGATCAGCTTCTCGACGGCTTCACGCGTAGGAACCAGCAC
>CANCFV010000211.1 GCA_947377275.1 Burkholderiales bacterium | reverse complement strand
TCATGGGCTTGAGCTGCGTGAACTCCTGCTCCCAATAGCGAAGCACATAAGGCTTGACCAGACACAGCTCACTGACCTCACCGATGGTGAAGTAACGCTTGTCTGGGATGCTGGGCAGGTCGCTGTCCATGGCTCTCTTGGCAATGCTTTCAACCCAAGCTGGCCCGTGTGGTCATCGCTTGGTCAGGGGGTGGCAGCAGCGCCCCCAAAAACACATATCCCGCGCCGAATCAACGACATCGGGTAAAGGCTTGAGACTTTACTCCAAGTCGCCGTCTGCGGAAACGTCGCCTTGAACCATGCCTTTGAGCTTGGCGCTGGCATGGAAGGTCACCACGTTGCGCGCATTGATCGGGATCGCCTCGCCGGTGCGCGGGTTGCGTCCTGGACGCGGTGCCTTGCGGCGGATCTGGAAGTTACCAAACCCCGACAACTTGACGTCCGTCCCGCTCACCAAGGTGTCGTTGACCAGCTCAAAAAACGCTTCGACCATGTCTTTGGACTCGCGCTTGTTCAAGCCGAGACGCTCGAACAGCATCTCCGACAGGTCGGCCTTGGTCAGCGTGGGCGTCTCGATCGTGGGCAACAGCACCCGCGGGTCACTGATCTGGTCGTTCATGGCAATGGGCCCTCCCCTGGCCTCAGGCACGCACGCGGGCGTCAACAGCCGCGGCCGCAGAGGCCAGCACGGCCTTCATGGCAGCGTCAATGCGCTCGTCGGTCAGCGTTTGCTCATCATCGCGCAACTCCACGCGCACGGCGAGGCTGCGTTCGTCATCTTGCATGCCCGCCACCGGGGTCTTGGGCTTGTAGATGTCAAACAAGCGCGCGCCGCGCACCAAGCCGTCGGACGAGGCCGTGGTGATGGCCGAGATCAAAGCGTCGTGCGACACCTGGTCCTTGACCACCAAAGCCAGGTCACGGTAAACCGACTGCAGCTTGGGCACCGCCGTGAAGGCTGGCACCGCGCGAGCCGACAAGGCCTCTGCATTCAGCTCGAACAGCACGGGGGCCGATGGCAGGTCGTAAGCCTGGCGCCATTTGGGGTGCAACTCGCCCACCACGCCCACCGCCACGCCATCGACCAGGACCTGGGCACAGCGGCCGGGGTGGAAGGCGGGGTGCTCAGTGGCCACGAACTGCGCTTGACGTGGCGCCAGCAAGGCCTCCACATCGCCCTTCACATCGAAGAAATCAACGTTGCGGCTGGCGGAGCCCCATTGCTGCGCGTCGGCCGGGCCATAAGCCAAACCGCTCACGCGCACAGGCTGGTTGAAGCCGGCCACGGTCTGGTTGCTGTCCTGCACCGAAGCATCGCGCTTGAACACCCGGCCCACCTCGAAGATGCGGACGCGGTCGGCCTTGCGCGACAGGTTGGTGCTCAGCACCTCAACCAGCGAGCCAATCAAGGTCGAACGCATCACGGCCAGCAGGCTGGCGATCGGGTTGAGCACGCGGATGGGTTGCGTATTGCCAGCGAAATCAGCTTCCCAACGCTCTTGCACGAAGCTGAAGGTGATGGCTTCTTGGTAGCCACGGGCAGCCACCGAGCGGCGCACGGCATACAGGCTGCGTTGCGCCTCAGGGCGCACTTGCGACGTCACCGGGGCCTTGGGCGCGCGCTTGGGCAGCTTGTCAAAGCCGATCACACGCACCACTTCCTCGATCAGATCTTCCTCGATCTGCAGGTCAAAGCGCCAGCTGGGCGGCGTCACCACCAGGTGCGTGTCGTCGCCATGTGCTTGCGTGGCGTAGCTCAGGCCCAAGCGCTTGAACACCGTCTGGCAATCGACCAGCGACACCGGCATGCCGATCACACGTTGCGCGCGCGACAGGCGCAGCGTCACGTCCTTGCGCGCGGGCTGTGCAAGCACCTGGTCGTCCACAGGGCCCGCCTGACCGCCGCAGATGTCGATGATCAGCTGCGTGATGCGCTCGAGGTGATGCGCGGTCGGCGCCGCGTCCACACCACGCTCAAAGCGGTGCGACGCATCGGTCGAGAAGTTGTAGCGGCGCGCGCGGCCTGCGATGGCCTTGGGCCACCAGAAGGCGGCCTCCAGGTAGACATTGCGCGTGTCATCGCCCACCGCCGTGGCGTCGCCACCCATGATGCCCGCCAGCGATTCCAGCTGCTGCGCATCGGCGATCACACCCACTTGCTCGTCTACCGTGATGGTGTTGCCATTGAGCAGCTTGAGTGTTTCACCTGCTTGGCCCCAGCGCACTTGCAGGCCGCCGTGGATCTTATCGAGGTCAAACACGTGCGATGGCTGACCCAGCTCGAACATCACGTAGTTCGAAATGTCCACCAAGGGGGACACGGCACGCTGGCCGCAACGCGACAAGCGCTCCACCATCCAGTCAGGCGTCTGCGCCTGAGGGTTCACACCACGGATCACGCGGCCCACAAATCGGCCGCACAGATCGGTAGCTTGCACGCTCACGGGCAAGCGGTCGTCGATGACCGGTTGCACGGCCTTGGCTTCGGGCAGCGTCAAAGGCGCGCCCGTCAAGGCCGACACCTCACGGGCAATGCCCGCCACGCTCAAGCAATGCGCCAAGTTGGGCGTGAGCTTGAGGGTGAACAGCGTGTCGTCCAGCTGCAGGTGCTCGCGGATGTTTTGGCCAATGGGCGCATCTTCTTTGAGGATGTGCAGGCCGTTGGATTCTTCAGCGACGCCCAGCTCTTTGGCCGAGCACAACATGCCTTGGCTCTCCACGCCGCGCAGCTTGCCCAGCTTGATCTTGAAAGGCTTGCCGTCTGTGCCCGGGGGCAGCTCGGCACCCACCGTGGCGCAAGGGATCTTGATGCCGGGGCGCACGTTGGCAGCGCCGCACACGATCTGCAAGACCGCACCCGTGCCCGCATCGACCTTGCACACGTTCAAGCGGTCGGCATCCGGGTGCTTGGCCACTTCCAACACATGCCCCACCACCACGCCGGTGAACGCAGGCGCCACGGGCTGGAGCTCTTCAACCTCCAAACCGGCCATGGTCAACAAATCGGCCAGCTGCTGGGTCGTCAGGTCGGGGTTGCAGAAGCTGCGCAGCCAGGACTCGGGGAATTGCATGTCAAAGATCCTTGGAAATCAGTGTGCGTGGGCGCCCTGCGGCCTCACGCGAAATCGGCGTCCAGCACCACGCGGTAACGGGCCTTGCCC
>CANCFV010000210.1 GCA_947377275.1 Burkholderiales bacterium | reverse complement strand
TGCTTGGGCATGCGGTGCACGACCCAGCGGGCGCTGGTGATCAGGCCGTCGCAGCCTTCTTTCTGGATGCCGGGCAGGCCAGCCAGGAACTTGTCGGTGACGTCCTTGCCCAAGCCCTCTTTGCGGAAGGTGCTGCCAGGGATGTCCAGGCGCTCGGTGCGGATCGGCGTCTTGCCATCGGCCTCAAAGTAGCGCAGCTCGAAGCTGGCCATGGGGATGTCGTGGATCTTGCCCAGGTTGTGGTCCAGTCGGATCACATCCAGCCATTTGGCATCTGGGGTGACCATGCGCCACGAGGCGAGGTTGTCCAGCGCGGTGCCCCACAGCACAGCTTTCTTGCCGCCTGCGTTCATGGCGATGTTGCCGCCCACGCACGAGGCTTCGGCCGAGGTCGGGTCCACCGCAAAGACGAAACCAGCGCGCTCGGCCGCATCGGCCACGCGCTGTGTGACCACGCCTGCGCCCGTCCAGACGGTGGCCACAGGCTGGGCCACGCCCGGCAAGGTCACCATCTCGACTTCCGTCATGGCCTCCAGCTTTTCGGTGTTGATCACCGCGCTCTTCCAGGTCAACGGTACCGCGCCGCCTGTGTAGCCCGTGCCACCCCCACGCGGGATGATGGTCAGACCCAGCTCGACGCAGCCCTTGACCAGGCCGGCCATTTCTTCTTCCGTGTCGGGTGTGAGCACGACGAAGGGGTACTCGACGCGCCAGTCGGTGGCGTCGGTCACGTGCGAGACGCGGGCCAAGCCGTCGAACTTGATGTTGTCGGACTTGGTGACTTTGCCCAAGGCCTTCGTGGCGCGGGCGCGCAGCGCGGCCAGCTCGTCAAACTGCGTGGCAAAACGGTCGACGGCGGAACGGGCTGCTGCCAACAACTCACCCACGTGGCCGTCACGGGCCGCGTCTGACGAAGGCGTGCGGCGCTTGTCGACCTCGCCCAGGCGGTGGTGCAGGGCGTCGATCAGCTGCGCGCGGCGCTTGGGGTTGTCAAGCAGGTCGTCTTGCAGATAGGGGTTGCGCTGAACCACCCAGATGTCGCCCAGCACTTCGTACAGCATGCGGGCTGAGCGGCCCGTTTGGCGCTCGGTGCGCAGCAGGCTGAGCACTTCCCAGGCGCGTTGGCCCAGCAGGCGCTGAACGATTTCGCGGTCTGAGAAAGACGTGTAGTTGTAGGGGATCTCGCGCAGGCGAGGCTGGCCGTGGGCTTCGGCGGCCTGGGCGGTCATGTGGGTCAACTCGGTGGGTGCGTTCATCAGGGCGCCAGACGCGAATTGGCCGGATTTCTGAAAGAGCAAAGCACCTGGGGCCGTGATGGACACCCAGGCACCGCAGCGGGGGGAGTGGTTTTCGCGCCTGAGGCGAGATGTTAACGCAGCAGGTCATGTCCTTGAGCAGAAAAGGGCACTTCTGGGGGGCTTGTGGCAGCGTTTGCCGCCACCTTGAATCGCTATGCTGACAAGGTCCCTGCACACAGCCGCACCCCATGACGACCTTTGCCGCCTCAGCCGACGCCTGGCCCTACCCTTGCTGGATCGCCCACCGTGGTGCCGGCAAACTGGCGCCCGAAAACACCCTGGCGGCCTTCCGTCTGGGCGCTGAGCATGGCTTTGCCATGTTCGAATGCGACGTCAAACTCAGCGCCGACGGCGAGCCTTTTTTGCTGCACGACGCCGACCTGGAACGCACCACCAACGGCCAGGGGGATGCTGGTGTGCAGAGTTGGGACGCTTTGTCTCGCCTGGATGCGGGCAGCTGGCATGGCCGGGCCTATGCCGGCGAGCCCTTGCTGCGCCTGGAAGCCCTGTCACGCTGGTTGCAGGCCTTGGGGCTGATGGTGAACCTGGAGATCAAACCCTCGCCGGGCGACGAAGTGCGCACCGGCCGGGTGGTGGCGCAGCAGGTGGCTCGCCTGTGGGCGCATGCCCATGTCAAACCCTTGCTGAGCTCGTTCAGCGTGGACGCCTTGCGTGCCGCCCAGCAGGCCCAGCCTGAGTTGACCCGAGCCCTGCTGCTCGAGCGTTGGCAGGCCGATGGCATTGCCCTGGCCCATGAGCTGGGTGCCAAGGCCTTGGTGGTGAACCAGTTGGTGCTGGACGAAAACCGCATCGAAGCCATCCATGAGGCAGGCCTCAAGGCCTTGACCTACACCGTGAACGACCCTTCGCGGGCCAGCACCTTGTGGCTCAGCGGGCTGGATGCCCTGATCACCGACCGGGTTGACCTTTTCGAGCCCCAGGCACGCTTGGGCGCCAACCCCGCGCGCTTGATGATGTCTGCCGAGGCCTTGATGGCTTGAGCCCCTGCGGGCCAGTCCGCAGGCTCAGCGTGCAGCGGCAGCCAAAGCGTTGAGCAGCTTGTCGTGCACGCCGCCAAAGCCTCCGTTGCTCATGCACAGGATCTGATCCCCCGGCTTGGCCGCCTTGACCACCTTGGCGACCAAAGTGTCGATGTTGTCGGCCACAACGGCGCGTTCGCCCATCTCGGCCAGCGCTTCATGCGCGTCCCAACCCAAGCCGCCGCTGTGGCAAAACGCCAGGTCGGCTTCTTCGAGTGACCAGGGCAGAAGTGCCTTCATGGTGCCCAGTTTCATGGTGTTGGAGCGGGGCTCGAACACGGCCAAGATGCGGCTGTCGTGTCCCACCTTGCGGCGCAGGCCGTCGACCGTGGTGCGAATAGCGGTGGGGTGGTGTGCAAAGTCGTCGAACACCGTGACGCCACCGGCCTCGCCCTTGCGCTCCAGGCGGCGCTTGACGTTGGCAAACTGGCCGAGGGCCTCGCAGGCCTGTTGCGGTGTCACGCCCACGTGTTCGGCTGCGGCAATGGCGGCCAGGGCGTTCATCTGGTTGTGCTCACCCAGGAGCTGCCATTCCACACGGCCTACCAGCACGCCGGCTTTGAGCACATCGAAGGAATGGGGCTCGCCGCGTGCGCGGAAGCCCGGACCATCGCCGCGCACACCAAAGCGCGCCACATCGCTCCAGCAGCCGCGCGCCAGCACACGTTGCAGCGCTTCTTCGCGGGCGTTCACCACCAGGCGGCCGGACGCCGGCACGGTGCGCACCAGGTGGTGGAACTGGGTTTCGATGGCGGCCAGGTCGGCAAAGATGTCGGCGTGGTCGAACTCGAGGTTGTTGAGCACGGCGGTGCGCGGACGGTAGTGCACGAACTTGCTGCGCTTGTCGAAAAACGCGGT
>CANCFV010000209.1 GCA_947377275.1 Burkholderiales bacterium | reverse complement strand
GCAGCAGACCTGCGGGGCCCACGAACTTGTCGGGGTTCCACCAGAAGCTGGGGCAGCTGGTGGAGCAGCTGGCGCACAGGATGCACTCGTACAAGCCGTCGAGCTCTTCGCGCTCTTCAGGCGACTGCAGACGCTCTTTGTCAGGCGGCGGCGTGTCGTTGACGAGGTAAGGCTTGATCGAGTTGTACTGCTTGAAGAACTGCGTCATGTCGACGATCAGGTCGCGCACCACGGGCAGACCGGGCAGCGGCTTGAGGGTGATCACGCCAGGCAGCGTCAGCATGTTGGTCAGGCAGGCCAGACCGTTCTTGCCGTTGATGTTCATGGCATCAGAGCCACAAACGCCCTCGCGGCACGAGCGGCGGAACGACAGGGTGGGATCAACGGCCTTGAGCTTGATCAGGGCGTCCAGCAGCATGCGTTCGTGACCGTCGAGTTCGATCTCGATGGTCTGCATGTAGGGCTTGGCGTCCTTGTCCGGATCGTAGCGATAGATGTTGAAAGTGCGCTTCATGGTGCTTCCTAAGAGGTGTGGCCGTCGATCAGAAGGTGCGAACCTTCGGTGGGACGGATTCGACCGTCAGCGGGGTCAGGTTCACAGGCTTGTAGTCCAGGCGGTTGCCTTCGGAGTACCACAGCGAGTGCTTCATCCAGTTCGCGTCGTCGCGGTTGGGGAAGTCGTCGTGGGCGTGGGCACCACGGCTCTCAGGTCGGGCTGCAGCGGCCACCATGGTGGCTTGTGCAGCTTCGATCAGGTTGTCGACTTCCAGGGCTTCGATGCGCGCCGTGTTGAAGACCTTGGAGCTGTCCTTCAGGCCGATGGACTTGACGCGCTCACGCACGGCAGCGATGCGCTGAACGCCTTCGTCCATCGACTTTTGCGTGCGGAACACACCGGCGTGCTTTTGCATGGTGGCGCGGATCTCACCGGCCACGTCTTGCGAGTACTCGCCGTTCTTGGCGGAATCGAGGCGGGCCAAGCGCGACAGGGTGTAGTCGGCGGCGTCCTTGGGCAGAGGCTTGTGGTGCTTCGTCTTGAGGTTGCTCTCGACGATGTGGTTGCCGGCGGCACGACCGAACACAACCAGGTCCAGCAGCGAGTTGGTGCCCAGGCGGTTGGCGCCGTGCACCGACACGCAAGAGCACTCACCCACGGCATAGAGGCCGTTGATGATGTCGTTTGGCTTGCCATTCTTGGGCACGACCACCTGGCCGTAGACGTTCGTGGGGATGCCACCCATCTGGTAGTGGATGGTCGGCACCACGGGGATTGGCTCCTTGGTGATGTCGACGTTGGCGAAGTTGTGGCCAATCTCGAACACCGAAGGCAGGCGCTTCATGATGGTTTCGGCACCCAGGTGGGTCATGTCCAGCAAGACATAGTCCTTGTTGGGACCACAGCCACGGCCTTCCTTGATTTCCTGGTCCATCGAGCGGGACACGAAGTCACGCGGGGCCAGGTCTTTCAGGGTGGGGGCGTAACGTTCCATGAAGCGCTCGCCGTTGCTGTTGCGCAGAATCGCGCCTTCACCACGGCAGCCTTCGGTCAGCAGCACGCCCGCGCCGGCCACGCCGGTGGGGTGGAACTGCCAGAACTCCATGTCTTCCAGGGGGATGCCAGCGCGCGCTGCCATGCCCAAGCCGTCGCCGGTGTTGATGAACGCGTTGGTGGAGGCTTGATAGATGCGGCCGGCGCCACCGGTGGCGAACAGCACGGTCTTGGCGTGCAGCACATGCACGTCGCCCGTTTCCATCTCGAGCGCGGTCACGCCCACGGCGTCGCCTTCAGCGTCGCGGATCACGTCCAGGGCCATCCACTCCACGAAGAACTGGGTGCGGGCCTTGACGTTTTGTTGGTACAGCGTGTGCAGCAGCGCGTGGCCGGTGCGGTCGGCGGCGGCGCAAGCGCGTTGCACAGGCTTTTCACCGTAGTTGGCGGTGTGGCCGCCGAAGGGGCGCTGGTAGATGGTGCCGTCTGCGTTGCGGTCGAACGGCATGCCGAAGTGTTCCAGCTCGTAAACCACCTTGGGTGCTTCACGGCACATGAACTCGATGGCGTCCTGGTCACCCAGGTAGTCAGAGCCCTTGATGGTGTCGAAGAAGTGGTAGTGCCAGTTGTCTTCGGACATGTTGCCCAGCGAAGCACCGATGCCGCCTTGAGCAGCCACGGTGTGCGAACGCGTGGGGAAGACCTTGGACAGCACGGCCACGTTCAGACCAGCCAGGGACAGTTGCAGCGACGCGCGCATGCCGGAGCCGCCGGCCCCAACGATCACGACGTCAAACTTGCGGGTAGGAAGGGAAGTAGCGCTCATTTTTTACAGTCTCCACAGCACTTGGATGGCCCAGCCAGCGCAGCCCACGAGCCACACGATGCTGAACACTTGCAGGGCAAGGCGGATGCCCACCGGCTTGATGTAGTCCATCCAGATGTCGCGCACGCCAACCCAGGCGTGGTACAGCAAGGACACGATGACCACAAAGGTCAAGGTCTTCATCCATTGGGCCGAGAAAATCGCTGCCCAACGGTCGTAGCCCAAGGGGCCGCCAAAGATCACTTGCGCCAGCAAGACGATGGTGTAGAGGGCCATCAAGGTGGCCGTGATGCGCTGGGCCAGCCAGTCACGCAGGCCATAGTGCGCGCCGGTGACGACGCGCTTGGTTCCGTAGTTTTGAGACATGGTTGTTGTTCCGAGAGGGGAAATCGAATTCAGCGGGGGTCGATCAGAACAGACCGAAGAGCTTGGCGCCCAGCACCACGGTCAGAGCCACGCTCAGAACCAGGGTGACGATGGCGGTGTTGTGACCCTGCTCTTTGCTCACCGTGTGGGTGGCGTCCATGATCAGGTGACGCACGCCCGCAATGAAGTGGTGCAGGTAAGACCAGATCAGGCCCAAGGCGATCAACTTGAAGAACCAGCCGGGTACCAAACCGCCAGCACAACCCGCGGTGAACACCGAGGTGAAAGTGTCATACGAGATTTCAGACGTGACGCTGGTGTCGAACATCCAAATGATGAAGGGCATCAACAGGAACATGATCATGCCGCTGACGCGGTGCAGGATCGAGACGATCCCGGCCGGGGGCAAGCGGTAACTGACGATGTCAGTGACGTGGATGTTCCGGTAGACGGGACGGGGGGTTTTCGCGTTGTCAGCCATGTTGTAGAAGGTTCCTGCAGAGCGTCGAAAAACGGTCTATT
>CANCFV010000208.1 GCA_947377275.1 Burkholderiales bacterium | reverse complement strand
AGGTTCAGGCCCACGCCGCCGGCTTTGAGGCTGATGAGCAAAATCGGAGTCTGGCCAGCTTGGAAGGCACCGACGATGGCACCACGGTGCTCGGGTGGCGTTTCGCCCGTGAAGGACGCATGAGAAAGGCTGAGCGCTTGCAGCTCGGTGGCGATGAGGTCAAGCATCTCGGTGAACTGGGAGAACACCAGCACCTGACGCCCCTGAGCCGCCAAGGCAGGCAGGTGTTCGCGCAACCACTGGAGCTTGGCGCGCTCGCTGTTGGGTGGGGGCGACTGCCCTTTGAGCAGCCACGGGTCGCAACAGACCTGGCGCAGCTTGAGCAAGGCGTCGAGCACGGTGATCTGGGCCGCGCCAAAGCCTTCCTTGGCCAGTGCACGCCGCACGAGGTGATCGGCGGCCACGCGCACGCTTTCGTAGAGGCTCTTCTGCCGTCCTTCCAACTGCAGCAGTTGAACCACCTCGGTGAGCGGGGGCAGCTCTGCCGCGACCTCCGCTTTGCGGCGACGCAGGATGAAGGGCCTCACGCGATGGGCCAGCACTTGGGCGCGCAAGGTTTCGCCATTGCGCTCGATGGGGTCGCGCCAATGGCGCTGGAAATGCTTGGCGCTGCCCAAAAAGCCCGGTAGCAGGAAGTCGAATTGCGCCCACAGCTCGCCCAGGTGGTTTTCCAAAGGGGTGCCGGTGAGGCACAGACGGTGTCGGGCCTGGAGTTGGCGCACGGCCGAAGCGCTGCGGCTGGTGGCGTTTTTGACGGTCTGGGCCTCATCGAGGATGACGAGGTGGAAGGGTTGCTGAGACAGCACGGCGATGTCGCGCCAGACCAGGGGGTAGGTGCTGAGGATCAGGTCATGCTCGGCCATGTGGCCCATGCTGTGATGACGACGGGTGCCGTGCAGGGTGAGCACGCGCAAGCTGGGCGCCATGCGACGCGCCTCAGCCTGCCAGTTGAACAGCAAGGAGGTCGGCACGATGACCAGAGCGGGCTGGTCGAGGCGACCCGCCTCTTTTTCAAGCAGCACATGCGCCAAGGCTTGCGCGGTTTTGCCCAGGCCCATGTCGTCGGCGAGGATGCCGGCCAGTTGGTGTTCGCGCAGGTATTGCAACCAGGCCAGGCCATGTCCTTGGTAGGGTCGCAGTGTGATCTGCAGGCCCTGGGGTGGGGGCACTGGACGGGGGCTCCCCGCGGCTTGCAGGCGGCGGGCCAGCTGGCTCAAACCCGTGTCGCCCTGCAGCTGCCACTGGCCTTGTGGCCCGGCGCGGGTGACTGCGGTGTCAGCAAGGTACTCACACAATTGAACCGCACGCAGGGCGTCCCAGCCGGTGAGTGGCAAGGGGCCCGCCGGCAGATCGGCATCTGGTTTGAAGCGCACCGGGTCGGTGAGCAAATCCAAGATGGCGCCCACGATGTGCTTGAGGGTCGCGGCCGGTGCTTCGATGTGCTTGCCGCCCGGCGCACGCAAGCGGATGAGCGACGCATCGTCGATGGCGGCGACTTCCTGGGCATTGAGCCAACGTTTGTCCCGTCGCAAGAGGTCGGCGATCATCGGGGCCAGGTCCAGCACCTGGCCGTCAACCTCGACCCCCAGCGTCATCAACCAAGAGCCCGCTCGCCGGGGGGCGTGCAAAGGGCCGTTCAAGGCGCTCGGTGCGAGGAAAGCGCCTTGCGGCTCGTGGGCCTCGACCTCACCCGTGGCAGGCGCGATGTGCACCAACCACCGTGCAACGGGAACGCTGAGGTGAGCGAAGCCCGGTTTGACCACCACCTGCCAGCCTCGGTCGCGCAGCAGGGGCGCGTGCTCGGACCACAGGGTGGAGAAGTGCTCCTCGTTGCTCAGGCTCCACAAGGTTTCGTTGGGCGCGGCGGCATCCAGGGCCAGGTGAGCGGCACGCCATTGCAGGGCGTCCATGGGCAGGGGCCGCAGACCGGTGTCAAACAGCTGGTCGATGGCTTGGGATTCGGCGTCGAAGTCGCGCTGCAGGGGCAATGGCTGGCCTTGCGGGTCTTCCACCATCGTCGGGGCGGTGGGCCGGTGGTGCAGCACGGTGCTGGGTGCGGGCGTGCTCCAGTGAGCGCCCTGCGGGCAGGCGTAGGTCCAGTCCACCTTGGCCACGGTGACCTGCGCGCCACGGGGGCCAAACTTGCCCTGGGCGGTCATGCCCAAGAGGCCGTCGCCGCGGCTGAGGGTGCGCAGGGTCAAGCGGGGGCGAAAGCGCCAATGCGGGGTCGGCTCGGACATGCCGGCATTGTCGTGCGTGTTGGGGTACAACCTCGGGGATGTCTGATGAGTACCAAATTGAAATCCCGCCGTCCTTCCTGGCCTTGCACCAGGATCATCGGCAGCGCCTGACGGTGAGCCTCAAGACGCTGCGCGACCGTTACGAGATCTGTGAAGACCTCGCGGGGCACTTGACGGAGCATTGCCGCAACGTCCACGTCGAGATTGGCGTGGATGAGCAAGAGGTGCTGACGCGGTGTGAGCAGGGGCTGATGACGCCCGAATCGGGCGTGAGCGCGGATGAGGCGCGGTGGGTGGTGATTCGCCTGGCCGAGCTGCTGGGCTGGCCGCATGAGGGCTTGCCGACCCCTGAGCGCTGAGGCCTTGACCTTGGCATTCAAGCGCCGCGCGCGACGGCCTCGCGGATGCGCGCGATGGTCTCGTCCACCGGGGCCTTGCTGGACACCTCCAGACCCAAAGCACGTGCAATCGCATTGACCTTGCCCGGGTGCAAAGGAATGCCGCCGGCATCGACCGCCGCCAACAAAGCGCGGGCTTGTTGCACGTCGGTGGGCGGCACCGCCGAGGGCGATGGGCCTCTGCCCAACTTGGCTCGGACTTGCGCAAGCCATTGAGAAAACACGGTGGACACGGTCAGGGTGACGCCAAGGCCAGTTCGAGGGTGGGTGTTTGTGCGACGCAAAAAACAAGGCGCCAGAGCCTTTCAGCCCTGGCGCCTTGTGCGCGGTTGAGCAAGGTCCGAGTTTATTCGGCCGTTGCGCCGCCTTCTGCAGGTGCAGCTTCTTCGCCCTCATCCAATGCAGCCAGCTCAAGGGCAGCACGCTCTTGGGCTTCTTGCATCGTGATGGCGCGGCGTTCGCTGTCGTCCATCTCTTCCTTGGCCTGGCGAGCCTGGTGGAAGGCCATGCCGGTACCAGCGGGGATCAAGCGACCCACGATGACGTTTTCCTTCAAGCCACGCAGCTCGTCGCGCTTGCCCATGATGGCAGCCTCGGTCAGCACGCGGGTCGTTTCCTGGAAGGAAGCGGCCGAGATGAAGGAGTCGGTCGACAGCGAAGCCTTGGTGATGCCCAGCA
>CANCFV010000207.1 GCA_947377275.1 Burkholderiales bacterium | reverse complement strand
AGAAACGGGCAACCCACAGCTGGCGGGCGCCGCCCTGTTCCAGGCTGCCCACTGAGTCACGCTTTTCCACTGGGCGTTGGCCCTTGCGGCGAACACCCATTGCCTGCGGCCCTGCATCGATTCAAGATGCATGGGCAGCAGGCTTTTTTTCATGGCCATCTCCGTTTTTGACCTCTTCAAGGTGGGCATCGGCCCATCGAGCTCGCACACCGTGGGCCCCATGCGCGCGGCGCGCTTGTTTGCGCTGCGTTTGCAGCACGAGGGCTTGTTGGCGCAGACACGGCGTGTGCAGTGCGAGCTGTTTGGCTCGCTGGGCGCCACGGGTCGCGGGCATGGCACCGACCAGGCGGTGTTGCTGGGCCTGATGGGACACGAACCCGACACGGTCGACATCGACCAAATCCCCCAATGGACCCAAGAGGTGCGTCGCAGCCACCGCTTGCTGCTGCTGGGCCTGCAAGACGTGAGCTGGTCGCCCGCCACAGACTTGCTGTTCAAGCCAAGCGTGTCGCTGCCGTTTCACCCCAACGCCTTGACCCTGAGCGCCTTTGGCGAGCAAGGCGAGCTGTTGCTGGACAGCACCCAGTACTCGGTCGGGGGTGGCTTTGTGATGAGCCAAGAGGCGGTTGACGACCACGCACGCCACGCCCACATCGCCCCCACGCCCGAGGCGCTGCCCCTGCCCTTCCACAGCGCGGCCGAGCTGCTGACGCTCACCCGCACCCATGGCATCGACATCGCCGAGGTGATGCGGCGCAACGAGCGCCATTGGCGGCCAGACGAGGCCGTGTCCCAGGGCCTGATGCGCTTGTGGCAAGCCATGCAGGTCTGCGTGCAACGTGGCTGTGCCCAAGAAGGCGTTTTGCCCGGAGGCTTTCACGTCACGCGCCGCGCACCGGGCCTGTGGCGGCGCCTGCAAGACGGCGCCAGTGCAGCCGACCCGCTGCACGTGATGGACTGGGTCAATCTGTTCGCGCTGGCCGTGAACGAAGAAAACGCCGCCGGCGGGCGCGTGGTGACCGCCCCCACCAATGGCGCCGCGGGCATCGTGCCGGCGGTGCTGCACTACTACCGCCACTTCGTTCCCGGTGCCAACGACGAAGGCGTACAGCGCTTCTTGCTGACGGCCGCCGCGATCGGCTTGCTCTACAAAGAAAACGCGTCGATCTCGGGGGCCGAGGTGGGTTGCCAAGGCGAGGTGGGCGTGGCCTGCTCGATCGCCGCAGCGGGCCTGTGCGCGGTGATGGGTGGCTCGCCCGAGCAGGTTGAAAACGCCGCCGAGATCGGAATGGAACACCACCTGGGCCTGACCTGCGATCCGGTGGGCGGGCTGGTGCAGATCCCCTGCATCGAGCGCAACGCGCTGGCCGCCGTCAAAGCCATCAACGCATCCAGGCTGGCCCTGCATGGCGATGGCTCACACCGCGTGAGCCTGGACAAGGTGATCCAGACCATGCGCGAGACCGGCGCCGACATGAAGTCCACCTACAAAGAAACCTCATTGGGCGGGCTGGCCGTCAACATCGTGGCGTGCTGAACTGCAACACCACAGCGAGCTTGGGATGGCGCAAGCGGCTCACCGCAGGCAAGCTTGCACCTTTGACCGCCATTTGAGCGCCCTTGGGCGTGAACCCACATCATGCCCACGAGCGAAGCCGACACCTTCATCGCCCGCGTCTCTGGCATCCAGTATGGGATGCTCGACACACTGCTGGGCTATGCCCTGCGGCGCACCCAGCTTCGCATGTACGAAGATTTCATCGCCTCGCTGGCGCCTTGGGGGATCACACCGCCGCGCTTTTCGGCCATGGTGTTCGTGTCGCTCAACCCGGGGTTGAAGCTCACGCAGTTGGCCAAAATCATGGGCATCGCACGCTCGGGCGCGGTGATCCTGGTCGACGCGCTCGAAGCGCTGGGCTACATGGTGCGCGAGCCAGCGCCCGAAGACCGGCGCGCCTTCAGCCTGCGCCTGACCGACAAAGGCGCGCAAGACCTGGTTGCCATCACAGCGGCGGTGCAGGCCCATGACGCACGTGTCAGCGGCACGCTGAACAAGGCGGAGCAAGCCAAGCTCAAGCGCCTGCTGGGCAAGTTGAGTGATGCCACCTGGCCGCCGCCACCCAAAACCGGGCCAGTGTGATGGGCGATCAGCTGCGCACGATGGCCATGAGCGTGCGCCAGATGAGGCGCACATCCAGCCACACCGAGGCCTGGTCCACATAAGCGGCTGACAGCGCCAGCTTGTGAGGCAGCACCTCGTGGATGTAGGCGTGCTCGGGGTCGACGGCGCGCGCCAGCACAGCGCTTTCGTCACGGTATTCGATCGAGGCGATGTCGGTGATGCCCGGCCGCACCGACAGCACCTTGGCGCGCAATGCCTCGGGGTAATGGGCCACGTAGCGCGGCACCTCAGGGCGGGGGCCAACCAGGCTCATGTCGCCCAGCCACACGTCCAGCAGCTGCGGCAGCTCGTCTAACTTGGTTTGGCGCAAGACCGCGCCCACACGCGTGATGCGGGCGTCTTGCCCCACCGTGATCTGCAAGCCCTGGCCCACCGGGTCGTGCCGCATGGTGCGGAACTTGTGGATGCGAAAGGGCTGGCCAAAGCGGCCCACGCGCTCTTGCCTGAAGAACACTGGCCCGCGCGAGTCGAGCTTGACGGCCAGCGCCAGCGCCAGCAGCACCGGAGCCAGCACCAGCAAGCCCAGGCTGGACAGCAGCAGGTCAAACAGGCGTTTGCTCATGGGGGACAAGACGGGTCGCGTTGCGTGCAGGCTCAAACGCGGCCCAAGGCCTTGCGCACGGCGGCGATCACGCGCTCGACATCGGCATCGGTCATGCGGGTGTACAGAGGCAGCGTCAGCATGCGCTCATACGCCTTCTGGCTGTGCGGGAACTGCTCGGGCTTGAGGTCGTAGCGGTCTTTCCAATAGGGGTGCAGGTGCAGCGGGATGTAGTGCACGCTCACGCCAATGCCATCGGCAAACAGGCTGTCGATCAGCTGGTCGCGGTTGACGGCAGTCTCATCAGACAAGCGGATCACGTACAGGTGCCACGAGTGCAGGTCGCCAGCATGCTGGGGCCGCGGGGGCAAGATCAGGGGCAGGTCGGCCAAGGCCTCGTCAAAGCGGGCAGCGATTTGCTCGCGGCGCGTCTGAAAGCCCGGCAGACGCTTGAGCTGGTGCAGGCCCAGCGCGGCGGCGATGTCGGTCAGGTTGTACTTGAAGCCGGGCGCCACGATCTCGTAGTACCAGCTGGGCACCTTGGCCGTGAAGCGGTCAAAGGCATCGCGGTTGATGCCGTGCAAGCGCATGACCTTGGCACGTGCAGCCAGGTCGGCATCGCGTGTGACCAGCATGC
>CANCFV010000206.1 GCA_947377275.1 Burkholderiales bacterium | reverse complement strand
GTGGTCGCCTCGCGCATGGGCAGCGAGTTTGTGCCCAGCTTGAATGAAGGCGACTTTGCCTTGCAGGCTTTGCGCATCCCTGGCACCAGCCTGACGCAATCGGTGGCCATGCAGCGCCAGCTCGAATCCACCTTGAAGGCCAAGTTCCCGGAAATCGAGCGTGTGTTCGCCCGAACCGGCACCGCCGAGATTGCCGCTGATCCGATGCCGCCCAACATCTCGGACGGCTACGTGATGCTCAAGCCTGTGGACCAGTGGCCTCAGCCGCGCAAGACGCGCGATGAGTTGATCGCAGCTGTACAAGACGAAGTGGCCAAGCTGCCCGGGCAGAACTACGAGTTCTCGCAACCCATCCAGTTGCGCTTCAACGAGCTGATCTCGGGCGTGCGCAGCGACGTGGCGGTCAAACTGTTCGGCGATGACATGGATGTGCTCAACACCACGGCCAGTCAGATCGCGCAGGCCTTGCAGCAGGTGCCTGGCGCGTCTGAGGTGAAGGTGGAACAGACCACGGGGCTGCCCATGCTGACCGTGGAGATCGATCGGGAGAAGGCGTCTCGCTATGGGCTCAATGTGGGCGATGTGCAAGAGACTCTGGCCACGGCCGTTGGGGGAAAGGAAGCAGGCACGCTGTTTGAAGGCGACCGGCGATTTGACATCGTCGTGCGCTTGCCAGAAGGCGTTCGCACCGACCTGGAGGCGGTCAAGCGCCTGCCCATCCCGCTGGCGGGCAAGGAAGCACAGGCGGGTGGGGCACGGTTCATTCCCTTGTCCGAAGTGGCCGCCATCAACTTTGCGCCAGGCCCCAACCAGGTCAGCCGGGACAACGGCAAGCGCCGTGTTGTGATCAGCGCGAACGTGCGCGGGCGCGACATCGGCTCGTTTGTCTACGAGGCGGAAAGCGCCTTGCAGAAGGTCAAGATCCCGCCTGGCTACTGGACCGTTTGGGGTGGCCAGTTCGAGAACCTGCAGTCGGCCAGGCAGCGCCTGATGGTGGTAGTGCCGGTGTCCTTGCTGCTGGTGTTCACCTTGCTGTTTGCGATGTTCCGTGATGTCAAAGATGGCTTGCTGGTCTTCACCGGGATTCCTTTTGCACTGACCGGCGGCGTGCTGGCGCTTTGGGCACGGGGCATTCCGCTGTCCATCTCCGCTGCAGTGGGTTTCATTGCCTTGTCGGGTGTGGCCGTGCTCAACGGGCTGGTGATGATCTCGTTCATCCGCAACCTGCGTGACAACGGCTATGGCCTGGACGCAGCCATCCAGGAAGGCGCGCTGACCCGCTTGCGGCCTGTGCTCATGACCGCATTGGTGGCGTCCTTGGGCTTCATCCCCATGGCCATCGCAACTGGAACAGGCGCCGAGGTCCAGCGCCCGCTGGCCACCGTGGTGATCGGCGGGATCTTGTCTTCGACCATCCTGACGCTGCTGATGTTGCCGGTGCTGTATCGCCTGGCACATGGCCGTGATCAGGATGAACCGGAAGGTGGTCCGGCAGCCAGACCTCGCCGTGTCGAGAGCGGCCTGTCATGAGCGTGATCAAGACCCATGAGGGCATGAAATCGCCAATGTGGCGAGCAACTGCGAAGGAGCAAGGTATGAACAAGGTACAGATTGGCATTGCGGCCGGAGTCATCCTGGTGACCTCAGCCTGCAGCAGCATCAGCCCAGAGTTGGATGGCTACCATGAAGGATGGCGACGGGCCACGGTGCTGGAGGTGGGCCCGGGGCAAACGTTAAACGCCGTGGATCCTGTTGACGACTGCCGTACTGGATTTGGGTGGGACGCAAGTCAGATGCGCTTTGCCGTGACGGCTTACAGCTTGGGAGGCGGCTCGATTGCCAAGAAGCGGCGTGTCGTGGCCGTGCCGGAGCAGCATGTCGCGCAGGTCGGCGACCAGGTGGCCATCAATGTGCAGGACTGTCGGCTCGCACTGAGGGCCATCACGGAGAGCACGACGCACCACTGAGTGTGGCGACCTCTGTGGTTGCTGCGTTCGTGGGCTTTCAGCAGCATGCGCGCGAGGTCGTGGCTGGATCAGGTGCGCAACCGCATGGTGGCACGGCACCGGATTTGTTGTGTCGGCGTCCAATCCGCATCCAAATGAGGACGCCAAACAGCAAGGCCAGTCCAAGGATAGCGCCAGATCGCCAGCCGATCAGGAACGTGCCCATGCTCGACGCCAGCAACCCGGCCAACAGCGTTGGCAGCCATGGCAGCGCACAGCAGGCGGCGCAGGCACCCACGGCAATCACGGGGATCATCGACAATTTCTTCATGGCAACTCCAGGGCGTTGTGGCAAGGGCATCGGGCACTTAAACTCACTGTAAAACCTCAAGTGACTTGAGGTGCAAGGAGAAATTGATGCCTTCTTCGCCCGACGCCCGGCTCACCATCGGCCTGCTCGCTGAACGCAGTGGCTGCCATGTGCCGACCATTCGGTACTACGAAGAGATCGGTCTGTTGCCCAAGGCCATGCGACGGCCCAATGGCCACAGGGTGTATTCAAGCGTCGATCTGTCTCGTTTGATATTCATTCGTCGCAGTCGCGATTTCGGGTTCTCGATCGAGCAGATCCGCGAACTGATTGCCTTGTCCGGCAACGATGCAGGCGATTGCGTGGAAGCCAGGGACTTGGCGCAAATGCACCTGGATGCCGTTCGGCTCAAGCTGGCCGAGTTGCAAGCCCTGGAGCAAGGGATGGCAGGCTTGGTGCGCTCTTGTACGGAGCGCTGCATGGGCGGCAGCATGGCCACCTGCACCATCTTCAGCGACCTCACGGCGCTAGCGACTCAACCGGTGCGCCCAGGTCAGTGCTGCGGCTGAAAAGCGATGATGGCCATGCCCAGCAAGGCCACACACGCACCGACAAGATCCCACCTCGTCGGTGCGACCCCGTCCACCAGCCAAAGCCAGGCCAGTGCGACGGCGATGTACACCCCGCCATACGCTGCGTAGGTTCGCCCTGCTGCACTGGGATGCAGGGTCAGCAGCCATGCGAACAAGGCCAGTGACACGGCCGCAGGGATCAGCAACCAAATGGGCTTGCCTTGTTTCAGGATCAGCCAAGGCAGGTAGCAGCCCAGGATTTCCGCCAAGGCCGTCAGCGTGAACAGCAAGGTTGTTCGAAGCATGGATGGGATCCAGGTAGACCGTCTGTGAATGGCTCGATGATGCCGCAAGCTTGCTTTCGGCTTTGCTTCAGCTGCCGATTTCTGGTTTCCGGTCGTCATGTTGCCGACGAGCGCGGCGCATGAGCAAATAGGCGGCCGGAATCACGAACATGGACAGCAGCGGCGCGGTGACCATGCCCCCGACCATCGGTGCGGCAATGCGCTGCATGACCTCGGAGCCTGTGCCGGTGCCCCACATGATGGG
>CANCFV010000205.1 GCA_947377275.1 Burkholderiales bacterium | reverse complement strand
AAGTGCGTGTCGGTGGTGACGATGTAGACCTCGGCGCCAGCGGCTTGGAAGGCGGCGTAGTTGTCAGCAGCGTCTTCGATCTCGGTGGGGCAGTTGAAGGTGAAAGCGGCGGGCATGAAAATCAGCACGGACCACTTGCCCTTCAGGCTCTCTTCGGAGACGGTGATGAACTCGCCCTTGCCACCGCGGTTGACGAAGGCTTCGGTCTTGAAAGGCTGGACTTGGGTGTTGATCAGGGACATGACGTTTTCCTATTGAGTGAGTGAAAAGGCTCAAAACAGGTGTGATCTTAGGGCAGCTCATGCCATATGACGAATTGATTGACTAAATGCTATCAATTGCCTGAGGCTATTAATCAAGCCGACACAGCGCTGAGCATGTCCACCCCAAAAACACAAAATCCCGCCAGACACGGGGCCTGACGGGACTGTCGAAGTGAGTGCCCGCTTCTGACAGGGGCCTTTGAAATCAATACACCGTGAAGCGTGTGCCGTTGACAGGCATGTTCGACAAGCGGTTGACCGTGAAGGTGCCCGAAGCCGGTGACACGCTCTTGCCCACCGCCGTGACCGTGACCGTGGCCGAGGTCAAGCTGTTGGGCACCTTGCAGACGTACAGGCCGGTGCTGCCACTGGCGCAGGTCACCGCGGCGTTGCTGGGCGTGACCTTGACCGCACCGGTGTACGCCGCTCCGTTGCTACCGACCAAGAAGCCGGACACGGCCGTGGAACCATCGGCCAGGGCCGAGGCGGCCGTCTGACGGCTCAAACCGGCGAGGGTCGCTTTGGTCTGCAAGAAGGTGGCGACCACGTTTTCGGTGGCACTGCCGCAGGCCAGGCCACTGGTGGTGCAGGTCAACTGCGGCGACGAAAACTTGGCCACGCGGGGCGAGATGTAGGACATCACCGAGCCGAACTGACCCGCCACGCCCTTGCCGTAGCTGTACGAGAAGGCACCGGTGAACGAGGAGTTGGCCTTGTCGTGCACGGCGCCGAGGTTGTGTCCCAGCTCGTGCGCCAAGGTCAGGCCTTCGCAGTAGTAGTTGCCCGACTGACCATCGTTCAGCGCGGCGAAGAGCGAATACGGGGCCTGGGCGTTGTAGATGGGCATGCCGCCCGAACCCGCGCCAGGCACGTAGGCCAGGCCGCAAGTGCCGGTCGTGCTGGTCACGCTGTTGAAGGGCGCAAAAAACACCGAGATGGCTGCGCCCGTGGTGCCCTTGAGTGCAGCCAAGCCCTTGAAGTTGCCACTGTCAGCGCGCATGGCCGCCAGGTTGGTCTGGGGCGTGGCGTCTGGTTGACGGATCTGCGACCAGCCCACGATCTTGAAGGCGATGCCCGTGCCGCTGTTGCCGTAGGCCGAGTTGGCCAGTTGCACCAGGTTGGACAAGCGCGTGCGCGCCACGGCCTCACTGCCCCACAGCGTCACGTAGGTGGGGCTGTAGGTCATCAACAGGTTGATGGTGGTGTTGACGGTGCCCGCCGTCAGTGGCACCAGGCTCACGGTGGTGGCCGACGTGACGGTGGTGGTGACAGCCTTGGCCGTGGTGGTCGACGTGCCCGAGACCGTGGCCGCCGCGCTCAAAGGCTCGTCCAAGTGGGCCTCGTCATGGCCGCGCAGTTGCGCCCAGCCAGCCGTGGTGGGGTCAACCAATTGCGTCTTGCCCTGGCGGGTGACGATTTGGTATTCCTTGCCATTGCTCATCACGGTGCCAAACACCGCATCGGGGCTCATGGTGATCAGGGTGGGGTAAGAGGCGCCATCCATGCGGCTGACGGCTTCGATCTGCAGGAAGCCCTGCTCGTCGGTCTGGCTGCGCGTCACGATGGCGACCTCGACCTGGCCATTGGGCAGGGGCAAGGCCAGCTCGCTGCCCACCTCGGCTTGTGCCATGCCAGCCACGTTGCCGGTCAGGTCAGTGATGCCCTTCTCCCCGCTTTGGCCCAGGCTGTAGGCCTGCCCCTGCACCGGCGCCAGGCTGGCCGGCATCAAGCCTTGACCCGGCAACTGCTGGAAGGCCACCTGGCGGTTGCCGAAGCGGATGGCGCCCACAAAGCCCAACTTGTCTTTGTTTTGGCGCAAGAAGACGCGGTCGCGCGGGCTGCCCTCCAGGCTGCCGTGCCAGTAAACGCTGCCGTCCAGGCCTTTGGTGGTGGCCTCGAACACCACGGTCTTGCTGCCGATCACGGGGAAGGCAATCGCCACCTTCTGCCCTGCCTGCATGTTGAGCAACTGCGCCGCGTCGAGCTTGAGCGGCGCCAGGATGGGGAGGACTTGCGGAGCAGCGGCCAGCGCGGTCGGCGCTGCGGCGAAAGCGGGCGTGAAGCAAGCCGAAGCGGTCACGCAGACCAGTGCAACGGCGGCAGACAAAGAGGTGTGTTGAAACAGCATGCGCGATCCCTTCAGAGATAAAACCCCGGGCAAGGCGCAAAGCAGCAGGGCAGGCGCGCAGGCGCTTGCGTGGCTGGCAGCCCGGCTGGCTTGGGTGTCTTGCACCGGTAGCCCCGCAGCTTTGCGTCTCCGCCTTTTCAAGCGGGTTGCCCTATTGAAGCTCAAGCTTATGACAGCTCGGCGCAGGCGACGAGTGAACTTGTCACGGCCCGTGTCTGTTTGGCAGCCTTCGTCACAGACGGTGACATTTGCACCGGATTTGCAAGCCATTTGTCTGGCGGCCAATGGCGGCGCATTTCAGCTTTTTTGTCAGGCAACTTCCTACAAAACGCGCAGCCGCAGGCTGACGGGCCTTACAGCCAAGCCCCTATCAAGGAAATTGGCCGGTGTTTGCACAATGAGTCCATCGACACCGCGAAACCCGCAGCACACAAGGACCACGAACATGAACGCCGACCAGATCCTCGCTGAAATCCGTGAAACCAACCTGTCCTACTTGATGCTGGCTCAGACCCTGATCCGCACCGACCGCGAACAAGCGCTGTTCCGCCTGGGTCTGTCGGAAGACGCCGCCAACCGCCTGGCCAGCCTGAGCCCAGCGCAAGTGCTCAAGATCGCCGCCAGCAACACCTTGGTCTGCCGCATGCGTGTGGACGACGACCTGGTCTGGACCCTGCTGACCAACCACGGCAAGAGCGCCACCAGCGACACGACCTCGCGTCTGCACGCCAACATCCTGATGGCTGGCCGTCATCAAGAGGCTGCCTGATCCACCGATCAAGCCGCATCGCCCCCTGCACCTGCCCCCCCATACAAGACACCGACGGAGAGACCACCATGCGCATCAAAAGCCTGTTGACCGAAGCCAAGCAAATCGACCGCGCCGTCACCCTGATCCACTTGGGTGCCCGACTGCAAGTGCTGGAATCGGAGACCGACATGTCTTACGAGCGCCTGCTGCGTCTCTATAAAGAAGTCTCGGGCAAGTCGCCCTCGAAAGGCCAGCTGCCGTTTTCGACCGACTGGTTCATGACCTGGCAGCCCAACATCCACGCCAGCCT
>CANCFV010000204.1 GCA_947377275.1 Burkholderiales bacterium | reverse complement strand
GCCCAGTCACCTTCGTGCATGCCGTCTTCGATGCTGATGATGGGGTACTTGTCGACCCAGGTGGCCAGCATGTCGGTCCACTGCTCAGCGGTCAGCTCGAGGCCCTCGCCTTCGAGGTGGTACTTGCCGTCCTTGTAGAACTCAGAGGCGGCGCAGTCCAGGCCCAGGGCGATTTGCTCGCCGGCCACGTAGCCAGCGGCTTCAATGGCTTGCAGGATCAACTGGATAGCTTCTTCGTGGCTGGCCACGGAAGGTGCGAAACCGCCTTCGTCGCCCACAGCGGTGCTGATGTGCTTGTCGTGCAGGATCTTCTTGAGCGCGTGGAAGACTTCAGCGCCGTAACGCAGGGCTTCACGGAAGGTGGGCGCGCCCACGGGCAAGATCATGAACTCCTGGATGTCCAAGTTGTTGTTGGCGTGGGCACCGCCGTTGATGACGTTCATCATCGGCACGGGCAGCTGCACCGCACCCATGCCGCCGAAGTAGCGGTACAGGGGGATGCCAGCCTCTTCGGCAGCGGCGCGGGCCACGGCCATCGACACAGCCAACATGGCGTTGGCGCCCAGGCGGGCCTTGTTCTCGGTGCCGTCCAGGTCGATCAGGGTCTTGTCCAGGAAAGCTTGCTCGGAAGCGTCCAGGCCCAACACGGCTTCGGCGATGTCGTTGTTGATGTGGTCAACGGCCTTCAACACACCCTTGCCCAGGTAACGCGACTTGTCGCCATCGCGCAGCTCGATGGCTTCGCGCGAACCGGTGGACGCGCCAGAGGGCACGGCCGCACGGCCCATGACGCCGCTTTCCAGCAGAACGTCGCATTCAACGGTGGGGTTGCCTCGGCTGTCGATGATCTCGCGGCCGATGATGTCAACGATGGCACTCATCTGGGTTTCCTCAAGAAGAATTGAAAGTATTGAAAAGCAGAAAAAGGTTGTCGGCCTGCGGCTGGCGAACTGAACTTCAGTTGAAGTTCGTTTCCAGGAAACCGTTCTTTTTGGTGATGCGGTCCAGCTCGACCAAGGTCTCGAGCAGCGCCTTCATGTGCTTGAGCGGCACGGCGTTGGGGCCGTCAGACAGGGCGCAAGCTGGATCCGGGTGGGTCTCCATGAAGAGGCCCGCCACGCCCACGGCCACGCCGGCACGCGCCAAGACCGGCACGAACTCGCGCTGGCCACCGGACGACGTGCCTTGACCACCGGGCAACTGCACCGAGTGGGTCACGTCGAACACGACGGGCGCGTTCGTCTCGCGCATGATCGCCAGCGAGCGCATGTCAGAGACCAGGTTGTTGTAGCCGAAGCTGGCACCACGCTCGCAGGCCATGAAGTTGTCGTCATTCAAGCCAGCCGCGCGCGCAGTGGCACGGGCCTTGTCGATGACGTTCTTCATGTCGCCGGGCGCCAGGAACTGGCCCTTCTTGATGTTCACCGGCTTGCCGCACTGGGAGACAGCGTGGATGAAATCGGTCTGGCGGCACAAGAAGGCTGGCGTCTGCAGCACGTCAACCACCGCAGCAACGGCGGCGATCTCAGACTCAGCATGCACATCGGTGAGGATGGGCACGTTCAGCTCGCGCTTGACCTTGGCCAAGATCTCCAGGCCCTTTTCCATGCCCGGACCACGGAAGGACGTGCCGCTGGAGCGGTTGGCCTTGTCGTAGCTGGACTTGAAGATGAAAGGGATGCCCAGGGCCGAGGTGATCTCTTTGAGGTGACCGGCCGTGTCCATCTGCAACTGCTCGGATTCGACGACGCATGGGCCGGCGATCAAGAAGAAGGGATGGTTCAGGCCAACGTCAAATCCGCACAGCTTCATGGTGTCTTTCCTCAGGCCTTCGGGGCAGCGGCCTGGTGGTCCAGCGCAGCCTTGATGTAGCCGATGAACAGCGGGTGTCCGCCCCAAGGGGTCGACTTGAACTCGGGGTGGAACTGCACGCCCACGTACCAAGGGTGAACCGACTTGGGCAGCTCGACCATTTCGGTCAGCTTCTCGCTTTGCGTGATGGCCGAGATGACCAGACCGGCTTCTTGCAAGCGGTCAAGGTAACGCTCGTTGGCCTCGTAGCGGTGGCGGTGACGCTCGGTCACGATCGGGCCGTAAATCTCGTGCGCGATGGTGCCAGGCTTGACGTCAGAGCTTTGCGCGCCCAGGCGCATGGTGCCGCCCAGGTTGGACGAGGCATCGCGCTTTTGCACGGTGCCATCGGCGTCCAGCCACTCGTCGATCAGGGCGATCACGGGGTGCGGCGTGTTGGGCTCGAACTCGGTGGAGTTGGCCTCAAGCAAACCGGCCTTGTGACGGGCGTACTCGATGGTGGCCACTTGCATGCCCAGGCAGATGCCCAGGTAAGGAATGCCGTTTTCGCGGGCGAACTGGGCCGCCACGATCTTGCCTTCCACACCACGCTTGCCGAAGCCGCCAGGTACCAAGATGGCGTCGAACTGCTTGAGTTGCGACACGGTCTCGGGCGTGAGGGTTTCGGAGTCAACGTACTGGATGTTGACGCGGGCATGGTTGTGGATGCCAGCGTGGCGCAAGGCCTCGTTGAGCGACTTGTACGAGTCCGACAGATCGGTGTACTTGCCGCACATGGCGATGGTCACAGCACTCTTGGGGTGCTCGACCTCGTAGACCAAGTTGTCCCAGCGCGACAGGTCGGCTGGCTTGGTCTGCGATTGCAGCTGAAGCTTGTTGCAGATGAGATCGTCCAGGTGCTGCTCGTGCAGCATGCGGGGCACCTTGTAGATGGTGTCTGCATCCCAGACCGAGATCACGCCGGACTCAGGCACGTTGGTGAACAGCGAGATCTTCTCGCGCTCATCATTGGGAATGGCACGGTCGGCACGGCACAGCAGCGCATCAGGCTGGATGCCGATTTCGCGCAGCTTTTGCACGGTGTGCTGGGTGGGCTTGGTCTTGAGCTCGCCAGCGGCCGCGATGAAAGGCACGTAGGTCAGGTGCACGAAGGCGGCATTGGTCGGACCGGCCTTGAGGCACAGCTGACGCGCGGCCTCCATGAACGGCAGCGACTCGATGTCGCCCACAGTGCCACCGATTTCCACGATGGCCACGTCGACGGCGTCGGGCGTGCCGACACCGGCGCCACGGCGCACGTAATCCTGGATCTCGTTGGTGATGTGAGGGATGACCTGGACGGTCTTGCCGAGGTAGTCACCGCGACGCTCTTTTTCGAGAACGCTTTGGTAGATCTGCCCGGTGGTGAAGTTATTGGCCTTCTTCATCCGCGTGGTGATGAAGCGCTCGTAGTGACCCAGATCCAAGTCGGTTTCAGCGCCGTCGTCGGTCACGAAGACCTCGCCGTGCTGAAAAGGCGACATTGTGCCCGGATCCACGTTGATGTATGGATCGAGCTTGATCAGGGTGACCTTGAGGCCACGCGATTCGAGGATGGCGGCCAGTGACGCGGCGGCGATGCCCTTGCCTAGCGAGGACACCACACCGCCCGTGACGAAGACAAACTTGGTCAT
>CANCFV010000203.1 GCA_947377275.1 Burkholderiales bacterium | reverse complement strand
GCGACGTGGACGCCATCACGCAGGCCTTGGTGCAAGCCTACGACCAGCCGGCACAGGCCGCGCAAATGGGCGAGCGCAACCGCGACCGCATCGAGCGCGATGCCTCGCGCCGTGGCCAGATGGACGCCATGTGGCGCCTCTACCAAAAGCTGCTGCACCCGGTGGTGCCGCGCCGCCAGCGCGCTCGCCCCACGCCCCGCTGACCGGACCGAGCCATGAGCGAAAACCGCACCGTCTCGGTCATCGTGCCGTGCCGCAACGAACGTGACTTCATCGAAGCTTTTTGCGCCAGCGTGGCCGCACAAGCCCTGCCTCTAGGTTGGACTTTGCAGGTGCTGGTGGCCGACGGCCTGAGCGACGACGGCACCCGTGAGCGCTTGGCCGCCCGGTGCGCGCAAGACGCGCGCTTTGTGATGATCGACAACCCCGGCCGCATCGTGTCCAGCGGCTTGAACCGCTGCATCGAAGCCGCACAGGGCGACTTCATCGTGCGCCTGGACGTGCACACCGTGTACGCGCCCGACTACATCGCCCAATGCCTGGCCACTTGGCAAGCCACGGGCGCCGACAACGTGGGCGGCCCCTGGAGGGCCCAAGGCGCTGAAGGCGCGCAAGGTGTGGTGCAACGCGCCATTGCCGCAGCCTTTCAGTCGAAGTGGGTGGCGGGCGGCGCTTTGTCGCGCGACCTGGCCTACAACGGCGAAGTCGACACGGTGTACCTCGGCTCGTGGCCGCGCCAAACCTTCGAGCGCTTTGGTGGCTTTGACGAAACCTTGGTGCGCAACCAAGACGACGAACACAACCTGCGCATCCACAAGGGGGGCGGGCGCATCTGGCAATCGGCCAGCATCCAGTCCACCTACTTCCCGCGCGCCAGCAAGATGGACGTCTTCCGCCAGTACCGCCAGTACGGCTACTGGAAGCCCTTCGTGATGCGCAAGCACGGGCAAGCCGCGGCCCTGCGCCACTTGGTGCCCGGCTTGTTTGTCGGTGCCCTCATCGCCCTGGCCTTGATGATGGTGGTGGGCTTGGTGTGGATGCTGTTTGCACCGGGCTTGAGCGCCTTGAACATCACCGACCCCAGCTGGTCGCGCGTGGCCGCCTTGGGCTTTTTGAGCCCCTTGTGGTTTGCCTCGGCCTTGACCTTGGCTGGCGCGGGCGGCCTCTTGCTGCTGGCCCTGCTGTATGGCGGCGCTGTGCTGGCCGTGAGCTTGGCCATTGCCCGTGAGCAAGGCCCAGGCTTGCTGCGCCACCTGCCCGATGTCATCGCCGCTTATCACCTGGGCTACGGCCTGGGCTCCTTGCGTGGCTGGTGGGATGCGCTGGTGCGCCGTCGCCCCGACCCCGCCTTTGGTCGCTTGACCCGTTGATGCGTCCTGAAATGAACATTGTGAGACCCTTGCCATGAGCACTGCCAACCCCTCGCAGCCCTTCCTGCCCTTTGCCTTGCCCGAAATCGGTGAAGAAGAAATCGCCGAAGTGGTCGACACCTTGCGTTCGGGCTGGGTCACCACCGGCCCCAAGGCCCGCAAGTTTGAAGAGGCCTTCATCGAGTTTTTGGGTGACAGCAGCCTGCAGGCCATCGCCGTGAACTCGGCCACCGCCGGCCTGCACCTGGCTTTGGAAGCCCTGGGCATTGGCCCTGGCGACGAGGTCATCACCACCACCCACACCTTCACGGCCACCGCCGAAGTGGTGCGCTACCTGGGCGCCGACGTCAAGCTGGTCGACATCGACCCGGCCACGCTCAACATCGACCCGGCCGCCATCGAAGCCCTGATCACACCGCGCACCAAGGCGCTGATGCCTGTGCATTACGCCGGCTTGTCGGTTGACATGGAGGCCATCTATGCGATCGCGGCCAAGCACAACTTGAAGGTGGTCGAAGACGCGGCCCATGCCTTGCCCACGACCTACAAAGGCCAGCTGATCGGCACGCACCGCAGCGATGCCGTGGTCTTCAGCTTCTACGCCAACAAAACGATGACCACGGGCGAGGGCGGCATGCTGGTCACACGTGACGCGGCCGTGGCGGCACGCGCCAAGGTCATGCGCTTGCATGGCATCAACCGTGATGCCTTTGACCGCTTCACTGCCAAGGTGCCCAGCTGGTATTACGAGATCGTCGCGCCCGGCTTCAAGTACAACCTGACCGACATCGCCGCCGCGTTGGGCCTGCACCAGCTCAAGCGCCTGCCGGGCTTTCAGACGCGGCGCGAGCAAATCGCTGCCCGCTTCGATGAAGCCTTGGCCGACCTGCCCCTCATCTTGCCCCCACGGCCCCAGCACGCTGGCGACCTGCACTCGTGGCACCTGTACGTGATCCGCCTCTCTGATGAGGCCACCGTCAACCGCGACCAGCTGATCGACAGCCTGTTTGCCGATGGCATTGGCGTGAGCGTGCATTACATCCCGCTGCACCTGCACCCCTACTGGAAAGACCGCTACGACCTGCGCGCCGAGCAGTTCCCGCACAGCCAGAAGGCCTATGAGCGCATGGTGAGCCTGCCGCTGTACACCCGGATGACAGACGCAGACGTGGAGCGCGTGATCGCGGCTGTTCGCAAGGCCTTCAGAGCCGATGCAGCTGCTTGATCTTTGAAGCGTTGTGACGTCAGGGAGCTGACTTTCAAATGTTTCGACCATGATGAGCAAACGACTGTTTGACTTGTTTTTCGCCAGCCTGGGGCTGTTGGCCCTGTGTCCTTTGATGACCTTGATTGCGCTGGCCATCAAGGTGGACTCGCCGGGCGCCATCTTCTTTCGCCAAGTGCGGGTGGGGCGCTTTGGCGTGCCTTTTCGCATCCACAAGTTCCGCACCATGCAGGAGGCCTCCGGTGAGCAGGGCCTGCAGATCACGGTGGGCGCCGATCAGCGCATCACGCGTGTGGGGCATTTTCTGCGTCGCACCAAGCTTGACGAATTGGCCCAGCTCATTGACGTGTGGCTGGGCAGCATGAGCCTGGTCGGGCCCCGCCCTGAGGTGCCGCGCTATGTGGCGCAATACCCGGCTGAACTGCGCGAGAAGCTGCTGTCGGTGCGGCCCGGCATCACGGATGTGGCGTCCATCGAATACCGCGACGAAAGCACGGTGCTGGCCCAGGCCGCTGATCCCGAGCACGCTTATGTGCACGAGGTGCTGCCGCGCAAGCTGGCCTTGTCGGCGAGGTATGTGGATCAGGCCTCGCTGTGGACCGATGTGCGGCTCATTGCCCGCACCTTGATGATCATTGTGGGCCGCTGAGCGCACAATCCTCGGTTTTGAGCCTTTTTGCCGCCCTGCACCATGAACTGGAACCGCATCGACCGCCTGCTTGACCGACTGCGCGCACGCCGCCAGGTGGCCGTTTTGTTGGCCGATGCAGGCTTGATCATGCTGGCCTGGCATGCCACTTACCTGTTCCGCCTGGGCGTGGAGCGTTGGTTGCATGAGCGCCCCAGCTATGACACACCGGTGCTGATCGGTGTGGTGTTGGTCTACAGCAGCTGG
>CANCFV010000202.1 GCA_947377275.1 Burkholderiales bacterium | reverse complement strand
AACACGGTTTGCTCGTGCATGACCTTGAAGTGCTTGAGGTTGTGGAACAGCGCGCTGGGCACGATGGTGGGGTCAGACGTCAGGTACACCGCGGTGCCAAACACATGCGGCACATCGGGCCGTGGGCTGTCGATGAAGTCCTGCATGGGGATGTCGATCTTGCGGCGCTGATCGGCCACCAGGCCTGAGCCTTCTTTCCACGTCGTCAGCATCAGGAAGATCAGGGCGCCCAGCGTCAGCGGGAACCAGCCGCCTTCGCCCAGCTTGCTCAGGTTCGAGGCGAAAAAGCCCAGTTCCAGCAGCGTGAAGGCGCCCAGCACGACCAAGGTGGGGCGGCGCAAGGTGCGTGCCTGGATGCGCGTCACGAACGCGGTCAGCAGGGTGGTGATGATCATGGTGCCCGACACGGCAATGCCGTAAGCCGCAGCCAAAGCACCCGAGGACTTGAAGGACAGCACCAGCGCGATCACGGCCAGCAGCATGGCCCAGTTCACGCTGGGCACGTAGATCTGGCCCTTCTCTTTGTCAGAGGTGTGCAAGATGCGAACGCGCGGCAAATAGCCCAGGCGGCTGGCTTGCAGCGTCATCGAGTACGCGCCTGAAATCGTGGCTTGCGAGGCGATCACCGTAGCGGCCGTGGCCAAGATCACCAACGGGATCAACCAGGCTTGTGGGGCCATCAAGAAGAAGGGGTTGGACGCCATGCTGGCATCGCGCAGCACCAAGGCGCCCTGGCCGAAGTAGTTGACGATCAGGCACGGAAAGACCAAGCCATACCACGCCATGCGCACGGCCTTGCGGCCGAAGTGGCCCATGTCGGCATACAGCGCCTCACCGCCCGTCAAGGCCAGGAAGACGGCCGAGAGCAGCACGAAGGCGCTGCCCGGATGGTCGATGGTGAAGCGCAGGGCGTACATCGGGTTGATGGCCTGCAACACCATGGGCGTTTGCGCGATGCTGTGCGCGCCCATGGCGGCCAGCGTCACGAACCACAGCACGGTGATGGGGCCAAACAAGCGGCCCACGCTGCCTGTGCCCTTTTTCTGGATCAAGAACAGGCCGATCAAGATGCCAATGGTGATGGGTTCGATGAAGTGCTCAAAGCGCGGCGTGGCCACGCTGATGCCCTCCACAGCAGACAGCACCGAGATGGCGGGCGTGATGATGGCGTCGCCGTAAAACAAGGCGGCGGCAAACACGCCGGCACTGACCACCAGCAGCGATCGGCGTGGCGCGTCGTGCGTCAGGCGGTGGGCCAGCGCGGTCAGGGCCAACACGCCGCCCTCGCCGTCGTTGTCGTACTTGAGCACGATCCACACGTACTTGACCGACACGATCAGCAGCACGGCCCACAGCAATGCTGACAAGGTGGCCAGCACGGTTTCGGGCGAGATGGGCAAGGCGTGCGGCCCGCTGAAGGCCTCTTTGAAGGCGTACAAGGGGCTGGTGCCGATGTCGCCAAACACGATGCCGAGCGCGGCCACAGTGAGCGCGCCCAGGCTGGATCCACCGTGTTCATGGCCTGCGGCCGCTGGGGTCGCAGGGTTCAAGGAGCCCGAGGGCAGGCTGTGTGAATCGGATGACATGCGGTCAACTCCGTTGCAAGAAATCGTTCAAGGCGTCAGCACAAAGCGGTAACCCACGCCCACTTCGGTCAGGAAGTGCTGCGGTTGGGTCGGGTCGTCTTCGAGCTTTTGGCGCAGGTGGCCCACGTAAATGCGCAGGTAATGGCTGCTGTCGACATAGGCGGGGCCCCACACGTCGCGCAGCAAGTGCCTGTGCGTCATGACCTTGCCGGCATTGGCCATCATCACGCACAAGAGGCGGTATTCGATGGGGGTGAGGTGAACGCCCTCGCCAGCGCGGTTGACTTGGCGACGGATCAGGTCGACTTCGACCTTGCCAAACTGCACCAGGGGTTGCTCGATCTCGGTGCCACGCCGGGCGCGGCGCAGCATGGCGCGCACGCGGGCCAGCAACTCGCCCACGGCAAAGGGCTTGGTCAGGTAATCGTCGGCACCCGCGTCCAGCACGGCGATCTTGTCGACCTCGGCATCGCGTGCCGAGAGCACCAGCACCGGCATGCTGGACCAGGTGCGGAGGTCTTGCACGAACTGCCGGCCGTCGCCATCGGGCAGGCCCAGGTCCAAGATGACCATGTCGGGGTGGCGCGTGCCGGCCTCGATCAGGCCTTGCGCCATCGTGTCGCTCTCGCTGACGCGGCAGTCTTCGGCTTCGAGCGCAGCGCGCACAAAACGGCGGATGTGCGGGTCGTCTTCGACCAGCAGCACTTGGGGCGAGGTCGCGTTCATGCGCTCACCTCTCGGGCATCCACAGGGGCTTCGGGCTCGATCGTGGGTGGCGTGCCCAAGGGCAGCGTGAAGCGTACTTCGGCGCCCCCGCTGTCGGGGTTCAGGGCTTCGATGTGACCATCATGGGCTTCCACGATGGCTTGTGCAATGGCCAGCCCGAGTCCCACACCAGGGATGGTTGATTCGCTTTGACCGCGCTCGAACACCTGGAACACGTCTTTGAGCTTGTCGGGCGGAAAGCCCGTGCCGCCATTGCACACGCGCACTTGCAGCACCTGGCCTTGGGTGGCCACGTGCACGTCGATGTCGCTGCCGTGGGGGCTGTACTTGCTGGCGTTTTCAAGCAGGTTGCCAAACACACGCTCCATCAACACGGCATCAATGGCCACCAAGGGCAAGGCCGGGGCCAGGTGCACCTTCACTTGCTGAGGCGCCAAGCCATGGCCCAGCAATTGGATGCTGGCGCCAATGACCTCTTCGATGGGCTGCCACTCGCGGCGCAAGCGCATGTCGCCCGTTTGCTTGCCGCTTTGCAGCCTGGCCATGTCCAGCAAGTTGCTGACCATGCGGTGCAAGCGCATGGCTTGGTCGCGCATGGCGTGGGCCATGTCTTGCGCAGGACCCGGCAGAGGCGGCTGCGAGATGGTGAGCGCGTCGGCCAGGCCATAGAGCGAGGTCAAGGGCGTGCGGATGTCGTGCGACAAGGCCGACAAGATGGCGTTGCGCACGCGCTCGTCGTTCATCTCCAGCTGCGTGCGCTGGGCCACGTCCACAAAGTGCAGGCGCTCCAGCGCAGCGGCCACCAAGGCGGCCAGCGCCGACAACAAGGGGCGCTGTGGCGCCCAGTCACGCGGTTGCGGGCTGGACACCACCAAAACGCCTCGGCAACGGGTCGAGCCGGCCAGGTGCAGCACCGCGTGCGTGTCGCCATCGTCGCTGTGGTGCACGGCGACGGCACCGGCATGGTCGCGGTAAGTGGCTTGCACGATGAGGGCCAAGGGGCCGTACTGGGCGCCGAGGCGTTCGCTGGCATCGGGCAGCCACAGCTTGAGGTGGGCCTGCCACTGGTCTTGCACAAAGGCTTGCGTGGCCTCTTGCACCTGCTCAACCGACAAGGCGCTGCCCAATTGGCTGGCCAGCGCATACAGCGCTTGAGACTGCCTCGCAGCCGCTTGGGATTGCTG
>CANCFV010000201.1 GCA_947377275.1 Burkholderiales bacterium | reverse complement strand
GGCTGCGTGTCGCCCGTGGTGCCGGTGGGCTCAGCGCCCGAGAACACGGGGCCAGCACGCAAGTAGCCGTTGAATTCGAAGGCCATGGCCTGGCTGGCCACCAGGGCCGCCGCAGCAGCCAGACTCAGACGGAATGCTTTGTTCACGGGACGCTCCTCAGCGAGTTGGGGTCGGCTCATGGGCCGCCCCTGTGGGGTAGGACGGGTAGCCAGGACTGGCGGCCGGGAGCGTTCTGCGCCTCGGTTAAGAAAATATTAATAAATTAAAGAAGCGTTAACAAAGCGGGGGAACCCTAGGATGTGGCCGAGGGCAACACCGCAGCACCATCGGTGTCAAAAAACACCGGGGGCATGCGCTTGAGTCCGTCTTGCACCGTGACATCGATGGTGTGGGGCGCAGGGTGCTGATCCCAGCTTGACGCACGCCCCGGACAGGCGCAATGTCAAGCCCTTGAGGAGGCCAGATCATGCACATCGCCGACTGCGTTTTTTTGGTCACCGGAGGCAACTCCGGACTGGGTGCCGCCGCCGCCCTGATGGCTTGGGAGGCAGGTGCCAAGGTCTTGATTGCCGACCGCAAGGCACCCCTGCCAGAGCACCCCTTGCAGCTTCTTGACCCCACTGGCAAGCGCTGGGCTTGGCACCCGACCGATGTGAGCGACGACACCCAAGGCGCAGCGGCCGTCTACATGGCGCAAGACCGATTTGGGCGGCTCGATGTGCTGGTCAATGCCGCTGGCGTGGCCTTTGCCGAAAAGCTGCACGGCCGCGAAGGCCCGCACCAGATCGAGACCTTCCGCAAGGTGATGGAGGTCAACTTGCTGGGCAGCTTCAACATGATGCGACTGGCCGTGCCCGTGATGCTGACCTCGCCTTTGAGGGGGGGTCTGACACCTGAAGACTCGCGTGGCGTGATCATCAACACCGCCTCGGTGGCCGCCTTTGATGGGCAGATGGGGCAAGTGGCTTATGCCGCGTCCAAAGGCGGTGTGGCGGCCATGACCTTGCCCGCAGCCCGTGACCTGGCGCGCGACCGCATCCGCGTGGTCACGGTGGCGCCGGGCATCTTTGCCACACCCATGATGGAGGGCTTGCCCGAGGCCTCGCAGGCTTCTTTGGCCGCCACCGTGCCCCACCCGGCTCGCCTGGGCCGACCCGATGAATACGCCGCTCTGGTGCGCCACATCATCGAGAACGACTACCTCAATGGCGAGGTGATTCGGCTCGATGGCGCGCTGCGCATGGCCGCTCGCTGACAGGCGCACTGCACGGCATGTGACGCCGTTCGCGCCTTGACCTGTGCGCTTCTTGCACACCCGGGATCGCCCTAGGTCTGCCCCCACGCGGCAGGTCCATGATGAAACCACCTTGGTTTTGGATGCCGGTGAGCGACCCCACATGCCCATCATCGCGACCCAGCTCAACCCACGCAGCGAGGCCTTCAAAGACAGCGCCCAAGCGATGTCGGCCTTGGTGCAAGACCTTCAAGCGCAATGGGACCGCATCGCGCAAGGCGGTGGCGAGGCCGCCCGCGCCAAACACATCGCCCGGGGCAAGCTGCTGCCGCGTGACCGCGTGGCGCAACTGCTCGATATCGGCTCACCGTTTTTGGAGGTGGCCCCGCTGGCCGCCTTGAACGTGTACGACAACGCCGCGCCGGGCGCCGGGGTGATCGCCGGCATCGGCCGCATCGAAGGTGTGGAGTGCATGGTGGTGTGCAACGACGCCACCGTCAAAGGCGGAACCTACGACCCGCTCACCGTCAAGAAGCACCTGCGGGCGCAAGAGATCGCCTGGCAAAACCACCTGCCCTGCATCTACTTGGTTGATTCGGGCGGCGCCAACCTGCCCAACCAAGACGAGGTCTTCCCTGACCGCGACCACTTTGGCCGCATCTTCTACAACCAGGCCAACATGAGCGCCGTCGGCATCCCGCAGATCGCCGTGGTCATGGGCTCGTGCACCGCAGGTGGTGCCTATGTGCCCTCGATGAGCGACGAGACCATCATCGTCGCCAACCAAGGCACCATCTTCTTGGGTGGCCCGCCGCTGGTCAAAGCCGCCACGGGCGAGGTCGTCAGCGTCGAAGACCTGGGCGGGGGCGACGTGCACACCCGCCTGTCGGGCGTGGCCGACCACCTGGCCCGAGACGACGCGCATGCCCTGGCGATTGCACGCCAATGTGTGGCCCGCTTGAACCGCCGCAAGGTCGTGGACATGGCCTTGCTGCCTGCACGCCCGCCGGTGCATGACGAGGCCGAGCTGAAAGGCGTGATCCCGCTCGATGCCCGCAAGCCCTTCGATGTGCGCGAGGTCATTGCCCGCTTGGTGGACGCGTCCGAGTTCGACGAGTTCAAGGCGCGCTACGGCCACACCCTGGTCTGCGGCTTTGCCCACATCGAGGGCATGCCTGTGGGCATCGTGGCCAACAACGGCATCTTGTTTGCCGAGAGCGCCAACAAGGGCGCGCACTTCCTCGAGCTGTGCTGCCAGCGCAAGATCCCACTCGTCTTCTTGCAGAACATCACCGGCTTCATGGTGGGCCGCAAGTACGAGAACGAAGGCATCGCACGGGCCGGGGCCAAGATGGTCACGGCCGTGTCGTGCGCCCAGGTGCCGAAGTTCACCGTCATCATCGGTGGCTCGTTTGGCGCCGGCAACTACGGCATGTGTGGCCGCGCCTTCAACCCGCGCTTCGTGTGGATGTGGCCCAACGCGCGCATCAGCGTGATGGGCGGTGATCAGGCCGCCAGCGTGTTGGCCACCGTCAAGCGCGATGGCATCGAAGCCAAGGGCGGGCAGTGGTCGCCTGAAGACGAGACCGCCTTCAAAGCGCCGATCCGCGATCAATACGAAGCGCAAGGCCACCCCTACTACGCCTCGGCCCGCTTGTGGGACGACGGCGTGATCCGCCCCACCGACACCCGCCGCGTGCTGGCCCTGGCCTTGAGCGCCAGCCTCAACGCCCCCATCGCCGAGACGCGCTTTGGCGTCTTCCGCATGTGAGGACCGCGCCATGAGCCCCCAACTCAACGCAAACGCCAACGTGCATGTGCAACGCCAAGGCCCCATCGCCACCATCACCCTGGCGCGCCCCGAGATGCGCAATGCCTTTGATGCCGACACCATCGCCGCCTTGACCGAGGCCTTCACCGGTTTGGCCCAGGCCGATGACGTGCGCGCGGTGCTGCTGCGCGCCGAAGGCAAGGTCTTTTGTGCCGGAGCCGACCTGAACTGGATGCGCACCGCCGCCGCGCAAAACTGGGACGACAACCACCAAGACGCCACCCGCCTGGCCGACATGCTGTGGGCACTGGCCAGCCTGCCCATGCCCGTGGTGGCCCAAGTGCAAGGCGACTGCTACGGCGGCGGCGTGGGCCTGGTGGCTTGCTGTGATGTGGTCGTGGCCAGCCAAGATGCGGGCTTTTGCCTGTCTGAAGCCAAGCTCGGTCTGATCCCCGCCACCATCAGCCCCTACGTGATCCGCGCCATGGGCGAACG
>CANCFV010000200.1 GCA_947377275.1 Burkholderiales bacterium | reverse complement strand
TGACCATGCAGTTGGTCTTCTTGATCGTGGCGGTGAGCTTGCGCAACGCCTGGCTCATCAGACGGGCTTGCAGGCCGGGCAAAGAGTCGCCCATTTCGCCTTCGAGTTCGGCCTTGGGGGTCAAGGCAGCCACCGAGTCGATCACGATCAGGTCGACTGAACCGGAGCGCACCAGCGCATCAACGATTTCAAGTGCCTGCTCGCCCGTGTCGGGTTGCGAGATCAACAGGTCTTGCAAATTGACGCCCAGCTTTTGAGCGTATTGGGCGTCGAGCGCGTGCTCGGCATCGATGAAGGCGCAGACGCCGCCTTGCTTTTGCATCTCGGAGATGACTTGCAAGGTCAGTGTGGTCTTGCCCGACGACTCTGGGCCATAGATCTCAACCACGCGGCCGCGCGGCAAACCACCCACGCCCAAGGCGACGTCCAGGCCCAGCGAGCCAGTGGAGACGACCTGGATGTCTTCGATGACTTCGCCTTCGCCCAGGCGCATGATCGAGCCCTTGCCGAATTGCTTTTCAATCTGAGCCAGCGCCACTTGCAAGGCTTTGGCTTTTTCGGTGCTGAGGGCTGATTTCGCGGTCGCGTCCATGTCGTGGTCTCCGATGATTCGGCTGATGAGGTGAGCGCCATTATGGCAAAAGCTGGATGTTTGTACAGTACATCCAGTGATTTTTTTATGCCCCTCTGATGGGCGAGCACTCACCCCGATCCCAGGTAAAAATTCTATTTTGCTGCACTGCAGCAAATAAGACTAGACTGGGGCGATGAGCAGCAAACCCCCAGCAAAAAAGGCCACGGCCACCCGCGTGGCGTCCAAACGCGCCACACCCGCAAAGACCCAAGCCAAACCGCGGTCTGCGGCGCCTGCGGCCAAGGGCAGGCCACAGGTCAATTTGGCATTGCAAGGTGGCGGCTCGCACGGCGCCTTTACGTGGGGCGTGCTGGACCGATTGCTGGACGACGACGGCATCGACATCACTGGCATCTCGGGCACCAGCGCTGGCGCGCTCAATGGCGCGGTGCTCTTGTCAGGCTATGTGCAAGGTTTTGCAGGCGGCGACGAGGCCCAGGCGCGCAAGCAAGCGCAAGGGGCGCTGCGCGACTTTTGGCGCGACGTGAGCCAGCACGGCCCCCTGTTCTCGCCCTTGTCCATCCAGTCCAATGGGCTGATCAAGAATGAGTTCAACTTTGATCAGTTCCCGGCGTACCAGTGGTTGAACATGTTCATGCGCTCGTTCAGCCCGTATGAATTCAACCCGCTCAACCTCAACCCGCTCAAAGACACCTTGACGCGCCACGTCAACGTGGATGCACTGCGCACGGGCAGCAGCCACTGCGGGATACCTTTGTTCGTTACCGCCACCTCGGTCCATACGGGGCAGGCCAGGGTCTTCACCGCTGAAGAGCTGAGCTTGGACGCGCTGATGGCGTCGGCTTGTCTGCCCTTTGTGTTCCAAGCGGTCGAGATCGATGGTGAGCCCTATTGGGACGGCGGCTACACCGGCAACCCGGCGCTTTACCCCCTCATCTACAACACCGAGATGCGCGACATCATGCTGGTGCGGCTGAACCCGCTGCGCCGCGATGACAACCCCACGCGCAGCATCGACATCATCGACAGGCTCAGCGAGATCACCTTCAACGCCAGCCTGATCAGCGAGATGCGGGCCATCAGCTTCGTCAAACGTTTGCTGAAAGAAGACAAGCTGGACGGCAGCCGCTACAAAGACCTGCACATGCACATGGTGGCCGACGACGACAGCATGCTGCCGTTCAACGCCTCCAGCAAGTTCAACACCGACTGGGCCTTCTTGCAGGAGCTGCACCGCATCGGGCACCGTGCGGCCACCGCGTGGCTGGCGGAGCACAAAGCCAAGATCGGCCACCACAGCTCGTTTGACATCGACGCTGTGTTCCTCAAGCAAGGGCAGCCAGGCTGAGTCTCCGAGGCAAAACGACACCCTGGGACGCGGGGGCGGCTTTCTACCGCGTCTTTTGGGGCTCGCCCCCTCGTAAAATGGTGGGTTATGACCGAGTCTGCCCGCACCATGCCCCAAACGCCCACTGGCGCCCTACCCTCTGCCCCTGTCACGCCCATGAGGTTGTCGGGCCTGGAGCCCGTCCACATCGGACAAGGCACCTTGTTCGTGAACGTGGGCGAGCGCACCAACGTGACGGGCTCCAAAGCCTTTGCGCGCATGATTTTGGAAGGGCGTTTCGAAGACGCCCTGTCAGTGGCACGCCAGCAGGTTGAAAACGGTGCGCAGATCATCGACATCAACATGGACGAGGCCATGCTCGACAGCAAGGCGGCCATGGTGCGCTTCCTGAACCTGATCGCCGGCGAGCCTGAAATCGCGCGCGTACCGATCATGATCGACTCGTCGAAGTGGGAAGTGATCGAAGCGGGCCTCAAATGCATTCAAGGCAAGGGCATCGTCAACTCGATTTCGCTCAAAGAAGGGGAAGCCAACTTCATCGAGCAGGCCAAGCTGGTCAAGCGCTATGGCGCGGCCGCTGTGGTGATGGCCTTTGACGAAAAGGGCCAGGCCGACACCTACGCGCGCAAGGTCGAGATCTGCGAGCGCGCCTACCGCGTGCTGGTCGACCAGGTCGGCTTTGCGCCCGAAGACATCGTCTTCGACCCCAACATCTTCGCCATTGCCACCGGCATCGAAGAGCACGACAACTACGCGGTTGACTTCATCAACGCCACCCGCTGGATCAAACAGAACCTGCCGGGTGCCAAGGTGTCGGGCGGTGTATCGAACGTGTCGTTCAGCTTCCGCGGCAACGAGCCCGTGCGCGAAGCCATCCACACCGTCTTCCTGTACCACGCCATCCAGGCGGGCATGGACATGGGCATCGTCAACGCCGGCATGGTGGGCGTGTACGACGACCTTGACGCGAACCTGCGCGAACTCGTTGAAGACATCGTGCTGAACCGCCAAAGCGTGTTCAAAGACGGCGAAGACACCAGCCTGACGCCCACCGAACGCCTGCTGGCCATTGCGGAGCAGGTCAAGGGCGCGGCCAAAGACGACACGGCCAAGCTGGCTTGGCGCGGCACGCTCGATGAGCCCGCCACGGTCGAACACCGCTTGAGCCACGCCCTGGTGCATGGCATCACCGACTTCATCACGGTCGACACTGAAGAAGCCTGGCAGAAGATCAAAGCTGGCGGCGGCCGCCCCCTGCACGTGATCGAAGGCCCCTTGATGAGCGGCATGAACACGGTGGGTGACCTGTTCGGCGCCGGCAAGATGTTCTTGCCCCAGGTGGTCAAGAGCGCCCGCGTGATGAAGCAGGCCGTGGCGCACTTGCTGCCTTACATCGAAGAAGAAAAGAAGCTGCTGATCGAAGGCGGCGGTGACGCCAAGGCCAAGGGCAAGATCGTGATCGCCACCGTCAAGGGCGATGTGCACGACATCGGCAAGAACATCGTCACCGTGGTCTTGCAGTGCAACAACTTCGAAGTGGTCAACATGGGCGTGATGGTCGCCTGCAA
>CANCFV010000199.1 GCA_947377275.1 Burkholderiales bacterium | reverse complement strand
CGACCAGCTGCCCCAGCTTCTGGTGGAACCCCGACAAGTTCGTGGGTCCCGCTGGCTTGTTGCAGGCCTACCGCTTCATCGCGGACAGCCGCGACCAAGACACGGCCGGCCGCCTGGACAACCTGGAAGACCCGTACCGTCTGTTCCGTTGCCACACCATCATGAACTGCGTGGACGTCTGCCCGAAGGGCCTGAACCCCACGAAGGCCATTGGCAAGATCAAGGAACTGATGGTCAAGCGTGCCGTCTGATCCAGGCGTCTCCTTGCCCACTTCACTGTCTCCGCCGTCGATGAATCAACCCAGCGCAACCCCCGACCTCGTCCCCGATGCGGACGTGCTCAGGCGCTTGCGCTGGCGTTGCCGTCGCGGTTTGCTTGAAAACGACCTCTTCATCGATCGTTTTTTTGGTCAACATGAGCAAAACCTGACCACGCCCCTGGTCCAAGGCTTGCTTGAGTTGATGGACCTGTCTGACAATGACTTGCTTGACCTGCTTTTGGCTCGAAAAGAGCCTGAAGGTGTGTTGGCCAACCCGGAAGTCATGCAGGTGTTATCGATGATGCGGGTTACCAAGTCGTAACTTGATCGGCACCCCTGTCCGCAGGGGCAAGAGGTGCCAGTCAAGACGCATAATGCCGACCGGTGTTTGACCCCGGTTGAACCTCATTTTTTCCCCAAAAGACCGTTTCTAGGAGTGCTCATGACCCCGTCCGACGTGAAAGCCACCCTGTCGTTTTCTGACGGCAGCCCCAGCATGGAACTGCCCATCTACAAGGGTTCTGTCGGCCCGGATGTGATTGACATCCGCAAGCTGTACGGCCAAACGGGCAAGTTCACGTACGACCCCGGCTTCCTGTCCACCGCTTCGTGCAATTCGAAGATCACCTACATCGACGGTGACAAGGGCGAATTGCTGTACCGTGGTTACCCAATTGAGCAGCTGGCCACCAACTGTGACTTCCTGGAAACCTGCTACCTGCTGCTGAACGGCGAACTGCCCAATGCTGCGGAGAAAGAAAGCTTCGTTGACAGCGTGACCAACCACACGATGGTCAGCGAGCAGATGCAGTTCTTCCTGCGTGGTTTCCGTCGCGATGCTCACCCCATGGCCGTGATGACGGGCTTGGTGGGCGGCATGTCGGCCTTCTATCACGACAGCACCGACATCAATAACCCTGAGCACCGCAGGATCGCCGCGATCCGCCTGATCGCCAAGATGCCTACGCTCGTGGCCATGGCCTACAAGTACTCGATCGGCCAGCCGTTCATCTACCCGAAGAACGACCTGTCGTACACCGAGAACTTCATGCGCATGATGTTCGCTACGCCGTGTGAAGAGTACAAGGTCAATGAAGTGCTGGTGCGCGCCATGGACCGCATCTTCATCCTGCACGCCGACCACGAACAAAACGCCTCCACCTCCACGGTGCGTCTGTGCGGTTCGTCGGGCACCAATCCCTTCGCTGCCATTGCCGCTGGCGTCGCCTGCCTGTGGGGTCCTGCTCACGGTGGCGCCAACGAAGCTGCGCTGAACATGCTGGAAGAAATCCAGAAGAACGGTGGCGTCGAAAAGATCGGCGAGTTCATTGCCCAGGTCAAGGACAAGAACTCCGGCGTGAAGCTGATGGGCTTCGGTCACCGCGTCTACAAGAACTACGACCCACGCGCCAAACTGATGCGTGAAACTTGTCACGAAGTGTTGAGCGAACTGGGCCTGCAAAACGACCCGATGTTCAAGCTGGCCATGGCCCTGGAAAAGATCGCACTGGAAGACGAGTACTTCGTGTCGCGCAAGCTGTACCCGAACGTCGACTTCTACTCGGGCATCGTGCAACGCGCCATCGGCATCCCTGTGCAGCTGTTCACCGCGATCTTCGCGCTGGCTCGCACCGTGGGCTGGATTGCTCAGCTGGACGAAATGATTGGCGACCCCGAGTACAAGATCGGCCGTCCACGTCAGCTGTTCGTTGGCGCCGAAAAGCGCGACGTCAAGCCCATCGCTCAGCGTTGATGCGCAGTCAAAGCCGGGCCTCTCAAGGGCTCGCTTTGACGCCCACACCGAGAACCCCGGCATCGCTGGGGTTTTTTTTCGGCCCTGTGGCTTAAAATCATTCCCTTTTCCCCTTGCGGGGCCCTCAGCCCTTCGCTCCAAGTAAGCACCATGGGACGCACCCTCTACGACAAGATCTGGGACGAGCACGTCGTCCACTCCGAAGATGACGGCACCGCTGTGCTCTACATCGATCGCCACCTGGTGCACGAAGTCACCAGCCCCCAAGCTTTTGAGGGCTTAGACATTGCTGGGCGCAAGGTGTGGCGCTTGTCGGCCAACTTGGCGGTGAGCGACCACAACGTGCCCACCACCGATCGCTCGCAAGGCATCACCGATCCCATCTCGAAGCTGCAAGTCGACACCCTCGACAAGAACTGCGACCGCGTCGGCATCACCCAGTTCAAGATGGGTGACAAGCGCCAGGGCATCGTCCACGTGATCGGCCCTGAGCAAGGCGCCACCTTGCCCGGCATGACCGTGGTCTGCGGCGACAGCCACACCTCGACGCACGGCGCGTTTGGCGCCTTGGCCCATGGCATCGGCACGTCTGAGGTCGAGCACGTGCTGGCCACGCAAACGCTGCTGGCCAAGAAGGCCAAGAACATGCTGATCAAGGTCGAAGGCACTGTGGCCAAGGGCGTGAGCGCCAAGGACATCGTGCTGGCCATCATCGGCAAGATTGGCACCGCTGGGGGCACCGGCTACACCATCGAGTTCGCTGGCAGCGCCATCCGCGCCTTGAGCATGGAAGGTCGCATGACCGTGTGCAACATGGCCATCGAAGGCGGCGCACGTGCTGGCCTCGTGGCCGTTGACGACACCACGATCAACTACGTCAAGGGCCGTCCTTACACCCCCATGGGCGTGGAGTGGGATCAGGCTGTGGCCTATTGGAAGACCTTGCACACTGATGCCGACGCCGTATTCGACGCCGTGGTCGAGCTCAATGCCGCCGAGATCAAGCCGCAAGTCACCTGGGGCACCTCGCCTGAAATGGTGTTGTCCATCGAGGACCGCGTGCCCGATCCCGACAAGATCAAGGACCCCGTCCAGCGCTCGGCCACCGAGCGCGCGCTGCAGTACATGGCGCTGGAGCCCAACAAGGCCATGAGCGACATCCGCGTCGACAAGGTTTTCATCGGTTCGTGCACCAACAGCCGCATCGAAGACATGCGCGAAGCCGCAGCCGTGGTCAAGCGCATTGGCGGCAAGGTCGCGTCCAACATCAAGCTCGCCTTGGTGGTGCCCGGCTCTGGCCTCGTCAAAGACCAAGCCGAGCGTGAAGGCCTGGACCTGATCTTCAAGGCCGCCGGCTTTGAATGGCGCGAGCCTGGTTGCTCGATGTGTCTGGCCATGAACGCCGACCGCCTCGAGCCCGGCGAGCGCTGTGCATCGACCAGCAACCGCAACTTCGAAGGCCGTCAAGGCGCCGGTGGTCGCACCCACTTGGTGAGCCCCGCCATGGCCGCTGCGGCCGCCATGGAAGGCCACT
>CANCFV010000198.1 GCA_947377275.1 Burkholderiales bacterium | reverse complement strand
CGCTGCGCGTGGGCTTGTCGATGGAAGTGGAAGTGGACGTGACCGAGCAGGGCGGCGCCGTGTTGGCGCAAGCGCCCCGCACCGAGGCCGCTGCGCAAACCACCGTGTTTGACAACCTGCAGGTCGACGCAGATGCACTGGTCAAGCGCATCATCGACAGCAACCTCGGCCGTGCTGCACATGCGCAGGCCACAGCGCCTGTCGTGTCCAACAAGCTTGCCCTCAAGGGAGCTTGAACATGAGCGAGGCCTCACCGCAGGCGGCGCCATTGCAGCCCTTGACCGGCCCTTCGCTGGCGCTGGGCACCGTGGCCTTGTCGCTGGCCACCTTCATGAACGTGCTGGACTCGTCCATTGCGAACGTGTCGCTGCCGGCCATTGCGGGCAACCTGGGCGTGAGCCCCACTCAAGGCACTTGGGTGATCACCAGCTTCGGTGTGGCCAATGCCATTTCGGTGCCTTTGACGGGCTGGCTCACGCAGCGCTTTGGCGCGGTGCGCCTGTTCACGGCCAGCGTCTTGCTGTTCGTGCTGGCCTCGTGGATGTGCGGCCTGGCCACATCCCTTGAAATGCTGATCGGCTTTCGGGTGCTGCAAGGCCTGGTGGCCGGACCCATGATCCCGCTGTCGCAAACCTTGCTGCTGTCGAGCTATCCACCAGCCAAGGCCGGCATGGCGCTGGCGATGTGGGCCATGACCACGCTGGTGGCACCCGTGACCGGACCTTTGCTAGGCGGGTGGATCACCGACAACATGTCCTGGCCATGGATTTTTTACATCAACGTGCCTGTGGGCTTGGCCGCGGCCGCCGTGAGCTGGCGCATCTACAAAACGCGTGAAACCCCCACCAAGAAGCTGCCCATTGACACCGTCGGGCTGACCTTGTTGGTCATGTGGGTGGGCGCTTTGCAGATCATGCTCGACAAGGGCAAAGAGCTCGACTGGTTTGAAAGCGGCCAGATCGTCGCCTTGGGCCTCGTCGCGTTGGTGGGCTTCGTGGTCTTCTTGATCTGGGAGCTGACCCAAGACCACCCGGTGGTGGACCTGCGCTTGTTTGCCAACCGCAACTTTGCCATCGGGGCGGTGACCTTGTCAGTGGGATACGGTCTGTTCTTTGGCAACGTGGTGCTCTTGCCGCTGTGGTTGCAGCAGTTCATGGGCTACACGGCTTCTGCGGCCGGCATGGCGGTGGCACCGGTGGGCGTGCTGGCCATCTTGCTGTCGCCCTTGGTGGGCAAGAACGTGGGCCGTGTGGACCCGCGCAAGCTGGCCACGGTGGCCTTTGCGTTCTTTGCCCTGGTGCTGTGGATGCGTTCGAACTTCACCGTGCAGGCCGACTTCGCCACGATCATGGTGCCCACCATCATCCAGGGGGCGGCGCTGGCGTTCTTCTTCATCCCACTGAGCGCCATCACGCTGTCGGGCATCTCGCCTGATCGCATCCCCTCTGCCTCTGGCTTGAGCAACTTCGTGCGCATCACCGCGGGTGCCATGGGCACGTCCACGGTCACCACGATCTGGGACAACCGGGCTACCTTGCACCATGTGCACATGGTTGAGAAGCTCACACCCACCGACCCGGCGGCCGGCGAGGCCTTCTCGCTGTTGACCAGCGCGGGCATGGGCTTTGACCAGGCCGCCGCGCAAGTCACCCGTTTGATCGATCAGCAGGCGTTCACACGGGCCGCGTGCGATGTCTATTTGGCATCGGCCTTCTTGTTCTTGTGCCTGATCCCCTTGGTGTGGGTGGCTCGGCCCAAGAAGGGTGGGGCACCTGTGGATGCGGGCGGCGCGCATTGAAGTTGATGAGGCGGGCCGACTTCATCGGCGGCATTTTTCACGCTAGCGCATGAGGCCAAACCGGCATCGGGCAAAGCGTGTTTGGCCAAACACCGAGCATCAGGCGGGCACGGTGTAGTGCGCGTCGCTCATGAGGTCGATGCCACAGGGCAGGTTCTCGGCCCACGCGGTGAATTCACCCACCGCGGCACCCACCAGTGGTGCGCCGTGTTGGGGCACCATCATGTCGATGGGCAGGGTGCGGACCATGCGCGCCCAACTGCGCAGGATCTTGTTCGACCCCATGTAGCGCCGGTGAAAAGCGTCCATGCCCTTGGGCATGGGATTGAGCGAGGTGATGGGCTGGCGGGCCTCTTGTCCCGTGAGAAACGAGACGCCCAGGTCCCCGGAAAACAGGATGCGGCTGACCGGATCGTAGAACTGGAAGTTGCCCTCGGCGTGCAAGAAGTGAGCGGGCAGGGCGATGAGCTCATTGAGGCCCACTCGGATGCGCATGCCCGCATCCGGAATGCCCACGATGCGACCTGAGGTCTTGCCTGGCTTGCAGAAATGGGGCACAAAGCGCTCCCACAGGGCTGACACATGCACTTTTGCTGCGGGGGCTGCGGTCATCCAACGGTCGAGCGAGGCGATGATGTCAGGGTCGGCATGCGACGCCAGGATGGCCGACAACTTCGCGGGCATGAAGTGCTGGGTCATGCCCAAGTACAACTCGCTGTAGGCCAGGTTGCCGCCGGGGTCGATGATGACACCCTGGCCGTCGTCCACGATCAGGAACTGGTTGGACTGGACCGCGTCACCGCCTTCGTTGCTGGTTTCGGAAAACATCAGGCAGGCGTGGCCTTGACGTCGGTATAACTCGTGCGGCATGGGGCTCCTTGGCTCAGGCGGGCTGCGCATCGGGTTGATGGCAGGCCGGCTGGCGAGGCTACCCAAATCCGTTTCAGTCGATTTTGATGCCCGTCAAAATCGACGTCACTTGTTCAATGGCATCGGGTGCCTCGGCTGCCACCACTTGGCGCTGCGGCATGCTGCGAAGCCAGGTCAGTTGGCGTTTGGCCAATTGCCGAGTGGCGATCACGCCTTTGTCCACGACTTCGCGCAGCACCTTGGGTTGCCCCAGGTCCAGCCCTGCGTCCAGGGCTTCCCACACTTGGCGATAGCCCACGCAGCGGATGGCGGGCAGGTCAGCATGCAGGTCGCTGCGCTGGCGCAGTGCCAAGACCTCATCGATGAAGCCGGCCTTCACCATCAGCTCAAAGCGCTGCACGATGCGTTGGTGCAGCCAGTTGCGGTCGGTGGGCTCCAGCGAGACCAGGGTGGCGTGGTGCGCTGGCCCTGAACGGGTGGCCTGAGCGTGAAAGTGCGACAAAGGCTGCCCGGTGCTGTGCCAGATCTCCAGTGCACGCTGGATGCGTTGCGTGTCGCCCGGGGCCAAGCGCGCGGCGGTGATCGGGTCCACCTGGCTCAGCTCAAGGTGCAGTGCCACGCTGCCTTGTTCGCGCATGCGGGCATCGAGCTGCGCGCGCACATCGGCAGGCACGGCGGGCATGTCATCGATGCCATCGAGCAAGGCCTTGATGTACAGCATGGTGCCGCCCACGAGCAAGGGGGTGCGGCCACGCGCGCGGATCTCACCGATCAAACGCTGGGTGTCTTGCACGAAGCGGGCGGCGCTGTAGCGCTCGGTGGGGTCGATGATGTCGATCAGGTGGTGAGGCACCTGCGCCATCTCGGCCGCGCTGGGCTTGGCGGTGCCAATGTCCATGCCCTTGT
>CANCFV010000197.1 GCA_947377275.1 Burkholderiales bacterium | reverse complement strand
TGCAGGGTGTCGGCGCCCACGCTGTCGAGCTGCACATAAACCTGGATGCGGCCGGTGGCGTCTTGCAAGGTGCCAAAGCAGGCCTTGCCCATGACGCGCTTGAGCATCAGGCGGCCACCAATGCTGACCTCAATGGCTTGCGCTTCGAGGGCTTCGGACTCGGTGCCATCGTGTGCGGCATGCAGCGGGCCGGCGCGGTGGGCGGGCTTGAAGTCGTTGGGGAAGGCCACGCCTTGCGCGCGGATGGCGGCCAGTTTTTCACGGCGCTCGGCCACCAGTTTGTTGGTGTCCACCACGGGCTCGTTGGTGGACTCTGGTGTGGCATTGTGCTGTGGCGTGGTCATGTGGCGGCTCAGGGTTTTGGGGGTCGAAGGACGCAGCACCGGCAAGGGGTTGCGCTCAGGCCTAACCCTCGATTGTATGAAACCCTGGGCGACAATGCCGAACATGTCTGTTCAAGATTCATCGCCCGTGGGCGCTTCGCGTTGGGCTGCGCTGCAGCAAGCCTGGCGTGCGCTGCCCCGCGCGGCCCTGGGCAACCTGCTGTCCAAGCTGGCCATCGTGGGCTTGGGCCTGGCCATCACCGTGACGGTGGCGCGCCAAGGCCCGAAGGTGCAAGGCGCGTTTGCGCTGTTCGTGGCCGTCGAGTCGGCCTTGTTGACGCTGTTTTCGGGGCTGGGGCTGTGGTTGGCACGACAGATGTCGCAGCAGGCAGCGGCAGCTGGGGGCGCGCCGACCCGTGCCCTGCCCATGTTGACGGGGGTCTTGCGCGCGGCGGTGGTTTTGGGGCTGGTGGCCTCGGGCGTGTTGCTGGCGGTGTCGTGGTGGGCCCAGGCTTTGCCGTATTCGATGCTGTGGCTGCTGGCACTCGCCGCCCCTTTCTTGCTGTTGGTGCCCACGGCCACGGGTTTGTGGCTGGGCCAGGGGCGCATGTGGCCCATCAACGCGGCGCAGGTGGCCGCACCCGCATCGGTCTTGGCCGGTTTGGCTGGCGCTTGGTGGATCACGCAGGGCGGTGCCCGCACCACCTCGGCGGTCTTGCTGGTGCTGGTGGCCTGGGTCAGCGGCAAGTCGCTGGTGGCGGTGGTCACGGCGGTTTATGCCTTGCGCGATGCGGGGCGCAGAGATGAGGTCTTGTCTGCCCAAAACGCCCAAAACGCCCAAAACGCTCAGGCCTTGGCCGCGTCCCCCAGTTGGTGGTCGCAGTGGCCTTTCGTGGCCACCATCGGCGTGACCAATGTGGTGAGCTTGCTCAATTACCGCGCCTCGCTGTTTCTGGTCGAGCGCCACGAGGGGCTCAGCGTGGTGGGCACCTATTCGGTGGCCGTGACGGTGGCCGAGTTGCTGTGGCTGCTGTCGTCGTCGGTGACGGTGTCTTTGTATGCGCGCATTGGTCACCCCGACGTGAAGGTGGCCGCCAGCATGACGGTGCAGGCGGTGCGCATCAATGTGCTGGCCACCTTGGCGGCTGCCCCGGTGTTGTTGGGCCTGGCTTGGTGGGCTTTGCCTTGGGTGATGGGGCCGGCTTACGAGGCTTCGTTGTGGCCCTTGGCGGCGCTGCTGCCGGGCGTGGCGGCCTATGCGGCGGCCACGAGTTTGTCGGCGTTTTACACCAACCATCTGGGCAAGCCGCAGCTGTCAGGCGCGATTGCCGGCATGTCGTTGGCGATCAGTTTTTCATCGGGATGCTTGCTGGTGCCGCGCCTGGGGGCGCTGGGCGCGGGCATCTCGTCCAGCCTGGGCTACATCTTGGCGATTGCGGCGGCCTATGGCGTGTTCTTGAAGCACGCCCGCTTGCCGGTCAAGGCTTTGTGGACGCCCGCTTTGACGCGTTTGTCAGCAGATCAAGGACAATAGGCATCTGGCCAGGTCCGCTGGTGTCAGTCTTTCACTCTGTCCGCCCCATGTCGGCCCTGCTCCTGTCACTCAAGCACCTGGTGGTGCGTTTGCTCTCGGTGTTCACCGGCCCGCGCATCGTGTACGGCTGGCGCAATGCCGACGGCAGCTTGCGGCCTAACACCCGTGTCAGCACCCACACCTGTGTCGAAGGCCAAGAAGGCCTGGTGCTGGGCGACCACGTGTTCATCGGCCACTTCAACCGTCTCGACGGCTCCAACGGCCTGGTGATCGAAGAGGGCGTGCAGGTCACCAACTACGTGTCGGTGCTCAGCCATTCGAGCCACAAGGCCGTGCGCGTGATGGGGCGCCGTTACGTGAGCGACCCCAACCCCGCCGGTTACGTGCGCAAGGCCACCCGCGTGGGTGCCTACAGCTTCATCGGCCCGCACAGTGTGATCGCACCCGGCAGCCAGATCGGCAAGGGCGTGATCGTGCAGGGCCACAGTTTCGTGTCGGGCGTGGTGCCCGATTTCGCCATCGTCGGCCCGCAAACGCTGGGCAAGCCCGCCGTGGTGCTGGGCGACAGCCGCGAGCTGGACCGCGCCTTGCTGCAGCGCCACCCTGATCTGCATGCGCATTACGCGCAATGGGCTGGCAAAGACAACCTGCGCCGCGCTGTGGGCACGGGTGGCGTCGCCCCATCTCACAATCCTTCCCAGGAGCGTGCATGAGCCGCCGAGGTGACGAGCCCGTACGCATCTTGTTCTTTGCCGATGCGATGAGCGTGCACACCCAACGTTGGGTGGCCGCGGCGGTCGAGCGCGGCGCCGAGGCGGTGGTCATCACCCGCAGGCCCGCCGAGGTGCCGGGCGCCAAAGAGGTCATTGGCATCGCCCCAGGGGGAGACCCCCTGACCTGGTTCACCGCACTGCCCGAAGTGCGCCGTGTGGCACGCGAGGTGGCCAAGCGCTTTGCGCCCACCTTGGTGCATGGCCACTACGTCACCTCGTATGGCCTGTGGGCGGCGGCCTGCGGCCTGCGTGTGCCCAAGGTGCTGACGGCCTGGGGCAGTGACATCTTGGTCACGCCTCGCGAAAGCCGCTTGATGCGGGCTGTGGTGGGCTGGTCTTTGCGCCGCGCCGACCTGATCACGGCCGACTCAATGGACACCCTTGACGAGATCGCGACCTACCACTCGCAGGCGCCGTCTTACCAAATCCTGTGGGGGGCCGATACCGACAAGTTCGTGCCCGGGGAGCCCGGTCAGGACTTCGATGTGGTCAGCCTGCGCAGCTGGGAAGAGAACTACAACATCGACATCATCATCGAAGCGTTTTCGCGCTTCTTGACCTTGCGCCCCCATTCGCATGCCCGTTTGCACCTGCTCGGCGGCGGGCCTCAGCAGGCTGCGCTCGAGCAGCGCGTGCAAGACATGCGCTTGCTGCAGCAGGTGCGCTTCCATGGCCGCGTGGGCGATGTGGAGATGGTGCAGGCCATCCAGCGCAGCCGCGTCTCGATCTCGGTCCCCACCAGCGATGCCACTTCGGTGTCGCTGCTCGAATCCATGGCCTGCGGTTTGCCCATCGTCGCCTCCGACCTGCCGGCCAACCGCCAGTGGCTCGACGATGCCGGCGGCTGGATCGTGCCGGTGCGCGACGTGGACGCCATCACGCAGGCCTTGGTGCAAGCCTACGACCAGCCGGCACAGGCCGCGCAAATGGGCGAGCGCAACCGCGACCGCATCGAGCGCGATGCCTCGCGCCGTGGCCAGATGGACGC
>CANCFV010000196.1 GCA_947377275.1 Burkholderiales bacterium | reverse complement strand
CAGAAGCCTGCAGAAGTTCGTATGGGTAACGGTAAGGGTAACGTTGAGTACTACGTGGCTGAAATTCAGCCAGGCAAGGTGCTCTACGAAATCCAGGGCGTGCCTGAACAACTCGCTCGCGAAGCGTTCCAGTTGGCTGCAGCCAAGCTGCCGCTGAGCGTGACGTTCGTCGGCCGCCAGTTCGGCATCTAATCTAGGCGCTAAGGAGAAAGTTATGGCGAAAGCCTCTGAACTGCGCGCCAAAGATGTGGCCGCGCTTGAAACTGAAATCAAAGACTTGCTGAAGTCGCACTTCAACCTGCGCATGCAGCGTGCTACCCAGCAGCTCAACGACCACTCGGCACTGAAGAAGACCCGCCGCGACATCGCTCGCGTCAAGACCCTTCTGACCGAGAAGAAAGGAGCCGCCCAATGACGGAAGCTCATACCAAAGTAACCCGCACCCTGGTTGGCAAGATCGTCTCTGACGCTCGCGCCAAGACCGTGACCGTGCTGGTTGAGCGCCGCGTCAAGCACGAGCTGTACGGCAAGATCATTGCGCGTTCGCGCAAGTACCACGCACACGACGAGAACAATGAGTTCAAGTCGGGCGATGTGGTCGAGATCACCGAAAGCCGTCCGTTGTCCAAGACCAAGAACTGGGTTGTGACCCGCTTGGTTGAGAAGGCACAAGCCGTCTGATTTCGCATCTGACGCTGGCGATTTGATCGCCACGACGTGACCGGGGTGTTGCCTCGGGCGTGTCCCCCAAAACCGACTGCCCAGTCATACTGGCGGTCGGTTTTTTGTTTTTCTACGCTCACTAATTTTGGAGAAGCTCACATGACGATCAAGGTTGGCGACAAGTTGCCCGCGGGCACGCTGTTCGAGTACATCGAAGTTGAGGGCGAGGGCTGCAGCCTCGGCCCCAACGCCTTTGATGTCAGCAAAAGCACCGCTGGCAAGACCATTGCCATCTTTGGTTTGCCGGGCGCTTTCACGCCCACGTGCTCGGCCCAGCACGCCCCTGGCTACATCCAGCATGCCGCCGATTTCAAGGCCGCAGGTGTCGACGAAATCTGGTGCGTCTCGGTGAACGACGCGTTTGTGATGGGCGCGTGGGCCCGTGAGCTCAAGTCCGAAGGCAAGGTGCGTTTCTTGGCCGACGGCAGCGCCGACTTTGCCAAGGCGACTGGGCTCACCCTGGACCTGACGGCCAAGGGCCTCGGGCTGCGTTCCGGCCGCTACTCTTTGCTGGCCAAGGACGGCGTGGTGACTGTGTTGAACAATGAAGAAGGTGGCGGTTACGCGGTCAGTGACGCCAACACTTTGCTCAATCAGATCAACGCCTGATGGAGGCGTCTTCTGGGGATGGCTTGAAATCATCCCCGGATGGTTTCGCTGAAGGGCGCCGCTTGGCCAGTGAGGCTTAAACTGCCGGCTCCTTCACTGACGTCACATCATCATGGCCAACAGAACTTCGGGTTTGCAAAAGAGTTTCGTGATCCACGCCGTGGTTTATGCCGTGGTGGTGGGTGGACTGGTGGTGCTCAATCAACGTGTCTCACCTGACCGGGATTGGAGCTTGATCGTTGCTTGGGGGTGGGGCATCGGCCTGGCTGCGCATGGCGCCGTGTGGTTGCTGTACGGTCGTGGCAAACCTTGAAAACGGGCCGTGCGGCCGCCCTGCACCTCGGGATCTGCCGCGACGGCCTTTGCTCGTGCTACATTGACAGCCATGAACAGTTACGGCTTTGCTGATCACTTTTTTGGACTCCCGCCACACACCGGCGCAGGGGCAGGAAGCGTTTAAGCAAAACCGCCAGATCCTGAAAACCGCCGGTGAACCCGGCGGTTTTTTTTTGACCCGCCACAGCCGGCTCCGACCGCCCTCTGACTTCTTCGCGCACAAAGGAAACGCCACATGACTGCCAACACCAGCGCCGCACAAGGGTGGATTCCGCCCGCTGACAAGACCTCGCAAACCGACGATGAGCGCATCGTCAAGGTGACGCCCTTGCCGCCACCCGAGCACTTGATCCGCTTCTTCCCGATCTCGGGCACGACGGTCGAGACCTTGGTTTCAGGCACGCGCAAGGCCATTCGCCAGATCATGACGGGTGCAGACGACCGCATGCTGGTCATCATCGGCCCCTGCTCGATCCATGACCCCGCCGCGGCCATTGAATACGCGCGCAAGTTGCTGGCCCAGCGCGACAAGTTCGCGGGCACGCTCGAGATCGTGATGCGGGTGTACTTCGAAAAGCCACGCACCACCGTTGGCTGGAAGGGCCTGATCAACGACCCGTACTTGGACGAGACCTTCAAGATCGACGAAGGCCTGCGCATCGCGCGCCAGTTGCTGCTGGAGATCAACCGCATGGGTATGCCAGCCGGGAGCGAGTTCCTCGACGTGGTGTCGCCTCAATACATTGGCGACCTGATCAGCTGGGGCGCCATCGGTGCGCGCACCACCGAGAGCCAGGTCCACCGCGAGTTGTCGTCGGGTATTTCGGCGCCGATCGGCTTCAAGAACGGCACCGACGGCAACATCAAGATCGCCACGGATGCGATCCAGGCTGCGGCGCGTCCGCACCACTTTTTGTCGGTTCATAAGAACGGGCAGGTCGCCATTGTGGAGACGGCGGGCAACCCCGATTGCCACGTGATCTTGCGGGGCGGCAAAGCCCCCAACTACGACGCCGAGAGCGTGGCTGCGGCCTGCAGTGACCTGAGCGCGGCCAAGCTGCACCCTTCGCTGATGGTGGACTTCAGCCATGCCAACAGCTCCAAGCAGCACGAGCGTCAGGTCGTGGTGGCCAAGGACATCGCTGAGCAATTGCGCTCGGGTTCAACCCGCGTGTTTGGCGTGATGGTCGAAAGCCACCTGTGTGCCGGCGCGCAGAAGTTCACGCCGGGCAAGGACGACCCGTCCAAGCTGGCTTACGGTCAAAGCATCACCGATGCGTGCATTGGCTGGGACGACTCAGAGCAGGTCTTGCAGATCCTGTCGGACGCCGTGACGGCGCGCCGGGCTCGCTGAAGCCGCTCCGCCATGGGCCGATGTCCATGGCGCCCAAACACTCCCCCCTTATTGGTGAAAGACCCCGATCAGTGGGGGAGCGAGGCCATTCTCAGGGGCTGTGCCGGTGATACTGCCGATTCGGTCGTTCCCTCCGTTGCCATGCCCTCGTCCACGCTTTGTTTTTTGCTGGTTGATGACCACGCCTTGTTCCGTGCAGGCTTGGGCATGATGCTGGGCGAGAACTGGCCAATGGCCCAACTGGCCCATGCGGCAACATGGGATGAGGCCCTGGTCAGCTTGAAGGCCCAATGCCCCGACCTCATCTTGCTGGATGTGCATTTGCCCGATGCCCACAGCGTTGCAAGGCTCGCTGAGTTGCGAGAGGCCGCGCCGGGCTGCCCGGTGCTGATGCTGTCGTCGGATGTCGCCCGCGACCAGGTGGACCAGGCCCGTGTGGCCGGTGCCGCTGGTTTTTTGCCCAAGTCGGCGCCGGCCGCGCAGGTCAAGGCCGCCGTGGCGGCGTGTTTGCGGGGCGATCAGGCTTACGACGCTTTGCCATACGACGTGCTGCTGGCTGCCGATCACGCGATGGGCGCTGGTGCCGTGACACAGGTGTCTGAAAGCCTGCGGCCCGCGCTGACGCCGCGTCAGTTGGCGATCCTGCGCTACTTGGGCAGTCGCACGCCCAACAAAGCAATTGCCCGCCAGA
>CANCFV010000195.1 GCA_947377275.1 Burkholderiales bacterium | reverse complement strand
GCCTGGGTGCGTGATCACAGTTAACCGGTGCGGGCGCGTAGGGCCTGTTGCCAAAAGGAATTCGACATCGCTAACTTCTTTGACCGCCGTACGCGCAATGACGAGCGCAAGCACCGGCTCAATCGTGAAATCATGGCTCAAGAGGTCCGCCTGACGGGCATCGAAAACGAGCCACTCGGCATCGTCAGCATCCACGAAGCTCTGCGCCTGTCCGCAGAAGCCGACGTGGACCTGGTCGAAATCTCTCCGACCGCTGAACCCCCTGTCTGTCGCTTGATGGACTACGGCAAGTTCAAGTACCAAGAGCAGAAAAAAGCCCACGATGCCAAGCTCAAGCAAAAGGTCATCGAGGTCAAGGAAGTCAAATTCCGTCCTGGCACCGACGAAGGCGACTACCAGATCAAGCTGCGCAACCTGCGCCGCTTCCTGGAGGAGGGCGACAAGGGCAAGGTCACTTTGCGCTTCCGTGGCCGTGAAATCACGCACCAAGAGTTCGGCATGCGCTTGCTTGAGCGCGTTCGCGATGACCTGACCGATGTGTCCGTTGTCGAGAACATGCCCAAGCTCGAAGGGCGCCAAATGATCATGGTGCTCGGCCCCAAAAAGAAGAAGTGAGCCGCAGGGCTCGATTTCTCATATAATGTTTGGCTGACCTGGGCTAGCCCGGGTTGGCCGCTGGGTTGCTTTGCTGCTTGAACAGGCAGTGCGTGCAGCCCAAGCTGGCGAGGTGCGGTTTGGTCATCGCACCTTGTTTCAAAGTGACTGCAGGCCATCAAGACGCGGAAGTGGTATTTCGCGGCGCCTGGCAGGAACAATTTATTAGGAGCAGAACATGCCCAAAATGAAGACCAAGAGCAGTGCGAAGAAGCGTTTTCGCGTTCGCCCAGGTGGCACCGTCAAGCGCGGCCAAGCCTTCAAGCGCCACATCCTGACCAAGAAGACCACGAAGAACAAGCGCCAGCTCCGCGGCGCTGTGAACGTGCACGACAGCAACATGGGCTCCATCGCACAGATGTTGCCTATGGCTGGTCTGTGATCCTCTTGTCCTGATTCATCGCTGAAGGAGTCCATCCATGCCTCGCGTCAAACGTGGTGTAACAGCCCGCGCTCGTCATAAGAAAGTTCTCGCCCTGGCCAAGGGTTTCCGTGGCCGCCGCAAGAACGTGTTCCGCATCGCCAAACAGGCTGTCATGAAGGCTGGGCAATATGCCTACCGTGACCGCCGTGCCAAGAAGCGTGAGTTCCGCCGTCTGTGGATCGCACGTATCAACGCCGGTAGCCGTGCTTTGGGCCTGACGTACAGCAAGTTCATTGCTGGCATCAAAAAGGCTCAGATCGAGATCGACCGCAAGGTCCTCGCTGACATGGCCGTCAACGACCCTGCTGCTTTTGCCAGCATCGTCGCTACGGCCAAGGCACAACTGGCTGCTTGATTGCATTGAGCAGACAGCACAGATGCTGCATTGCCCCCATCGCTGGCCTGGTGCCAGCGCAAGGGCAGTGACCTAAAGGCCAACAGTTTGTTGGCCTTTTTTTTCGACACCCGACGACGAACATCACCCCCGCGATGACCGAACCGCAAAGCGATCTCCAAGCCCTCGTGCAAGCAGCCCAAGCTGCCTTTGCTGCCGCCGCCACGCCCGCCGACCTTGAAAACGCCAAGGCCGTGTTCTTAGGTAAGTCGGGCAGCGTGACCGAGCTGCTCAAGGGCATGGGTGCCCTGAGCCCCGAAGAGAAGAAGACCCGCGGTGCGGCCATCAACCAAGCCAAGCAACAGGTTGAGGCGCTGCTCAATGCGCGCCGCCAGGCTCTGCAAGACGCTGAGCTGGCGCAGCAACTGCAAGCCGAGCAGCTGGATGTGACCTTGCCGGGGCGCCGCCGCGGTGAAGGCGGCTTGCACCCTGTGTCGCTGAGCATTGAGCGCATCGAGGGCATTTTTGGCTCGATGGGGTTTGCCGTGGCCGACGGCCCGGAGATTGAGGCCGACTGGTTCAACTTCACGGCCTTGAACACCCCTGAAGACCACCCCGCGCGCTCCATGCACGACACCTTCTACGTTGAAGGTGGCCATTTGCTGCGCACGCACACCAGCCCGATGCAGGTGCGCTATGCCGTGCAGCATGTGAAGGACCACGCCGAGCAGATCGTCCGTGGTGAGCGCATGCCCGAGATCCGCGTGATTGCGCCCGGTCGCACCTACCGTGTCGACAGCGATGCCACGCACTCGCCGATGTTCCACCAGTGCGAAGGCCTGTGGATTGGCGAGGCCGTGAGCTTTGCCGACCTCAAGGCGGTGCTGGGCGATTTCTTCAGCACCTTTTTTGAGACTGATGAGCTCGACATCCGCTTCCGCCCGTCTTTCTTTCCCTTCACCGAGCCATCGGCTGAAGTCGACATCGCTTTTGCCTCGGGCCCCCTTAAGGGCCGCTGGCTGGAGGTGGGCGGCGCTGGCCAGGTCCACCCCAATGTGGTCCGCAACTTTGGCCTCGACCCCGAGCAGTACATTGGCTTCGCCTTTGGCCTGGGCCCCGACCGCCTGACCATGCTGCGCTACGGAGTCAATGACCTGCGCCTCTTCTACGAAGGCGATTTGCGCTTCTTGCAGCAATTCCAGTGAGTCTCTCCAACCCCTTTTGAAGGACCTGACCATGACGACTGCGACCACCATCCGCGCCTGGGCTGCCCAAGAGGCGGCCAAGCCGCTCGTGCCGTTCTCGTATGACGCGGGCCCCTTGGGGGTGGAGGAGGTCGAGATCAAGGTCGAGCACAGCGGTCTGTGCCACTCTGACTTGTCATTGATCGACAACGAGTGGGGCTTGTCGGGCTACCCGCTCGTGGGTGGTCACGAAGTCATTGGCTCGGTGGTGGCCTTGGGCGCCCATGCCAAGGGGCTCAAGCTGGGCCAGAAGGTCGGCTTGGGCTGGATGTCGCAAAGCTGCCAGGCCTGCAAGAGCTGCCTGGGCGGCGAGCCGCAACTGTGCCGTGCGGGTGTGCCCACCATCGTGGGTCACCACGGTGGTTTTGCCGAGCGAGTGCGTGCGCACTGGCTGTGGGTCTCGCCCATTCCCCAAGGCTTGGATGCGGCCAAGGCAGGCCCTTTGCTGTGCGGTGGCGTGACGGTGTTTTCGCCCTTCTTGAATTTCAACATCAAGCCCACCCACCGCGTGGGTGTGGTCGGCATTGGTGGTTTGGGCCACTTGGCTTTGAAGTTCGCGCGCGCTTGGGGCTGTGAGGTTACGGCCTTCACGTCAAGCGAATCCAAGCGCGATGAAGCGCTGGCTTTGGGCGCGCATCAGGTGGTGTCCAGTGTGGATGCCAAGGCCATGAAAGCGGTGGCGGGGCGGTTGGACATGGTGCTGGTCACGGTCAACGTCATGCTGAACTGGAAGGCCTTGATGAGCACGCTGGCCCCCAATGGCCGCTTGCATTTGGTGGGCATCTTGCCGCAGCCCATGGAGGTTGAGGCGTTTGGCTTGATCAGCGGGCAGCGCAGCGTGTCTGGCTCGCCCACGGGCTCGCGCCAAGACATCGACACCATGCTTGAATTCGCCGCACGCCACGGCATCGAGCCGCAAACCGAACATTTCCCGATGAGCCGCATCAACGATGCGCTCGACCACCTGCGCGCGGGCAAGGCCCGTTACCGCGTGGTGCTGGACGCCGATTTCGCGTGAGGCCGCAGGGCGCCCACGCACACTGATTTCCAAGGATCTTTGACATGCAATTCCCCGAG
>CANCFV010000194.1 GCA_947377275.1 Burkholderiales bacterium | reverse complement strand
TGGATCAGGCCCACGGTGGTCAGCACGGCAATGGTCATGCCGACCATGCCAAAGAAGTTGCCACGGATGGACGTGGTCGGGTGGCTCAAACCCTTGAGCGCCTGGATGAAGCACACCGAGGCGAACAGGTAGAGCAAAGCGATGAGGTTCATGCTCATTTACTTGGCTCCTGCTTTCTTTTCTTTCTTCTTGAACATCTCGAGCATGCGCCGCGTGACCAAGAAGCCGCCAAACACGTTGACGGCGGCCAGGGCCACCGCGAGCACGCCCATGGTCTTGCCCAGGGGGGTCACGGTCAGTGCAGCGGCCAGCATGGCGCCCACGATCACGATGGCCGACACCGCGTTGGTCACGGCCATCAAAGGGGTGTGCAGAGCAGGGGTCACCGTCCAGACGACGTGGTAGCCAACATAGATGGCCAGCACGAAGATGCTCAGGTTGATGACGACGTGGCTGACGGGCTCTAAAGCTTCCATCGTGGTCTCCAGGAAATGGGGGATTAGTCGAACTTGCGGATCTCTTTGATCGCGTTGCGCTCATTGAGCAGCACGACCTTCGGCTTGTAGCTGGCCACTTCTGCCTCGTTCATCGGCGCAGAGGTGCAGATGATCAGCAGGTCGCCCACATGGGCACGGCGAGCCGCCGCACCGTTGAGCGAAATCGTGCCGGAGCCACGCGGCGCCTTGATGATGTAGGTGGCAAAGCGCTCGCCGTTGTTGACGTTGTAGAGCTCGATGTACTCGAACTCTTTCATGTCGGCGGCGTCCATCAGGTCTTCGTCGATGCCACAAGAGCCTTCGTAGTCCAGGATGGCTTCGGTGACGGTCGCGCGATGGAGCTTCGCGCGCAGCATGTTGCGTTGCATGGCTTTTTCCTCAGGGCTCACATGTTGCGCGTCAAGCGCGCAGCAGTTGGCCGTCCTTGCACATCAGGCAGGCCTTGACGATGTCGTCTTCCAGATCGACGTGGAACTGACCTTCCTTGTTGAAGACGAGCTTCAGGAAGTCGATCACGTTGCGTGCGTACAGGGCCGACGCGTCGGCGGCCACCAAGGCGGGCAAGTTGGTCTCGCCCACGAGCGTGACGCCGTGCTTGACCACGGTCTGGTTGGCCTCGGTCAGGGGGCAGTTGCCGCCTTGCGCTGCGGCCAAGTCCACAATGACCGAACCGGGCTTCATCGCCTTGACCATGTCCTCGGTCACCAGCACGGGGGCTGGGCGGCCAGGGATCAAGGCGGTTGTGATGACGATGTCGGCAGCGGCCACGCGCTTGGCGACTTCCACCTTCTGGCGGTCGAGCCACGATTGGGGCATGGGGCGGGCATAGCCACCGACGCCTTCAGCGGCTTCTTTTTCTTCGGCGGTTTCGTAAGGCACGTCGATGAACTTGGCGCCCAAAGACTCCACCTGTTCTTTCACCGAGGGGCGCACGTCCGAGGCTTCGATGACCGCGCCCAGGCGCTTGGCCGTGGCGATGGCTTGCAAGCCAGCCACGCCCACGCCCAAAATCACCACGCGGGCGGCCTTGACGGTGCCGGCTGCGGTCATGAGCATCGGGAAGATGCGCTGGTACTTGTCGGCGGCGATCATGACGGCCTTGTAGCCGGCCAGGTTGGCCTGCGACGAGAGCACGTCCATGCTTTGCGCGCGGGTGGTGCGGGGGGCCGCTTCCAGCGCGAAAGCGGTCAGCTGCGCGCTGGTCATGGCCTGCAAGCCGTCCTTGTCGAACGGGTTGAGCATGCCCACCACCACGGCACCTGCCTTGATCAGCGAGATTTCGTTGGCAAAGGGGCTGCGCACCTTGAGGACCATGTCGGCGCCAAAGGCACCAGCTGCGTCGGTGATCTCGGCACCTGCGGCCGCGTAGGCCTCGTCCGTCACGCTGGCAGCGATGCCAGCACCCGACTGCACGCGCAGGGTGTGCCCCTGAGCCTTGAGCTTCTTCACGGTTTCGGGCGTCACGGCCACGCGGCTTTCGCCGACGGTGGTTTCCATGGGTATGCCAATGAGCATACGTGTCTCCTACAGGTGGGTGCCGCCCGGTCAAGCGCCGGGCTGGCGTGAACTTTGCCTAACCCACCAGCATACACAAACTTAGGGGGGATCCCGGGTTTGCGGACGACAGGCCCGACGTTTTGGGCACCCAAGGGTCCCGAAACCCCCTCAATCTGATGTGCTTCGTTGTCAAATAAATCAAGCGGGCAAAGAAAAAGGGGGCCAGGCCCCCTTTGTTCAATGGTCGAGTCGTGCCGCGCTCAACGGCGAAGTTCGGGCGACTCAGACAGCGACTTGACCAACTTGTCCACGGCTTCTTTGGAGGCGCGGCGGGCAGACAAGGAGAAATCGCTCTTGAACTCGTCGAACGTGGCTGCACCCTTGCCAAACGCGCGGACGGTGGTCACCGCTTGACCGGAGCCATCGGCCACCTTGCAAACCAGGTCCACTGAGAACTGCGTGGGCGGCCACGTCAGCATGCTTTCAGACGACGACGTCGTGGTGATCGTGGGGGTGATCACATAGGCGACACCCTTGGCATCGGCTGCGCTGGACACCTTGCTCACGTCAGAGAAGACGGCTGAGAACGCTTGGTAGAGCGCAGCGTCCAGATCTTGATAGGGCTGGTACTTGACCTTGTCGCCACCGCCACCGGGGGTCTTGACCTCCAACGCCATGTCGGCGGGGCTGATCACGTAGGCCACCGTTTTGTTGATCTTTGCCGAGGGCTCGGCGGCGGGCTTGGCGCTCGGCGCCATCGAGATTTGGTGAGCGCAACCGGTCATGACGACCAAAGCTGCCGCACCAACCAAAGCCGACAGTGCGCGGCGAACGGAATTGAGACTCAGATTCATAGGGCTCCCTTGTTACTTCAACGCGTTTTGAAAATCAATGTCGCTGTACAGCGACGCCAGCAGGTGCTGCACCAACACCGGGTAATTGCGCTGTGCAGCTGGAATGGCCACAGCGCCAATGAACGAGGACTCCCAGGCGTAGCTGCCACGCTGGGTCTTGTCGTAACGCACCTGTCCGTCCTTTTTGACCACAAACCGCGCCTCGACGTGGCCCGACGCCGTGTCCATCGCGGTGTCGATGTCGGTGCCCAGCAAAGTGCCCGAGACCTCCAGCGCCGCGCTTGGGTTGAAACGCTTGGCCATCTCCAGCTCTTGCTGGAGCGCTTCGGCCACGTAGGCCGCGTAGTCGGCGCCCACCGGCGACGTCATGGACGAGCCGCGCAAGCTGATTTCTCTGCCGCCCTTGGGGTCGGCAGACTTGACGACGAAATCGCCCAAGCGCACAGGCGCGCTGCCGCCGCGTTTGAGCATGCTGACGTTGTCGATCGACGGCTGATACGGTGGCGCCTTCATGGCACACCCTGACATCGCGAGCACAACGGCCGCCATAACGCCGACCCTTGGTACAGACATGGGTATCAAAGGAGCCTCCCTTTTTACGGTGAAATTCGAATGCTTTAACGCTTGAAACTAAACGTTAGCAGATCATTGCGCCCACCAAGCACACCCAGATAGAGGTGTGATGGCGTCGGGCCACACCGAAAACACCAGAAACATTCCGCCTTTTTGCCACGTTGGCGGATAATCCTGCGCTCATGAACACCGCCGATCTGCTGGAAGTCGCGCCCGAAGCCGGGCCAGGCCGCGCACCCCAAGTGCGCTGGAAGCCCAACGTCACCGTGGCCGCTTTGGTCGAACGCGACGGACGCTTTTTGCTGGTCGAAGAACAGACCTCG
>CANCFV010000193.1 GCA_947377275.1 Burkholderiales bacterium | reverse complement strand
GGTCTGGCCTTCATGGCCAAGGCGCGCAAGGTCGAGGTGGTGCGTGGTTACGGCAGCCTGCTTGACGCCCACACCATCGAGGTGGAGCTGACCACCGGGACGGCGCAAGACAAGACTGGCGAGACGCGCAAGCTCAGCTTCAAGCGCGCCATCATCGCCACGGGCTCGCAAGCGGTGCATCTGCCCTTCATGCCCGATGACCCACGCGTGGTCGACTCGACCGGGGCCTTGGATCTGCCCAGCATCCCCAAGAACATGCTGGTGATTGGCGGCGGCATCATCGGCTTGGAAATGGGCACGGTGTATTCCACGCTGGGCTCGCGCATTGATGTGGTCGAGATGAGCGACACGCTCATGCCGGGCGCCGACCGCGACCTCGTCAAGGTCTGGGAAAAGCTCAACGGCCCGCGCTTTGACCGCGTCATGCTGGGCACCAAAACGGTGGCGGCGCAAGCCACGCCCGAAGGCATCCTGGTGAGTTTTGAGTCGGCCAAACCTGGTGTTGAGTCGCCTGCGGCTGAAACCTACGACCTGGTCTTGCAAGCCGTGGGGCGCTCGCCCAATGGCCGCAAGATCGGGGCCGACAAGGTGGGCCTGGGCGTGAACGAGCGCGGTTTCATCCCCGTGGACAAGCAAATGCGCAGCAATGTGCCCAGCTTGTTTGCCATTGGCGACATCGTGGGCCAGCCCATGTTGGCGCACAAGGCCGTGCACGAAGGGCATGTGGCCGCTGAAGTCATTGCCGGCGAATTGCTGGGCGACGACAAGCTGGCTCGCACCGCCTTTGATGCGCAGGTGATCCCATCGGTGGCCTACACCGACCCAGAGATCGCCTGGGTCGGTCTGACCGAAGACCAAGCCAAGGCGCAGGGCCGGGCGATCAAGAAGGGCTTGTTCCCTTGGTCGGCCTCGGGCCGTGCGCTGGCCAATGGTCGCTCTGAGGGCTTCACCAAGCTGCTGTTCGACGCCGAAACCCACCGCATCGTGGGCGGGGGTATCGTGGGCACGCACGCCGGTGACCTGATCGGCGAGGTGGCCCTGGCCATCGAAATGGGCGCTGACGAAGTCGACATCGGCAAAACCATCCACCCGCACCCCACCCTGGGTGAGAGCGTGGGCCTGGCCGCCGAAGCCGCACACGGCAGCTGCACCGACCTGCCGCCCGTGCGCAAGCGCTGACGCCTCAAAGTCTGGTTATGGACTGATCGACAAGATTCGTCCATAATCAGACCCATGAGCGCTGTCCTGAACCACCGCAGCCAACCTGGCACCAGCCCCGTCTCTGTTCAACAGATGAGCGCGGCTGGTTTGCGTGCGTTTGCGCGCATCGCCCAGGCCTGGGATTTGAGCGTGGACGAGCAAATCACCTTGCTGGGCGAGCCGGCTCGGTCCACATTTTTTGCGTGGCGCAAGTCGCCTGATACGGCCAAGCTGCCGCGCGACACACTTGAGCGCATCTCGAACATCCTGGGCATCTACAAGTCGCTGCAGATTTTGCTGCCCGACGCCCAGGCCGACACCTGGGTGCGCCAGCCCAACACCGCGCCCTTGTTCGGCGGCCAAGCGGCCTTGACGCGCATGCTGGCCGGCAACGTGGCCGACCTGTTCACGGTGCGCCGTTACCTGGATTCGGTCAGGGGTGGCGGCTGGTCATGAGCGATGTCGCCACGCGGCGCATCCGATGGCAACCGGCTTTTCGCATCGTTCCCACGCGCTATCCCACGATCTACATCTACGACCGCGTGGCCGACCCGGCCGACTTTGACGCGCTGTATGCGCTCGAAGCGCTGACCAACGACCACCTGCGCGCAGAGGCGGGCGACATTGATTTGGTGCCGCTAGACGAGCGCATTTTTGGCAATGGCGCCGGGCCCATCATGGCGGCCTTCACGCACATCAACCCCGATGGCAGCCGGTTCTCAGATGGGCGCCATGGCGTGTTCTACGCGGCCCACGACAAGCCCACCGCCGTGGCCGAAACCCAATACCACCAAGCCCGGTTTTTGGCTGCCACGGCCCAGCCCGTGATGCAATTGCCCATGCGGCTCTACAGCGTGAAAGTGAGCGCCACCTTGCATGACCTGCGTCCGCTGGATGCCGTTCCCAAAGCGGTTTACGCGGCAGATGACTACAGCGCGGCCCGCAGCTTGGGTGCCAGTTTGCGGCATGCTGATTCGGCCGGTGTGGTGTACCGCAGCGTGCGACACGAGGGTGGCGAATGCGTGGGGCTGTTCAAGCCCAAAGGCGCTTCGCAGTGCCTGCACGCCGCTTACCTGCTCTACGTGTGGGACGGCCAACGCTTCACGGATGTGTTTGAGAAGATCGATGGGTGAGGGCGCTGCTGACCTGCGTGGGCGGGTGGCCGGTCCAGCGTTTGAAGGCCCTGCTGAAAGCGCGTACATCTGAAAAGCCCACGTCGAGGGCGATCTGCGCGATGGGCCGAAGGCCAGCGGCCATCAAATCGAGCGCGCGTGAGCGGCGGCTTTCATCGAGCAGCAAGCGGTAGCTCAAGCCTTCGTTCGTCAACTTGCGGCGCAAGGTCCTTTCGCTGAGGTGCAGCGAAGCCGCCAATTCGGCCATGTCAGCGAAACGTGGAAAGGCCCTGCGAATGGCGCGTTCGATGGTGAAGCCCATGGCGGGCATCGCATTCATGCGCTCGCGCTCGCGCTACAGCAGCTGCGTTGACAAGCGGTAGGCCATGGCACCGGCCCAGGGCAAGGGGAAGTCAAGCCACTGGGCATCTGTGCTCATCACGTTCTTCAAGCAGCCAAAGCGAACAGGGCAGCCAAAAAAGGTTTGATACGCGGCCGCATGGGTGGGCGCAGCACTGACGAGCTCAAGCAAAGACGGGCTGTAATTGGCCCCCGTGACCTGGCGCCGCAGCTTGACCATGGCCGCGAAGGTCAAGTCCACCAAAAAGCGTTGCAGGTCTTGGTCGCCCAGGTGGGGCTCAAGCAGCGTCTGGTGGACGGTGGGTGATGACACTTCTCGGACCTGCAGCAAATACCCAGCACTTTGAGGAAATCGCAGTGACAAGCTGATGGCATCGCCCAGCGTGGCAGCCCCCAACAAGCCCAAGGCCAAGAAACCACGCTCCGTGACCCGCGTCTGCGCACTCAACGCGAGCCCGGCCCCGTCGATGGTCAGCAAGGGCAGGGCGCGGCGGACCACCGTGATCGCCTCACGCTGAGACACCAGGGTGCCCGGCGCTTCGAAATCAGCAGCGTCTACGGCAAGGCCTCGAAACAAGGCTTGCACGTCGATTTTTTGGCGCAGCGCTTCAGCGATGATCGGCGCCAAAAAAATGGGCGCCACCATTGCTTCGCCCTCAGGGCGTGGCGAGTTGGCAGCAGGCACATGTTCGGTCATCTTGCTCATCTGCTTGGCTCTTCAGGAGGCCCCAGGCTATGCCGACCGAGGCAGATCCACTGTGCGATGGGACGCATGGCCAGCTTGAACTTCAAGACAGCGTCAGCTTGAACACGGCCACCGCTTGCACCAGTTGCGCCGCTTGCGTCTTGAGGCTCTCGGCAGCCGCGGCGCTTTGCTCGACCAGCGCGGCATTCTGTTGCGTCACTTGGTCCATTTGCATGACGGCCTCACCCACCTGGGAGACACCGGAACTTTGCTCGGCACTGGCCACGCTGATGTCACTGACGATGTCGGTCACGCGCTTGATGGCCGCGACCACTTCGGTCATGGTGGCACCCGCTTGGCCCACCAGCGTGGTGCCTTGCTCGACACGCTCCACACTGGCTGCGATCAGGCTCTTG
>CANCFV010000192.1 GCA_947377275.1 Burkholderiales bacterium | reverse complement strand
TGCTCGAAGGCAACCACTACTTCCCTGCCGACTCGGTCAAGCGCGACCACCTGCTGCACAGCAACCACACGACCATGTGCTCGCTCAAAGGCAAGGCCACCTACCAATCGCTGTTCGTCAATGGCGATGTCAACCCCGATGCCGCCTGGGCGTATCTGGAGCCACGCGAAGGCTACGAGCACATCCGTGGCCACGTGGCCTTCTTCAAAGGCGTGCGCGTGATCGACTGATGGCCCTGCCGCTGCTGTACTCGTACCGACGCTGCCCCTACGCCATCCGGGCGCGGCTGGCCCTGCGGCAAGCGGGCATCGCCTGTGATGTGCACGAAGTTGCCTTGCGCGACAAACCTGCCGGCATGCTGGCGGCGTCACCCAAAGGCACAGTGCCGGTGCTGGTCTTGCCCAGTGGCCGGGTGATCGACCAGAGCCTGGAGATCATGCTGTGGGCGCTGCAACAAAACGACCCGCAGGGCTGGCTGACGCAAGCACCGCTGGCCGATTCGCTGGCCCTGATCGCCACCAACGACGGCCCGTTCAAGGTGCTGCTCGACCGCTACAAATACCCCGAACGGCACCCCTCACACCCGCAGGCACACCACCGTGACGAGGCGGTGGCGACCGTGCTGAGTGTGTGGAACTCACGCCTGCAACAGCAGCGCGACCGAGCCGATGGCCACCCCGTGTTCTTGCTGGGCGATCAGGCCTCATTGGCCGACATGGCCCTGCTGCCCTTCGTGCGGCAGTTCGCGCAAGTCGACCGCACCTGGTTTGACCAGAGTGAGCTCCAAGCACTGCGCGCCTGGCTGGACCATGGTTTGAGCAGCCCGCTGTTCGAAGCGGTCATGGCCAAAGCCGCGCCTGGCGCTCAAGCGCGGGCTTGAGCGCCCACCGTCAGGCAGGCCGGATCAAGGTAGATCTGACGGAAGGCTTCAAACGGCAAGGTGTCTGCCGCCTCGATGTCGGCCTGCGCGCGCAACGATGCCTCGGCTTGGCCCTGGGCTTGCAACTGAGCTTGGTCTGACCAAGGCTGCGCCAGCAAGGCCTCCCGAACGGCATCCGAACGCGCCAGCCCGAAGGCCGCATGTCCACCCGAGTGGGCCTCTTGCATCGACTGCAACACCCGTGAGGATGGCAAGGTGCTGGGGCGGTTGAAGGCCTCGGTGGCCGTTTGCCAGGCATCGGCGTAGGCCGTGCCACCGTGGGCGGCATCCAGGCCCTGCGCGACCGGCCAAGCATCGCGCAAAATGGCATTGCCCCACTCCGACAAGCTCACGGCCTGGCCACCGCGGCGCAGCATCAAGCCAGGCTCACGGCCGCGCGAAGCCACCAACAACTGGTTGGCCGCCAGCTCTTTGACCTCGGCCGGCGAGTCGGGCGGGCTGTCAGACAGCAAGGCGTGCAGCAAGAACACATCGAGCACGCGCATGGTGTGCGCATCGATGCCCACCGGCAAGAAGGGGTTGAGGTCCATGCAGCGCACCTCGACGTACTCGACGCCACGCTCACGCAAGGCGTGCAAGGGGCGCTCGCCCGGACGGATCACGCGCTTGGGCCGGATGGTGCTGTAGAACTCGTTCTCGATCTGCAACAGGCTGGTGCCCAACTGCTTGTAGCCCCCATCTTCTGTTCGCACACCCATGGCCTCGTAAGGCGCGTATGGCACGGTCAGGGCCTCGTGCAAAGAGCGGGCATAGCCTTCGAGGTCGTTGTAGCTCACGCACAGCGCCGATTGCGCATCGCTTTGGTAACCCAGTCGGCCCATGCGCAAAGACGTGGCGTGCGGCAGGTACAAGGTGCGATCGCTCAAGGCTTGCAAAGCATGCGACTGGCCTGCAGCAAAGCCCGAGGTCACGGCGGGCGAAGCGCCAAACAGCATCAACAACAAAAACGAATGCCGCCTGAAATTGCGGATCAGGCCAAAGTAGCCCTCGCTGCTCACGCCCGGCAAAGACCAGTTGTAGTGGATGCCCGAGATGGTCTGCATGCGCGAGCCATAGCGATGCGACAAACCCAGGCGGTACACCCGCTTGGCCTGCCCCACGTTCGAGCGGCCGTACTGGCCAATGGGGATGTCGGCATCCGCAGGCAAGTCGCCCGGCATGCTGCACGCCCACATGCGCTCGCCACCGATGGTGCGCAGCACGTACTGGTGCACGCGCACCAGCTCATCGAGACAGTCTTGAACCCCCGCATGAACGCCGGTCACCAGCTCCAGCTGCGACTCGCTGAAGTCGGTGGTGATGTTGGGGTGCGTCAAGGCCGACCCCAAGGTCTGCGCATGCGGCGTGCGGGCCAGCACGCCATCGGCCTGCACACGCAGGCCTTCTTTTTCAATGCCGCGGCTCATGGCCAGCAGGCGCGACGACCCCAGGTCCCGCAAACGCTCGTTCAAGCTTGGCAAGCCTGTCTCCTTGTCGTGATCCAAAACCAGCGGGTGGGCCTCGCTGGTGGGATGCGATTGTGCGTCAACTGGCACAAGCTTGCAGGCGGGCCCGATCAAGCCCTGGCCAGTTACGTCAAACAACGTATTGGCGCGGGTTCACGCGATTTTCACAATGCACAGGCCACGTCCCACCACCCCAAGGAGCCCGCCATGATGCACGGTGACATTTCAAGCAGTGACGACACCGTCGGTGTCGCCGTCGTGAACTACAAAATGCCGCGGCTGCACACCAAAGCCGAGGTGCTCGAGAACGCGCACAAGATCCGCCACATGATCGAGGGCATGAAGCTGGGCCTGCCGGGTTTGGACCTCGTGATCTTCCCGGAGTACAGCACCCACGGGATCATGTACGACCGCCAAGAGATGATGGACACCGCCGCCAGCGTGCCTGGCGAAGAGACCGAAATCTTTGCGCAAGCCTGCCGCAACGCCAAGGTCTGGGGCGTGTTCTCGCTCACAGGCGAGCGCCACGAAGAGCACCCCAAGAAGGTGCCCTACAACACGCTCATCCTCATGAACCCCGAGGGCGAGATCGTTCAGAAGTACCGCAAGATCATGCCGTGGACGCCCATCGAAGGCTGGTACCCCGGCGACAAGACCTATGTGTCTGACGGGCCCAAGGGCATGAAGATCAGCCTGATCATTTGCGACGACGGCAACTACCCCGAGATCTGGCGCGACTGCACCATGCGCGGCGCAGAGTTGGTGGTGCGTTGCCAAGGCTATATGTACCCCGCCAAAGACCAGCAGGTGCTCATGGCCAAAGCCATGGCCTGGGCCAACAACACGTATGTGGCCGTGGCCAATGCCTCCGGCTTTGATGGCGTCTACAGCTACTTCGGTCACTCGGCCATCATCGGCTTTGATGGCCGCACGCTGGGCGAATGCGGCGAAGAGGACTACGGCATCCAGTACGCGCAACTGAGCAAGCGATTGATCCGCGATGCACGCAGCACAGGTCAATCGCAGAACCACCTGTTCAAGCTGCTGCACCGCGGCTACACCGGCCTGATCAACTCAGGCGAGGGCGACAAGGGCCTGGCAGCCTGCCCGTACGAGTTTTATCAAAAGTGGATCACAGATCCCGAGGGGACAAGAGAGATGGTCGAGGCACTGACCCGGCCCACCGTAGGCACAGCCGAGTGCCCGATCGAAGGCATACCCAACGATGCGAAGTTGAAATACGAGTGAGCCGCGGCTTGATCAATTGCTTGTGTTGCGCCGCATGCCGAATACCTCCATCGCCTCGATGAAGGATTCGGCTGTGCGGTCAATCAGAAAGCGTTGATGAAAGCAGGCCTTGGCGTTCGCGCGCATGCGGCGCCAGCGGTCTTCGGGCGTGGCCAGCCACTTCTCGATCAGGCGCTCGG
>CANCFV010000191.1 GCA_947377275.1 Burkholderiales bacterium | reverse complement strand
CCCATGTGGACGCGCACGTAATGCGTGTCGTGCGTGTGTCCGGGGCCCCAAACGGCCTTGAGCAGTTGCTGGTGCGTGATCACGCGGTCAGGCTGACTGGCCAGCAGCGTGAGCAGCTTGTACTCGATGGGCGTGAGGTGCAGCACCTCCGCGTTGCGCGTGACCTGCCGTTTGATGAGGTCGATGTGGACCGTGCCAAAGCGGATCTCGGCCTCGCCGGTGGGGGTCTGGTGCAAGTGGCGCCGGAACTGGGCGCGCATGCGGGCCATCAATTCGCCCGCGCCGAAAGGCTTGACGAGGTAGTCGTCGGCGCCGGCGTCCAAGGCCGCGATCTTGTCGTGCTCGGTGCTGCGCGCTGACAAAACCAGCACCGGCACAGACGACCATTGCCGCAGGTCACGGATCAGGTTGACGCCGTCGCCATCGGGCAAGCCCAAGTCCAGCACGATGACATCGGGGCGACGGGTGCCCGCGTCGATCAGGCCGCGCGTGAAGCCGTCGGCTTCAAAGACCTCGTGGCCCTCGGCCTCCAAGGTCATGCGCACAAAACGGCGGATGTCGGCCTCGTCTTCGATGATCAAGACACGGGCGTGCAAGTCGTTCATGGCAATGCTTCCTCAGCGGTTTCGGCGGCCGATTCGCTGCCATCGTCCAGGGGTGGATGGCCCATCGGCAAGGTGATGGTGAAGCGGGCGCCGCCACCAGCACGGCTCTCGCCCTGTATGCGTCCGTCATGGGCTTGCACGATGGCCCGGCAAATGGCCAGGCCCAAGCCGACACCCGGCGTGGCGCTTTCTTTGGCACCACGCTCGAACTTCTGGAAGATGGCTTCTTCGCGCCCCTTGGGCAAGCCAGGCCCTTGGTCATCGACCGTGATCCAGGCTTGGCCCTGGTCAGCGTGCGCCCTGATCTCGATGGGGCTGTGGGCCGGGGTGTACTTCAAGGCGTTTTCCAAGAGGTTGACGAAAACGCGCTCCATGAGCACGGCGTCGAGGTGTAGCAAGGGCAGCGCGTCGTCCAGGTCAACCGACACCCGTCGGGCACTCAACGCAGGCTGGCAAGCCGACAGCGCCGTGCCCAGCACCTCTTCGAGCGGCAACCATTGGCGATTGAGTTGCACCGCACCTGCCTCAAGCCGCGCCATGTCGAGCAAATTGTTGACCAAGGCGGTCATGCGCAAGGCGGCATGGCGGATCGATTGCGTCAGGTCGCGTCGCTGCGCGGGCGGGGCATCGGGATCGCGCTCAAGCATGTCGGCCAGGCCCACCAGCGACGCCAAGGGGGTGCGCAGGTCATGCGAGATGGCCGACAACAAAGAGTTGCGCAGTCGCTCGGACTCGATCTGCACCGTGCTGGCCTGGGCCACGTCGATGTAATGGATGCGCTCGAGCGAAATGGCCAACAAGGACGCGCAGGTCTCCATCAGGCGCCGGTGTTCGGTGCCCCAAGGACGCGGCAACACGGGCTCGACGATCAACACGCCGCGCGTGCGCATGGGCGCTTTGAGGGGCAAGACCAAGGCGGGGCTGGCCGGCAAGGTGTCCGTGCCATGGCCGGCGGGTTCGCCCTTGTTGAAGGCCCACTGGGCCACGGCCATGTCAACCTCAGCTCGCCCATGGCCCACGCGCTGCAGGTGCCCGGCGTCGTCGGCCACCAGCAGGCTGGCCTTGACACCGAACTCGGCTTGCAAAAAGCGCTCGCCCATGTCGGCGACCTGCTCTGGCAGCAGGGCCGACGACAGGTCGCGCGACATGTCGTAGAGGCTGCGCACGCGGTGTTCGCGGCGCATGGAAGACTCGGCTTGCACCTTCAAGCCCGCCGTCAACTGGCCGATCACCAGCGCCACCACCAACATGACCACGAAGGTGACCAGGTACTGGACGTCGCTGACCGCGAACGAGAAACGGGGGTTGACGAAGAAGAAGTCGAACAAACCCACGCCCACGAAGGCCGCCACCACGGCGGGGCCGCGTCCGAATCGCAAAGCGATGCCCACCACCGCCAGCAAGAACAGCATGACGATGTTGGACAACTCGAGCACCGACAGCAAAGGGGTCGACACCAGCGCGGTGAGGCCGCAGGCGGCCAGCGCTGCGGCATAGCCGCGCCATTGCCAGGCGCCAGGCGTGGGCTCGCTGCGCTCGGCCTGGCCAGGGCCACTGCCGCCGCCACGCGCAGACTGCGGCTGGGCCACTTGCAGCACGTCCAGGTCATCGGCGATCAGGGCGATGCGTTCAGCCAAGGCCTTTCGCCACGGCCAGGTGCGTGCGGCGCGCCCCATCACCAGCCGCGACAGGTTGTGCTCACGGGCATGGCGAACCAAGGCCTGCGCCACATCCGGCGATGAGAGGGTCAACACGGTGGCCCCCAATTGGCCCGCGACCTTCAAGGCCTTGCGCACATGCTGGCGACGCGCCTCGGGCCAGCGCAAGGCCTCCGGTGTTTCAACGTGCACCACGTGCCATTGAACGCCCATTTGCGCGGCCAGGCGGGCACAGGTCCGCACCACCTTGTCGTCGCTGGGCCCGGAGCCCACGCAAGCCAGCAAAGACTCACGGTTGGGCCAGACCGACTGCACGGCCGCCTGCTTGCGATAGGCCTGAACTTCGTCGTCGATGCGATCGGCGGTGCGCCGCAGTGCCAGCTCACGCAGCGCCAGCAAATTGCCCTTGCGGAAAAAACCGGCGGCCGCCCGCTCAGCCTGCTCACCCAGGTAGACCTTGCCTGCCTTGAGCCGCGCGAGCAGTTCATCGGGTGGCAGGTCCACCACCACGACCTCGTCGGCCTGGTCGAACAACACGTCGGGCACGGTCTCCCACACACGGATGCCAGTGATGCCACTGACGATGTCGTTGAGGCTTTCGAGGTGCTGGACGTTCATGGTCGTCCAGACGTCGAGACCGGCGCCCAGCAACTCTTCCACGTCTTGCCAGCGCTTGGTGTGGCGCGACCCGGCCAGGTTGCTGTGAGCCAGCTCATCGAGCAAGACCAGAGCTTGCCCATGCTGGGCACCGAAGGTCAGCGCCGCGTCCAGGTCGAACTCGCTCAGCGCACGCCCCTGGTGATGCACAGGGCGCAAGGGCAGCCTTGGCAAGCCCTGCGCCATGCGTTCGGTGTCGGCGCGTCCGTGGGTTTCAACCAGCCCCACGATCATTGGCACACCTTGCTCCAAGGCGGTGCGTCCGGCCGCCAGCATGGCAAAGGTCTTGCCCACGCCCGCACAGGCGCCCAGGAAGATCTTCAAGCGTCCGCGCTGGGCACGGGCCTCTTCGGCCTGCACGCGGTGGAGCAAGGCATCGGCGTCCGGACGCTCGTGGTTCAGGGGCATGGTGACTGGGTCTCCTGTGTGCGCATCATCCCCGCATCAGGGCTTGAGTGCATCGATCGCCAAGTTCAGCATCAACACATTGACACGCGCTTCGCCCAAAAACCCCAGCCAGACACCGGTGGTGTGCTGCTCGACCAGCTGCTGCACCTGAGCCACGGGCAAGTGCTTGGCCCTGGCCACGCGCGCCACCTGGTAGTCGGCCGCCGCACGGCTGATGTCCGGGTCCAGGCCACTGGCCGAGGCCGTGACCAAGTCCACCGGGATGGGCTGGTGGTTGTCGGGGTCGACCGCACGGAGGGCCTTGACCCGAGACTGGATGGCCTCCAGCAGCGCCGGGTTGCTGGGGCCCAGGTTGGAGCCACCCGATGCCGACGCGTTGTTGGCCATGGGCGCGGTGGCCGAAGGTCGGCCCCAGAAGTGCGCAGGCGAGCTGAAACTTTGCCCAATCAGGCGCGAGCCGATGGGCTTGCCGCTCTGAACGATCAAGCTGCCATGGGCGGCATCGCCAAAGGCCATCTGACTCAGGCCCGTCACCGCCAAGGGGTAGAGCAAGCCGGTCACGACCGACATCACCACAAACAAGACCAACGCAGGGCGCCAAATGGGGCTGGGGCCACCTGCGGT
>CANCFV010000190.1 GCA_947377275.1 Burkholderiales bacterium | reverse complement strand
GGGCGTGAGCTTGGCGCGCAGGGCCGGGTCTTTGATGGCCTTGGCGATCTTGTGCTTGCCGACTTTGGCCACCAGCCCCATCCACTCGGGTTTGAACTTGAAGGCCAGGAAGCGCGCTTCCAATGTCCAGTACAGCTTGGTGCGGGCCATGCGCTGGCGCCAGGGGTTGGCGGCGAAGTCGGCGTTTTCTTCGGGCTTGATCGGGCGGTCCATCTTGGGCACGACCCAGGGCGGTGTGCGCTGGAAGTACAGCAGGTGGTCGACCTTGGGGGCGATGGCTGGCACGAACTGGATGGCGCTGGCGCCGCTGCCGATCACGGCCACACGCTTGTCGGTCAGGTCGTAGCTGTGGTCCCAGGTGGCCGAGTGGAAGGTGGTGCCTTGAAAACGCTCGATGCCTTTGAGCGTGGGGATGGCCGGGTTGCTCAAGCCGCCCATGCCCGAGACCAGGATCTCGCCCTCGAACACGCGGCCGTCTTCGGCGGTGACGACCCACAGCTTGCGTGCTTCGTCGTAGCGCGAGCCGACCAAGTTGGCGTGGAAGCGGATGTGGCGTATCAGGTCGTACTTCTGGGCCACGTGCTTGAGGTAAGCAAAAATCTCGGGCTGCTGTGCGTACAGGCGCGACCAGTTCGGGTTGGGCTCGAACGAGAACGAATACAGGTGCGATTCCACGTCACAGGCGCAGCCGGGGTAGGTGTTGTCGCGCCAAGTGCCGCCCACGTCGCCGGCGCGCTCGAGCAGCACGAAGTCTTCTTCACCCTCGGCGCGCAGCTTCACGCCCATGCACAGGCCCGAAAAACCCGTGCCCACCACGATGATGCGGTGACGTGAAGCCCCTGGCGTGGCGCCTGTCGCCGAGGCGGTGGCTTGCTTGAATTCGTGCGGCTTCATGGCGTTGCTTTCCGGAGAGACCTTGATTTTTGACAAGAAACATTGTCAGAGTAACTATTGACAATGGTTCATGTCAATATAGTCATCCCTATGGACGCACCCATTTCTGACACCGCCCCCCCGAACAAGCGCCGCTACGGCGGCGTGCTCCCTGAGGAGCGCCAGCGCCTGCGACGAGCCAAGCTCATCGAGGGTGCGTTGGAGGTGTTCGGCACCAAAGGCTTCCACGCCGCCACGGTGCGTGAGGTGTGCGTGGCTGCGCACCTCACGGAGCGGTACTTTTATGAGTCTTTCAAGACCCTGCCCGAGCTGTTCTTGGCCACCTACGGTGAGCTGCGCCAGCAACTGATGGCGTTGACCTTGCAGGCTTTGGCGCAATCAGAGCCAACGCCTTTTGGCATGCTGGAGCCCGCGATCCGGGTGTTCTTGGTCTTCATCCGTGACGACCCGCGCCGCGGTCGCATCATGCTGGTCGACTCCTTGGGTGTGGACAACCAGGTGGCCGCGCTCAGTGGGGCCACAGCGCGCGATTACTCGACGCTGCTCAAGCAGCACCTGGCTACCTTGGTCCGGCCCGAAGACTTGCCTGACGTGAGCCTGGACCTGCTGGCCGACGGCATGATCGGGCTGAACGTGCTGTTGGCCGCACGCTGGATGCAGGACGGGTTCGCCGAGCCCATCGACAAAGTCGTGCGCACGAACTTGCTGCCCTACCAGGGCTTGATGTCGCTGGTGGCCCCAGCACGTTGAAGTGGCCGATGAGCCCGGCTGGGCTCAGGCTTGGCCGGCTTTGGTGGCTCTGCGGCTGACGCCTTCGCCGACTTTGAGGTCAGCTGCCAAGGCCTCGCGGCCGTCGAACACGAAGCAGTCTCCCTGCCAGTGGTCGCCGTCGGTGAGCTCAAAGTACTTCAAGATGCCGCCTTCGAGCTGGTAAACGCGCTCCACGCCGGCTTCTTGCATGTACAGCGCCGCTTTTTCGCAGCGGATGCCCCCGGTGCAAAAGCTCACCACGGTCTTGCCTTCGAACTCGGCCTTGTGGGCCTGCACGGCGTCGGGGAATTCGCTGAACTTGGTGATGCGCCAGTCGATCGCGCCTTCGAAGGTGCCGTAGTCGACCTCGAAATCGTTGCGCGTGTCGAGCGTGACAACGGGGCGGCCTTCATCGTCATGCCCTTGTGTGAGCCATTGGCGCAGCACGGTGGGGCCCACAGCGGGCGCGCGGCCCTCGTCACCCACGGCATCGGGCCGGATGGTGGGGTGGTTCATTCGGATGATCTCGCCCTTGACCTTGACCAGCAGCTTCTTGAACGGCACGGCGTCTGACCAGCTTTCTTTGGGCTCCAGCTTTGCAAAGCGCGCGTCTGCCTTGAGCACAGCCACCCAGCTGCGCACCGCCTCGGCCGGTCCGGCCAAAAACAGGTTGATGCCCTCTTCGGCGATCAACACGGTGCCTTTGAGCCCGCGTGACAGCGCTTCGGCATGCAAATGCTCGCGCAAGGCGTGGGTGTCACGCAGGGTGACGAACAGGTAAGAGGAGATGTTGAGCACGGCAGACATCCCGCCATTGTAGAAAACACATCGGGCCGTGAGTCCTTCTTACAATGCCCGGATGCCTTTCGTCCACCTGCGCTCCCACACCGAATTTTCTGTCGTTGACGGCACCGTCCGCATCGACGACCTGGTCAAGGCCGCCGCCAAAGACGGCCAGCCGGCCGTGGCGGTGACCGATCTGTCCAACCTGTTCGGTGCGGTCAAGCTGTATTCGGCCGCGCGCAAAAAGGGGGTGCAACCCATTTTGGGCGCCGATGTGTGGCTGGAGCCCGAGGAAGGCGCCAAGGGCCCGACGCGACTGCTGCTCCTGATCCAGAACCGCCAGGGCTACCTGCGACTGTGCGAGTTGCTGGGCGACGCCTGGACGGCGCCTGGCCAGCGCACGCACGCTTGGGTCAGTTGGGACTCACTGGCGCAGAACAACGCCGGTCTGATCTGTCTGTCGGGGGCCGAGATGGGCGCCATCGGGCAAGCGCTGTTGATGGGCGATGTGGCCAAGGCCGAGGCGCAAGCGCGCAAGCTGCAGGGCGCGTTTGGCAACCGGCTCTACATCGAGCTGCAGCGCGCGGGGCACCCCACCAACGAGGCGCACATCCGCGCGGCGGTGCCCTTGGCGGCGCGCCTGGGCTTGCCGGTGGTGGCCACGCACCCCATCCAGTTCCAAGAGCCTGATGACTTTCAGGCTCACGAGGCTCGCACTTGCATTGCGGAGGGCGAAACGCTGGGCAACCCCAAGCGCATCAAGCGCTTCACGCGTGACCAGTATTTCAAAACCACCGCGCAGATGGAGGCCTTGTTCGCCGACATCCCATCGGCCATTGCCAACACGGTGGCCATTGCACGCCGTTGCTCGTTGACGCTGGTGCTGGGTAAGCCGCAGCTGCCCAATTTCCCCACGCCCATGCTGGAAGACGGGCCGAACAAGGGCGAGTTCATGCCCATGTCGGACTACTTCCGGCAGCTCTCGTTCGAGGGCCTTGAAGAGCGCCTGGTTCACCTCTTCCCCACCGAGGCCGAGCGCGAAGCCAAGCGGCCCGAGTACGTGGAGCGGCTGGAGTTTGAGATCAACACCATCTTGAAGATGGGCTTCCCGGGCTACTTCTTGATCGTGGCCGACTTCATCAACTGGGCCAAGAACAATGGCTGTCCGGTGGGCCCCGGCCGGGGTTCGGGCGCCGGCTCGTTGGTGGCCTACGCGCTCAAGATCACCGACCTTGACCCGCTGAAGTACAACCTGCTGTTCGAGCGCTTCTTGAACCCTGAACGCGTCTCGATGCCTGACTTCGACATCGACTTCTGCCAGGGCAACCGCGACCGCGTCATCGACTATGTGAAGGACCGCTACGGTCGCGAAGCGGTCTCGCAGATCGCCACCTTCGGCACGATGGCGGCCAAGGCCGCGCTGCGCGACGTGGGCCGCGTGCTGGGCATGGGCTATGGCCAGGTCGACGGCATCGCCAAGCTCATCGTGGCGCCACCCGGTAAAACGGTGACGCTGGCCAAGGTGCCCGAGAACCCCGACCCGGGCATCATCTACGCCCGCAAAGAAGCCCCTGAAATCGACCAGCGCGAA
>CANCFV010000189.1 GCA_947377275.1 Burkholderiales bacterium | reverse complement strand
CGCTCGGCGCAAGCTCAGCGGGTTTTTTCATGGGGTACGGGCTTCGATTGCTGGGTGGGGCGTCAACCAGGCACAAGGCACCGGGGCATCTGCCAAACAGGCATCAGCGGTCATCAGCGCCCATGAAAAAGCCCCACCGAGGTGGGGCTTCTTGGCAGTCCGGCGCTTGAAAGGCCCCTGAGGGCCGCGACAGCACTCAGGCGTTGGCAGCGCGCAGCTTCAGCGAGAACTCTTGCAGCGCCTTGATGCCGCTGGCTTCGGCGCGCTGGCACCAGCCTTGAAGCTCGTGGGCCAACTGGTCGGCAGACACGTTGGTCTTCGTCCAGACCAAGCGCAGCTCTTCGCGCATGGCGATCAACTTGGCCAGTTTGGGGTTGTCGGCCAAGGCTTTGGTGACATCACCGCGCAGGGCCTGCGGCACCTTGTCATCGTCACGGTGCAACCACTTGCGCACGCGCTGCAGCTTTTCAACGGCAGCCTGTTGGCGCTCGGCCTTGAGGCGAGCCATCTCGGTCGAGCAGGCCAGGCGCACTTCACGGGCATAGCTGGCCATCAACTCGTAGCGGTGAGCGGCAATGGCTTCCAGGGTCTTGACATCGGCCACCGGCTTGATCGCACCCAAGGTCAGGCGAGGCGGGGTCTTTCGGACCTTGGCCAGGCCCAGCATTTCCAGGCCGCGGATGTAGGCCCAGCCAATGTCGAACTCGTAAGGCTTGACCGACAGCTTGGCTGAAGTGGGATAGGTGTGGTGGTTGTTGTGCAGCTCTTCGCCACCGATCAAGATGCCCCAAGGGGACACGTTGGTCGACGCATCTGGCGCCTCGAAGTTGCGGTAACCCCACCAGTGGCCCAGGCCATTGATGATGCCGGCCGCCGTGATCGGGATCCAAATCATTTGCACGGCCCACACGGTGATGCCGATGGCACCAAACAACGCCAGGTCGATCGCCAGCATCAGGAAGGGCCCCCACGCGCTGCGCGGGGTGTACAGCTTGTGTTCAAGCCAATCATCGGGTGTGCCGTGTCCGAACTTTTTGAGGGTGTCGGCCTGCTTGGCCTCAGCGGCGTACAGCTCGCGCCCCTCAAGTAGCACTTTTTTGATGCCGTGGGCCACCGGACTGTGGGGGTCTTCGGCGGTTTCGCACTTGGCGTGGTGCTTGCGGTGCACCGCCACCCATTGCTTGGTGACCGTGGCCGTGGTCAGCCACAACCAGAATCGGAAGAAATGCGCGGGGATCGCGTGCAGTTCCAACGACCGGTGCGCTTGAGCACGATGCAAGAAGATCGTGACAGATACGATGGTGATGTGGGTCAGCAGGAGGGTGTAGGCGGTGATTTGCCACCAACTCGCGTCAAGCAGACCTTGGATGGACCATTGCACAACGGCGTCGTGCAGCGACCCGAAAATCTCGGAAACAAACATCGGAAACCTTTCAGCGGGACGCGAGATTGTAGGGGCCCGCCGCTCGGCGAGGTTTGTCCGAACACAATAAGACGTCGCCACACGCTGTGCACGCGTGGCGACGTGAGCTTGCGTTCTTAATCGACGCTCAAGACCACTTTGACAGCGCCGTCAACACCGACGTCTCACGTGCCCCAAGTGCGCCTCACTGTTGCTCTGTTTGGATGTTGACCCGCGTGCGCAGCCGCTTTCCGAACAGGCCCAGCGGTTCTTGTCAGGTTAGAAGCAACACAACATGGCAAACGTCCGAAAAGACACACCCACATCGCGCAGTTCATCACGCGTTAAGTGACCTTGGACAGGCTGGCTTGCAGCGCTTGCGAGGCCTGGGCATGCAGGTTTTCGCTCAAGGCGCGGCGGTCGGCGTGCTCAACGGCCTGCAAAGGCAGGATCTCCGCATGCACGGTCAAGCCCCGCGCGGTCACCACCCACCACAACGACTGCATCAAGCTGGTGTCACCCGCATAGGCTGCCAGCGGGCTGACCGCATGGCGAGGGTCGCTGTAGCGCAGCACCACGGGCAGCACAGGCACCTTTGAATCGATGGCGGCCTGCAGCAAGTTAGGGTGAAAGTGCATGACCCCGTGACCATCGCCCGTGGTGCCTTCAGGGAAGACGGCCACGGTGTGCCCGTCGCGCAGCGCTTGCGCCATCAAGCCCAGCACGCGCATGGCGTCGCGGCGGCGCTCGCGCACCAAATACAAGGTGCCGGCTTCGGTGACCACGCGACCGATCAAGGGCCACTGCCCCACTTCAGCTTTGGAGACAAAGCGCGAGGGCACCACCGAGTTGATGGCCACGATGTCCAACCAAGACACGTGGTTAGAGACCACCAATTTGGCACCCGGGCGCGCCTGGCCTTGCACCACCAGGCGGATGCCCATGACGTTCAGCATTTGGCGAGACCAGGTGAGCGCCTCGCGCTCGCGCCCCGGCTCGTCCAGCCCGGGCCAGACCAGGTAAGAGCGCACGTAGGCCTTGAGCACATGCAGCAGCACGCGCAGCAGCCGCCAAGTGGCCAGCGGCGCCCACCACCAGCCGGGCTTGGGCACGGCCGCGGGGGCTTTGCTTTGGCCAGAGCCACCGTCGGTCATGGTGCTCATGTCGCGCTCGCTGTTTGGGTTTGGGTGCGGGCATCGGCCTCGTAGGCCACCTGCCCGGCCACCAAGGTGTGGCGCACGCGGCCGGCCAACTCAAAGCCGGTGGCCTCGAATGCAAACGGCGTGTGCTTGCCTTGGCTGACCAAGGCGGAGGGCTCGACCTTCCAGCGCGCAGCCGGGTCAAAGATGACCACGTCGGCCACACCGCCTGCCACCAGGCGGCCTGCGCTGCTGGCCAGCGAGCCCAAGGCATCGCCCAGCACCTTCACGGGGCCTTGGGTGACGACGCTGAGCGCCAGTCGCAGCTTGGCCGCGTCCGGCGTGTCGGTCTGGTCGGCACCGGACCACTTCAAGGCCAGGCTGAGCAAGAGCTCCAAGCCCGTGGCGCCGGGGGTGGCTTCGCCAAAAGGCAGGGTCTTTTCGTCTTCGCTGACCGGGTTGTGGTCAGACACCAGCGCGTCGAGCGTGCCATCGCGCAAAGCGGCTTGCAGCGCGTCGCGGTCACGGCCCTGGCGCAGCGGCGGGGTCACGCGCATCGAGGGGTTGAAGTAGCCGATGTCGACGTCGGTGAGCAAGAGCGAGTTGATGCTCACGTCGGCCGTGATGGGCAGGCCCTGGGCCTTGGCTTGGCGAACCAAATCAACGCCCGCAGCACTGGAGATGCGGCACAGGTGCACGCGGGCGCCAGTGGCCCGCACCAGCTCAGTGATGGTGTGGATGGCGATGGTCTCGGCGCTCACGGGCACGCCCGACAGCCCCAGGCGCGTGGCCACAGAGCCGCTGGCCGCCACGCCCTTGCCCAGCCAGGCATCTTGCGGACGCAGCCAAACGGTGTAGCCAAAGGTGCTGGCGTATTGCAGGGCACGTTGCAGCACCTGCGTGTTCTGCACCGGCACTTCAGCTTGCGAGTAACCCACGCAGCCGGCTTCGTGCAGCTCGGCCATCTCGGTGAGGTTCTCACCCTTGAGGCCGCGCGTGAGCGCGCCCAGCGGGAAGAGGCGGCAGCGGCTGAGCTTGCGCGCGCGCAGCTTGAGCATCTCGACCAGGCCGGGCTCGTCCAGCGTGGGGTCGGTGTCAGGCAAGCAAATCACGCTGGTGACGCCACCGGCTGCAGCAGCGGCCAGCTCGGACTCCAGCATGCCTTCGTGCTCGTAGCCAGGCTCGCGCAAACGCGCGGCCAAGTCCACCAAACCCGGGGCGACGATGAGGCCCGAGGCGTCGATGACACGGTCGGCCGCGAAGTCGGCGTTGACCTTGCCAATGGCGCTGATGCGGCCCGAGGTGATGGCCAGGTCACCGATCTGGTCCAGGCTGGATGCGGGGTCGACCAGGCGACCGTTTTGGATGAGGATCTTCATGCTTCGTTACCAGCCAGGATGGACATCACGGCCATGCGCACCGCGATGCCGAAGGTCACTTGGGGCAGGATGACGCTTTGCTTGCCATCGGCCACCGCCGATTCGATTTCAACGCCACGGTTGATCGGGCCGGGG
>CANCFV010000188.1 GCA_947377275.1 Burkholderiales bacterium | reverse complement strand
GGCACGAAGGTGTGTGGAAAAACCAGATCCATTGAGGTGGGCACGGCTGTCTACCCAAAAGGGCAGGTGAGGGTGGTGTCAAACCGCAATGGTACGGGCTTTGGGGATCAGATTGGCGCTCAGATGGGTGGCCGTTTGTCGAACCAGGGCCGTGCGATCTCCAGCTCACGCGCCAGTTGCAGCAGCGTGGTCTCGCTGTTGAGGCCGCCCACAAACTGCACACCCAGGGGCAGGCCGTCGGGTGTCCAGTACAGCGGCACCGACATCGCGGGGCGACCTGTCAGGTTGGCCATCTGCGTGTAGGGCGTCCAAGCCAGGTTCTTGACCACGGTTTCTTCAAAGGTGCTGGTTTTGCGCAGCACCCCGAACAGCCCGACGCCAGAGAGCACCTTGTTGATCAGGTGCAGCATGGGCGGTGTCTTCAGCGCGCCCACGGTCAAAGGCGGTGCGCTGATGGTGGGCGAGAGCCACACGTCGAACTGCTCGTGGAAGCGTGCAATGGCCAGCGTATGGGTGTTCCAGCGCTCCAGGCAAGAGAGCATCTCGGGCGCAGACACCGAGCGGCCCACGGCCGCCATCACCTGCACATCGGGCTCGAAATCGGTGCGCTGCAGACCGTGGGCCTTTTGCAGCTCGTCGATCAACATGGCCTGTGTGCAGAACCAGGCCAGCAGGAAGTCGGTCGAGAGCTGCTTGCCATCAAAAGGCAGTGGCACCGCCTCGACGTGGTGACCCAGGCTGGCACACAGCTGTGCCGCGTCTTGCATGGCAGCAACCGCTTGTGGGTCGACCGAGGTGCCGGTGGGCGAGTCGCTGCAGTAGCCGATGCGCAGCCGCTTGGGGGCGTAGTTGATCTGGCTGAGGTAGCTGGCCTCAGGCGCGGGCATCCAGTACGGGCCGTGGTCTTCTGGGCCTTGCATCACGTCCATCATGGCGGCGCTGTCACGCACGCTGCGTGAGATCACGCCACCCACTGCGGCACCAAAAAAGCCTTCGGCGGCCATGGGGCCCATCGAGATGCGGCCACGCCCAGCCTTGAGGCCAAACAGCCCATTGCACGCTGCAGGGATGCGGATGGAGCCGCCGCCATCGCTGGCGCCCGCCACAGGCACGATGCCCGCAGCCACGCTTGACGCTGCGCCACCTGACGAGCCGCCGGGGGTTCGGTTGGTGTCCCACGGGTTGCGGCAGGGGCCAAAGGCCACCGGCTCGGTCATGTTCTTGGCGCCGAACTCGGGCGTGTTGGTGGCGCCAAAGATCACGACGCCAGCGTCTTCCCAGCGCCGGACGATGTCGGCCGTGAAGGGGGCTTTGTGCTGGGCCAGTTTGGCGTTGCCCCAGCTGCAGGGCTCGCCTTGCCACTCCTGGAACAGGTCTTTGAGCAAGAAGGGCACGCCTGCAAAGGTCTGCTCGGGCCTGAAGGCTTGGGCCGCGCGGGTGCGGGCCTTGTCGTCGTAGCGGCGCACCACGGCATTGAGCTGGCTGTGGGTCTGGTCGGCGCGGGCCATCGCGGCGCTGAGCACCTCGGTGGCGGTCACGTCGCCGTTGCGGATCAGGGCGGCCAAACCCAGGGCATCGTGCTGGCTGTATTCGCTGAACTTCATGCCTTGGATAATGGCGGACTTTCGCGCTCGCGCCTACCCGGTCTGTCTAGGTAAATTTCCCTGTGTCCAACTTGCCCGTCATCACTTTTCCTGAGTCCTTGCCGGTCAGCGGTAAACGAGACGAGATCGAGGCCGCCCTGCGTGAGCACCAGGTCGTGATCGTGTGTGGCGAGACGGGTTCGGGCAAAACCACCCAGCTGCCCAAGATCGCGATGCAAATGGGGCGGGGCGGCTGGGGGCAGGTGCGCGATCCGAATGCGCCACGCCACCTGCGTCCCAAACTGATTGGCCACACGCAGCCACGCCGCATCGCGGCATCGAGCGTGGCCAAGCGCATTGCCGAAGAGCTCAATACGCCGCTCGGCGATGTGGTGGGCTACAAGGTGCGCTTCCAGGACCGCATCCAGCCCGGGGCCAGTGTCAAGCTGATGACCGACGGCATCTTGCTGGCCGAAACGCAAGGCGACCCGGACCTGCGCGCCTACGACACGATCATCATCGACGAGGCCCACGAGCGCAGCCTGAACATCGACTTCTTGTTGGGCTACCTGCGCCAGTTGCTGCCGCGCCGGCCTGATCTGAAGATCATCGTGACCTCGGCCACCATTGACGCTGACCGCTTTGCGCAGCACTTTGCTTCCAGCAAGGGCCCCGCGCCGGTCATCATGGTGTCGGGCCGGCTGTTCCCGGTTGAGCAGCGCTACCGCCCGTTTGAAGAGAGCCGCGAATACGGCCTGAACGAGGCCATCACCGATGCGGCTGACGAACTCTGGCGCGAGGGGAATGGCGACATCCTGGTGTTCTTGCCCGGTGAGCGCGAGATCCGCGAAGCCGCCGACCACCTGCGCAAGCACTTCGCCAACCACCGTGTGCAGGCCAACATCCTGCCGCTGTTCGCTCGCCTGAGTCAGCAAGAGCAAGACGAGGTCTTTCGCACCGGGGGCGGGCGCCGCATCGTGCTGGCCACCAACGTGGCCGAGACCTCGCTCACGGTGCCAGGCATTCGTTATGTGATCGACTCCGGCCTGGCGCGCGTCAAGCGCTACAGCTTTCGCAACAAGGTCGAGCAACTGCAGGTCGAGCCTGTCAGCCAGTCGTCTGCCAACCAGCGTGCCGGCCGATGCGGGCGCGTGGCCAACGGCATCTGCATCCGCCTGTTTGACGAGAAAGACTTCGCCGGGCGCCCGCGCTTCACCGACCCTGAAATTTTGCGCAGCTCGCTGGCTGGCGTGATCTTGCGGATGAAGTCCCTGCACCTGGGCCTGGTCGACGACTTCCCTTTCATCGAGCCCCCGCTGCGCAAGGCCATTGCCGACGGCTACCAATTGCTCAACGAGCTGGGTGCGGTCGACGATTTCAACGAGATCACCAAGCTGGGCATGGACCTCGCCCGCCTGCCACTCGACCCCCGCGTGGGCCGCATGATTTTGGAGGCCAAGGACCGCGAAGCGCTGGCCGAGGTGCTGGTGATCGCCGCCAGCTTGAGCGTGCAAGACGTGCGCGACCGGCCCATCGACCAGCAACAGCAGGCCGACACCAAGCACAAGCAGTTTGACGACGAGCGCTCAGAGTTCATGGGCACCATCAAGCTGTGGAAGTGGCTGGACGACTCACGCGGCGGGCAGCACGAGCCCGGTCAGCCCGAACAACACAAGCTCAGCCACCGCAAATACGAGCAGCTGCTGCGCGACAACTACATCAACCCACGCCGCGTGCGCGAGTGGAAAGACGTCTACAGCCAGCTGCACACGGTGGTGGCCGAGCACCAGTGGCGTCTCAATGGCAGCCCGGCCACCTACGAGCAAGTGCACCTGTCGCTGCTGTCGGGTCTGTTGGGCAATGTGGGCTGCAAAAGCGACGACGAGGATTGGTACCTCGGCGCGCGCGGCATCAAGTTCCACAAGCACCCTGGCGCCAACCTGAGCAAGAAGCCGGGGCGTTGGATTCTGGCGGCCGAATTGGTCGAGACCACGCGCTTGTTTGGGCGGGGCATTGCCAACATCGATCAGCCCTGGCTGGTGCAGATGGGCGGCCACTTGCTCAAAAAGCAGCTGCTCGATCCGCATTGGGAAAAGAAGGCCGGTGAGGTGGTCGCCCTCGAGCGCGCCACGCTGTATGGCTTGGTGGTTTACAACAACAAGCGCATCAACTTTGGCTTGGTGGATCCGAAGCAAGCGCGCGACATCTTCATCCGCGAAGCCCTGGTCGGCGACGAGTGGGAAACCCGCTTGCCCTTCTTGGCAGCCAACCGCAAGTTGATCGCTCAGGTTGAGCAGCTTGAACACAAGTCGCGCCGGCAAGACGTGCTGGTGGACGACGAGCTGATTCACGCTTTTTACGACGCCCAGATCCCGCCCGAGGTCATGAGCGGTGCCAGCTTCGAGCGCTGGTACAAGCATGAGGCTCGCGAGAACCCCAAGCTGCTGTACCTGAGCCGCGAAGAGTTGATGCGCCACGAGGCCGCCGGCATCACCAGCAGCGCCTTCCCCAAGGTGCTGCGCGTGGGCGGGGTGGACTGCACCACCAGCTACCTGCACCAACCCGGCGACGCCCGCGATGGCGTGACGGTCAACGTGCCCATCTTCGCGCTCAAC
>CANCFV010000187.1 GCA_947377275.1 Burkholderiales bacterium | reverse complement strand
GTGCGTTACGTGGCCTGCGCCGCCCGCGCTTTTGTGGCCCACACCCCTTTGCCCACCGAGCTGGACGCCTTGCGCACCGCGCCGCTGATCACCTCGTCGGTGGTGGGCAAGCAGTTGCGCGTGGCCGCTTACCTGCATGGGCAAAGGCATGAGGTGCCGCTGTCGCCCACGATCACGTCTGAGAACTTCCTGTTTTTGCGCGAAGCCATCGTGGCCGGCTTGGGCGTGGGCCTGGTCCCCGACTACGTGGTGCAAGACCTGGTGGCCTCGGGCGAAGTGCTCACCGCGCTGGACGACTGGACGCTCAGCATCTTCGGCACGCAGATGTACATGCTCTACATGCCCAACCGCCACCACACACGGGCGGCGTCGGCCTTCATCGAGTTCATGTTGGCGCGGGCGCGGGGCGACCAGCTGCTTGCGGCGGGCGAGGGCGGCTGAACGCTCAAGCCAAGGTGCGCAGCAACCACGCGTTGAGGTCTTGGATTTCAGGTAGACACAGACTGTGCGCCATCGGGTAGCTGTGCCATTGCACGCTGTACCCGAGCGACTCAAGATGGTCGCGCGCCACTTCACCGCGCTGCGGCAACACCACGTCGTCATGCAGGCCGTGGGCCATGAAGATGGGCGTGTGGGTGTTGGCCGGGCTGCGTTCGCTGGCCGTGCTGGCAGGCAAGGGCAGGTAGCCTGACAGCGCCACGATGCCCGCCAGCCTTTTGGGGTAGCGCAGGCCTGCCATCAAGGCCATGGCACAGCCTTGCGAGAAGCCCATCACCACGATGCGCTCGGGCGCGATGCCACGCGCCACTTCGCGGTCGATCAACTCGCCGATTTGATGGTGCGCAGCGCGCAAGCTGGGCTCGTCTTCCACGCGCCCGGTGGGCGTCGGGATGATGTCGTACCACGCGCGCATCTCATAGCCGCCATTGATGCTCACCGGGCGCACAGGCGCGTTTGGCAGCACAAAGCGCACCGGGCCGATGGTGCCCAAGTCCAGCTCATGGCACACCGGCACGAAGTCGTTGCCATCGGCCCCCAGGCCATGGAGGATCAGGATGCTGGCCGTGGGCTGAGGGGCGCTTTCGAGTTCGATGCAGTCGAGCAAGGGCATGGTGGGCTTTCGGTGGGTTCGGTGATGGTGGGCGTGGGTGGGCCCAGGGTCAAGCCCCAGCGCATCCATGCGTCAAGCCAGCCACTCAATGCCCGGCAGCTTGGCACATTCGGCCTGGATGATCTGGGCCATGTCCTGCATGTACGGCTGTTGGGCCAGGGGCTTGGGGCAGATGGCATGCAGCTCGCTCCACAGGCCTTTGGCGCCAATGGGCACGGCCTTGACGTAGTCGTGCTCGAGGTAGCTTTGCAGACCCCAGCTGGGCAGGGCGGCCACGCCACGGCGGCTGGCCACCAGCTGCACGATGGCCACGGTCAACTCGGCCGTGCGCCGTGGCAGCTCCACCTTGGCGGGCTTGAGCACCTCGCGGATCAGGTCCATGCGGTCTTCTGGCACCGGGTAGGTGATCAAGGTCTCGTCGACCAGGTCTTTGGCCGTCACAAAGCGCTTGTGGCGCAGTGGGTGGTCGTTGCCCACCACCAGCAGCATCTCAAACTTGAACAGCGGTGACACCGACCAGGGCCGCAGGGCTTTGGGACGCGAGCCGATCACCAGGTCGGCCTTGCCTTCTTTCAGCAAGCTCAGCGGCTCGGCGTGGAAGCCCGCCACCAGGTCGACCTCGACCTCGGGCCAGCGTTGGCGGAAGGTGTGCATCACGGGCATCAGCCAGTCGAAGCAGGTGTGGCATTCGAGCGCAATGCGCAACTCGCCACGCGTCTGGCCGGTCATGCGTTGCAGGTCGCGTTCGGCCGCGCCCACCTCGGCCAACACCGTGCGGGCCAAGGCCAGCAAGCGCTCGCCCGCCGGCGTGAAGCGCAGGCCTTGGCGGGTGCGCTCGAACAGGCTCAGGCCATGGTGGTCTTCGAGCAAGCGGATTTGGTGCGACAGGGCCGACTGGCTCAGGTGCACGCGCTCGGCGGCGGTGGCCAGCTTGCCGGCGTCGGCAATGGCCACGAGCGATCGGAGATGTCGGATTTCAAGCATGAGCCATTTTGTCTTAGATGCGGTCTGCGTGAAAACCGTTCATGTCAAATGAACGTCGCTCCGCCATGCCCTACAGTGCCACCCCATGCAAAACACCCCCGCATTGAACTACCTCGACTTTGAGCACAGCGAAGACGCCGATGGCGTGGCCACCTTCGAGGCCATGGCCTCGGTTGTGGGTGCGGCGCAGGTGGCGGCGGTGCACGCCGAGGTGGCCCAGGTGCTGTCGTGGGCGCACCGCCATTTTGGCGACAGCCGTGGTCCGGTGGACGAGGGCTTTGACTGGGACCACGACCTGCAAGGCCAGGCCGAGTACACCGCCGTCGAGTCCCTGCACTTTGACGAGGCCACGGGCCGCATCAGCGCCCAGCTGCAAGCGCCCGGTGTGCCGCGCCACAGCGTCACCTTGGCCATCAGTGCCTCGCCGGCGTTTGCCGATGCCTTTCGCCAGGCCTTCGCGCTGGGCTGATCGGCTCTGATCCGAGCGGGCCGGGCGGTCAGGCAAGCGCCTCCTTACAATGGCGCCCCGCCTGAGAGCCTTTGCTGTGCCTGCCCATGAACATCACCGTCCTTGACGAACTGCGCGCTTACATCGACCCCCTGACCCCCGATGAGCACGACGCGCTGGAGCGCAGCATCCTGGCCGAGGGCTGCCGCGATGCCTTGGTGTTGTGGGGCGATGTGCTGGTCGACGGGCACAACCGCTACGGCATTTGCCACCAGCACGGCATCCCCTTCAACACGGTGCAAAACCCACGCTTCACCTGCATGGAAGACGTGCACCTGTGGATGATCGACCAGCACCTGGGCCGCCGCAGCGTGTCTGACTTCCAGCGCGGCGTGTTGGCGCTGCGCAAGAAAGACATCATGAGTGCGCGCAAACAGGCCTTGCAAGCCGCGCTGGCGCAGGCCGGAGACGAAGCCCAGCGAGCCGCGGCTGACGCCGCTTCAGGCGCAGCCGACCCTGCCGTTGGCGCCCAGACCGCCGAGGCCTTGAACAGCCGCGAGGCCATTGCCCGCGCCGCCCGCATCAGCAGCACCACCGTCAGCCAGATCGAAAAAATCCAGAAGACCGCTGCGCCCGAGTTGGTGGCGGCCGTCAAAGCGGGCGACATCTCCATCAACGCGGCGGCTGCCGTGGCTTCGTTGCCGGTTGAGCAGCAGGTGGCGGCCGTGGCCGGCGGCAAGAAGGATCTGCAGCAGGCGGCGCGCCAGGTGCGCGAGGCCAAGTCCAGCCAGCGTGCAGCGGCCGTGGCCGAGATGCTCAACCAGCCCGCCATCGAGGGCGATGCCTCAGCTTCGGGCGACGATCCCTTGCCCACCTCACCCGAAGCCGTGGCCGCCTTGGTCATGCGCTTGCGTCAAACCATTGCCGAGCTGAGCGCCGAGAACGCCCGCTTGAAAGACGATTTGGTGCGCGTGAGCGGCCCTTCGCCTTTCTGATCCTGCTGCATGTATGGCATGAATGAAATTCATGTGAGTGTGAAAACATCTCGCTTGATTCATGTGGTGTGAGTGACCACACTGCCGCCATCGCATTCAACTGGCAAGCAGGCAGCACATGGCTCACTCACACATCCTCGGATTCCCGCGCATGGGCGCGCAACGCGAACTCAAGTTCGCCCTTGAAGGCTTCTGGCGCGGCGAGCGCACCGAAGCGCAGCTGCGCGAGGTGGGGGCCACCTTGCGCGGCCAGCATTGGCAATGGCAGCGCGAAGCCGGCTTGAGCTTCGTCAGCGTTGGCGACTTCGCTTGGTACGACCAGACCCTGAGCCTGAGCGCCACCTTGGGCGCCTTGCCCGAGCGCTTTGGCTTTGACGCACGCAGCCTCAGCCTGAGTCAGTACTTTGAGCTGGCACGAGGCAACGCCGCGCAACCCGCGATGGAGATGACCAAGTGGTTCGACACCAACTACCACTACCTCGTGCCCGAGCTGAGCCCGCACACCCGTTTTGATGGTGGCGTGAGCTGGCTGTTTGACGAGGTGGACGAGGCCATCGCGCAGGGCCACACGCCCAAGCCGGTGGTTCTGGGTCCCATCACCTATTTGTGGCTGGCCAAGTGCCATGGCGAGCATGCTGACTTTGACAAGCTCACTTTGTTGCCCAAGCTGGTGAAGGCCTATCAACGCATCTTGCAGGGCTTTGCCGAGCGCGGTGTGAGCTGGGTGCAAATCGAC
>CANCFV010000186.1 GCA_947377275.1 Burkholderiales bacterium | reverse complement strand
GGCATGTACTCTTCGCGGACCTCGACCACGCGGCCAGAGCCACCGATGGTCTTGACCATCTCTTCGCTGACCTGGAAGGACTCCACCACCGACGACAGCGGCAGGATGTAGACCTCTTCGCCCACACCCACGCTCATGCCGTCCATGATGGCCAGCGTCAGTGGCAGTCGAACCGCCACACGCATGCCGTAGCCTTCGGCCGAGTCGATCTCGACCGTGCCACCCAGCGAGGTGATGTTCTTCTTGACCACGTCCATGCCCACGCCACGGCCCGACACGTCGGTGACCTCATCGGCCGTCGAGAACCCGGGTGCGAAGATCAGGTTCCAGACCTCGGTATCGGTCATCGAGTCGGGGGCATCGATGCCCTTCTCGCGGGCCTTTCTGAGCAGCTTCTCGCGCGACAGGCCTCGGCCGTCGTCACGCACTTCGATCACGATGGAGCCGCCTTGGTGCGACGCGGCCAGGGTGATGGTGCCCACCTCGGGCTTGCCCTTGGCGATGCGGTCTGCGGGCATTTCCACGCCGTGGTCGCACGAGTTGCGCACCAGGTGGGTCAGCGGGTCGGTGATCTTCTCGACCAAGCCCTTGTCCAGTTCGGTGGCTTCACCTTGTGTGACCAGTTCGACCTTCTTGCCCAGCTTGTTGGCCAAATCGCGCAGCATGCGGGGGAAGCGGCTGAACACCGTCGACATCGGAATCATCCGGATCGACATCACGGCCTCTTGCAGGTCCCGTGTGTTGCGGTCCAGGTCGGTCAGACCGGTGACCAGTTGTTGGTAGACGACCGGGTCCAGGCCACGGCTGTTTTGCGCCAGCATGGCTTGGGTGATCACCAGCTCGCCCACCAGGTTGATGAGCTGGTCGACCTTTTCAACCGAGACTCGGATGGTCGATGCTTCAACCGCAGCGGCGGGCTTGTCGGCCTTGGGTGCTGCGGCCTTGGGCGCCAACGCAGCGCTGGGCTTGGGTGTGGCGTCGACGGCTGCCGGCACCGCGACTGGTTGATCCGGCGCGCCAGGGGCATTGTCAAAAAAGCCATAGCCGCGCTCTTCGGGCACAGGCACAGCGCCCGGCTCATTGAAGAAGCCGTAGGCGGGGTCGGCCTCGGCCTGTGCGCCCTCGCCGGCCAACGCCAGGAAGGCGACCTGCTCGCGGGCCACGTGGAAGGTGAACAGGTCCAGCAGCTCAGACTCGGCGGTGCTGGTGTCGACCTTGAAGCGGCGGATGCCAGGCAGCGCATCCTCATCGGGCAGGGCTTCGATGGTGCCCAGATCGGTGATTTCCTTGAACAAGTCCAGCAGGTTGTCGGCTTGGTCTGGGCTGCTCAGGGGGCCGACACGCAACTCCACCACGCGCTTGCCGGTGGTGGGTACAGCGCCAGGCGCAGCGGCTTTCGCAGCAGGCTCGGCCTTGGCGGGCGCAGCGGCACGGGGCGCGGCGGCGGCTGCCTCCACGATGGGCTTTTCACCAGCAACCATGGCGCGGATGTTGAACAGCAGCTCGGTGGTGTCGACCTCGGCACCACCCGATCCCTGGTGGCGACCCAGCATGGCCTTGAGCGCATCGCCAGATTGCAGCAGCACATCGACCATGGGCGCCGTGGGCGTCAGCTCATGGCGACGCAGCTTGTCCAGCAGGGTCTCCATCTGGTGGGTCAGCTCAGCGACGTCGCTGAAGCCAAACGTGGCGGCCCCACCCTTGATCGAGTGTGCACAGCGGAAGATGGCGTTCATCTCCTCGTCGTCGGCGGCCTCGATGTCGAGCTCCAGCAGGAGCTGCTCCATGTTCTCAAGGTTCTCACCCGCCTCTTCAAAGAAGACTTGGTAGAACTGGCTGAGGTCAATGCCGGCTGCTGAGCTGTGGTCTGTGCTGGTCTCTGCCATGTCTGGCTCCTGAAATTCGTATCGACGCTGCGGGGCTGCGTGGCGGTCCGTCAGATCAACGGATCACCTTCTGGATCACTTCGATCAGCTTGTTCGGGTCAAAAGGTTTGACCAACCAGCCGGTGGCGCCGGCAGCGCGGCCCGCCTGTTTCATCTGGTCGCTGGACTCGGTGGTCAGCATGAGGATGGGCGTGCTCTTGAACTGGGGGTTCTCGCGCAGCTTCTTGGTCAGACTGATGCCGTCCATGCGAGGCATGTTTTGGTCAGTCAAGACGAGGTCAAAGCTGCGGCCTGCAGCCTTCTCGTAAGCGTCTTGGCCATCTACCGCCTCAACGACGTTGTAGCCAGCGCTCTTGAGCGTGAAGGAAACCATTTGACGCATGGATGCAGAATCGTCGACGGCAAGGATCGAATGCATGTCGCTCTCCGGTGCTTGAATGAACAGTGCTTGTTAGCAGGCTTGAAATGAAAACCAGTCAACGCTGACCGGTGTTTCGGCAGGTGGAACGTTTTCTTTAGAACAACTCCACCGAACCGGCGTCCACTTCGTCCTGGGTCACGGGGTTGGGTTTGAGCGGTTCGGCCTCGACCACAGCGGCCCCATCGGGGTCGTCATCGCCCAGGGCCTCTCTGGCAATTTGGTCGGCACAACTGCGCAAGCGCTTGTTGGTGTGCTCGATCAGCTGCGAGGCCATGTCCTGGAACTGCAAGGCTGTCACCGTTTTGTAGAGGGTCTGGCGGACCTCCTGCAAGTGCGGCGTCACCTCGTGCCCCAGGTCAATCACATGGGAGAGCTGGCCTGCGGTGCCGTGAAAGCCATCCATGAGAACGACACAAGCGTCGTCCAGCAGGCGTTGCAGTCGCTCCAGATCGTGGGACGCCGTCATCAGATGGTCTTGCAGGTCTGCGGCGAGCAGCAAGGACATCTCGGCGGTCGGGGAATCGACTGAATCGTCGTAGCTCATCGTGGCTCCACTCAACCAGGTTTCAAACAAGCTACCCTGAGGTAGCCCGGCGCATACGTGATGTCGGCAAGATCAGGGACTTCCTTAATCTCTTTGAGGCTGATTTCGACAGCCTTTGCCCGTTGTTAGAATTTTTTCCTTTTCCGGACATCGGGTACCCCCAATGACGCGGGAAAATTTGGCGTAAATCTCAGGATCGAAGGTTGCCCGTGACGGATTTCTCGCCCTCGTCTGCCAGCCCCCCCGCGGGCCCTGGCCCTGCCTCGCCCTTCGGCCACACCGAGATGCCGCGCGTGCGAATGCGGGTGCTGCACCTCGAAGACAACGAGGAAGACCACGCCCTGGTGTCCATTCACCTGCTGCGCGGCGGCATCCACGCCGAGATCCAGCGCGTTGAGAGCGACGCCGAGTTGGTCGAGGCGCTGCACAAAGAGTGGGACCTGATCCTGTCGGACTACAACCTGCCGGGCTACTCGGGCCTGGCTGCGCTGGACAAGGTGCGCTCACTGGGCAAGCTGGTGCCCTTCATCTTGGTCTCCGGTGAGATCGGCGAGGACATCGCCGTGCAAGCCATGCGCAATGGCGCCAACGACTACCTGCTCAAAAGCAACCTGGCCCGGCTGGCCCCAGCGGCCTTGCTGGCCATCGAAGCCAACCGCACCCGCATCGCGAAACAGCGAGCCGACCTGGCCCTGAGCCGCTCGCGCCAGCAACTGCGCGAGCTTGCGCAGCACTTGCAAACCAGCATCGAACAAGAGCGTGCCGCCATTGCCCGCGAGATCCACGACGACGTGGGCGGCGGCCTGACGGCCGTGAAGTTCGATTTGGCCTGGATCGCCCGTCACGCCAACTCGCCCGAGATCGCCGAGCGCGTGCAACAGGCCCTGGAAGCCGTGGGCCATGCCCACGAGGCCAGCCAGCGCATCATGCACAACCTGCGCCCCGCCATCCTGGAGCAAGGCCTGGTCGCCGCGCTGCAGTGGATGACCGACCGCTTTGGCAAACGCACCGGCCTGGAGGCCACCTTCCGCACTTCCCACGAAAAGCTCGAACTCGCGCCCGGCGTGCCGCTGGTGGCCTACAGGTTTGCACAAGAAACGCTGACCAATGTCTCCAAACACGCACAGGCCAACAAAGTCAGCGTCGATGTGACCCAGGCCGGCGGCGTTCTGTCGATCGAAGTGACCGACAATGGCCGGGGCCTGAGCACAGAGGACCTGGCCAAGGCCCGGTCCTTTGGCATCCGGGGCTTGCACGAGCGGGCGGAAACCGTGGGCGGCTGGGTGGACATCAGCAGCAACCCCAGCGGCACCACCTTGATCCTGTCTGTCCCCTTGTCCGGCCCTGAAAATGGCTTCATCGACCGGCTGCTGCCCGAGTTCGATGCCTCGGCATCGGGTTCTGACACCGACCCTGACGACCCCACCGCATGGGGCAAACTATGATCAAAGTGATCCTGTGTGACGACCACGCCCTGATCCGCCGGGGCATCCGCGACACGCTGGCCGATGCCGACGACATCGATGTGGTGGGCGAGGCA
>CANCFV010000185.1 GCA_947377275.1 Burkholderiales bacterium | reverse complement strand
GAAACGCTGTACCAAGACCTGGCCTTGGTGACAGACCAAGTGCACGCTTCGGTGCTGTGCCCGTACTTTGTGCCCACGGGCATCCACCTGTCGCACCGCAACCGCCCCAAGGACTTGCGCAGCGAAGGCAAGCCCACCGCCAGCCAGATGATCGCGCAGGCCATGAGCACAAAGGCGGTCACATCAGGCAAGGTCACGGCGGCGGATACGGCCCAGTTGGTGTTCGATGCGATCGAGGCTGGCCAGTTCTACATCTACACGCACCCCAAGGCCTTGGGCATGGTGCAGACGCGACTGGAAGACGTGGTCCAAGGGCGTAACCCGACCGACCCGTTTGAAGGCAAGCCCGAAATCGGCGAGCAATTGCGTCAGGCCTTGCGCGAGGCCATGTCCAAAGAGGCTTGAAGCGTGTGGCTCACTTGGCGTCTTGTTCGCGGTGGCGGGCCAGCACCACACCGCGCGGCGCAAAGCGTTTGACGAGTTGCTCGACGCAATACACCGAGCGGTGCTGCCCGCCGGTGCAGCCCAGCGCCACGGTCACGTAGCTGCGTTGGTCGCCCTCCAGGGCCGGCAGCCAGCGCAACAAGAAAGCCTCGATCTGAGCGATCAGTTCGGCCGATTCAGGTTGGGCGGCGAGGTAGTCGGCCACGGCCTGATCCCGTCCGGTCAAGGGCTTGAGCTCCTTGAGGTAGAAGGGGTTGGGCAGCATGCGCACATCGAAGACGAAGTCGGCGTCCATGGGCACGCCATGCTTGTAGGCGAAGGACTCGAACACCAAGGTCAGGCGCGATGCTGTGGCCTGCACGATGTTGCGGATCCAGGTGCGCAGCTGAGCCGGGCGAAGCAAAGAGGTGTCGATGACCGTTGAGACCTCGCGCAACGGGCTCAACAGCTCACGCTCCAGGTTGATGGTGTCGATCAGGGCCTGCTCTGGCGCATCGCTGGCCAGGTCACTGGCGCGGCGCTTGGGCGTGGTTTGTTCGGGCTTGGGCGGCTTGACCGATTGCTGCAGCGGGTGGGGGCGACGCGTTTCAGAAAAGCGGCGCACCAAGGCATCGGTGCTGGCATCGAGAAACACCGAACGCACGGTGTGCCCCTCTTGGTTCAGCTCGGCCAGCACGGGCATCAGGTGGGGCAGCGAGTGCGCGCTGCGCACGTCGACCGACACGGCCACCTTGCGGCGCAGCGCCTCGTCGCGTTGCTGCTCCAGGTGGATCATGCCGCGCAGCAATTCAGGCGGCAGGTTGTCGACGCAGAAGTAGCCCGCATCTTCGAGCGCATTGAGGGCCACCGATTTGCCCGAGCCCGAAATGCCGGTCAGCAGGACGATGTCAAGGTGGTTCATGCGGCTTCCTTGCGCGGTTTGGGTTTGCCGCTGGCTTTCGTTGACGATGGGCTTTGCTGCGCTGCCAGGAGCATGGCTTGCGCGTGCGCGCGGCTGGTGTCGGTGATGGCCCCGCCCAGCATGCGTGCCACCTCGCGGGTGCGTTCGTCGTCTTGCACGGGGCGGATGTCGCTGCTGGTCTGGCCACCTTGCAGTTGCTTGGACACGACCAAGTGCTGGTGGGCGCAGGCGGCCACCTGGGCCAGGTGCGTCACGGCCATGACTTGGCGATTGGCGCCCAACTGGCGCATCAACAAGCCCACCGTGTCGGCCACGGCCCCGCCCACGCCCGAGTCGATCTCGTCAAAGATCAAGGTGGGCACTTGCGCATCGGCGCTTTGGCGCTGGGTGGTGGTCACGGCAATGGCCAGTGCCAGGCGCGACAACTCGCCCCCCGAGGCCACCTTGCCCAGCGGGCGTGGCGTGCTGCCCGCATGGCCTGCGACCAGCAGCTCGACCTGTTCAAGGCCGAAGGCCTGCGGCTCGGCCAGCGGCGTCAGCGCCACCTCAAAACGCCCGCCCGACATCCCCAGCGATTGCATGGCCTCGGTCACGGCCGCGGCCATCACCGGGGCGATGCGTGCGCGCTGCTGCGACACGGCCTTGGCCACGCTCAGCCAGGCTTGGTGCGCGTGGTCAGCTTGTTTGCTCAGAAGATCGAGGTCTGCTGCTGCATCCAGCGCCGCCAGCTCATCACGCCAGCTTTGCAGCAGCTCAGGCAGTTCGGCTGGCAGGCGACGGTAGCGCCGCGCCAGGCCCATCCAGACCGACATGCGTGTGTCGAGATCGTTCAGGCGATCGGGGTCGAGCTCGGTGTGGCCCAGCGCGCTGTTGAGGCTGTGAGCGGCGTCTTGCAAATGGGCCTGGGCCTCGCGCAGCACGTCCAGCGCATTGCGCAGGTGGGGTTCCACGCTGGCCACCGTATCCAGCGCCTCGATGGCGCGGCTGGTCAGGCCTTCGGCATTGGTGTCCGCCTCAGACACCGCATCAAGCGCCAGACGCGCCGCATCCAAGATGGCTTGCCCATGGCTCAAGCGGGTGTGCTCGGTATTGAGTTCTTCCCACTCGTTGGCTTGCGGGTTGAGCTTGCCCAGCTCGCCCAGCTGCCATTGCAGGCGCTCGCGCTCGCGTTCGATGTCGGTTTGTTTGGCGCGGGCCTCGTCCAAGGCTTTGCGTGCGTCGCGTCGTGCGGCCCAAGCGTGCTGTAGCGCGGTCGTGTCCACGCCAGCTTGGGCATCGACCAAGGCGCGCACCGAGTCGGCTCGGGTCAGGCTTTGCCAGGCGTGTTGGCCGTGGATGTCAACGAGGTGCTCGCCCAGTTCGCGCAGTTGCGTCACCGTGGCGGGGCTGCCATTGATCCATGCGCGGCTTTTGCCCTGGGCATCGACCACGCGGCGCAGCAGCAAGGGCGCATCGGCATCGGTGGTGTCAAAGCCCGCGTCTTGCAGCCAAGGGGACAAGGTGGCGGCCAGTGCGGCGCTGGGTTCGAACTCGGCGGTGATGTCGGCACGCGTGGCACCTTCGCGCACCACGCCGGCATCGCCCCGGCTGCCTAGGGCCAGTTGCAGTGCGTCGATCAAGATCGATTTGCCGGCGCCGGTCTCGCCGGTCAGGGCGGTGAAGCCTTGGCCCAGGTCCACATCGAGTTGCGTGACGATGACGAAATCGCGCAGGGTCAGGCGGCGCAACATGGTGTTAACTCACCCCTTCGTTCCAGCGCAGCTTGCGGCGCAGCGTGGCGTAGTAGTTCCAGCCTTTGGGGTGCAGAAAGCGCACCCGGTGGGCCGAGCGGCGCACCGTCACGCGGTCGCGGTGCAAGAGGCTGGCCAGGCTCTGCATGTCGAAGTTCATGCTGGCATCGCGGCCCGCCACGATCTCGATGGTGATGGTGCCGGTGTCGGGCACCACCAAAGGCCGGTTCGACATGGTGTGCGAGGCAATCGGCACCACCACCCAGCCCGCCAAGCCTGGCGGCAAGATGGGGCCGCCCGCCGACAAGGCATAGGCCGTCGAACCGGTGGGTGAGGCCACGATCAAGCCGTCGGCGCGGTAGTTGGCCACGAACTGGCCATCGATCTCGGCGCGCAGCTCGACCATGCTGGCCGTGGCGCCCCGGCTGACCACCACCTCATTGAGCGCAAAGCCCTCGTAGATGGTGTCCAGGCTGCCGTCGCGGTTGGGGCGCAACACGGCCCCTTCGAGCATGGCCCGAACCTCTTCTTCGTACTGGCCGCCCAAGATCAAGGGCAGGGTGGCGCCCACGTCTTTGAGCTGGATGTCGGTGATGAAGCCCAGGCGCCCCTGGTTCACGCCGATCAGCGGGATGTTGTAAGGCGCGAGCTCACGGGCAATCGCCAGCATGGTGCCGTCGCCACCGATGACCACGGCCACATCGCATTGTTGGCCAATTTGCTTGAGGCTCAGCGCGGGGTAGTCGGTCATGCCGGTGTTCAGCGCCGTCTCTTTTTCAAGTGAAACCTCAACGCCTGCACGTGCCAGCACATGGGCCACGTCTTCCAGCACGGGACGGATGCCTCGCGCCTGGTATTTGCCGACCAAGGCGGCATGGCGAAAGCGGCAGGGAGGCGTGCTGAGCATGTGAAGAATTACACCACAGCGGTGAGCCGATTCAGGGCACCCTCTGGGCGAGGGGCCGCGCATTTTCAGGGCTGAACTTAGAATGATCACGTGATGTTGGACGACCGAGCAAAGACCCTCCTCAAAGCGCTGGTAGAGCGCTACATCGCCGACGGGCAACCGGTCGGTTCGAGGACGCTTTCGCGTGCGTCAGGCATTGACCTGTCGGCCGCCACCATCCGCAACGTCATGGCCGACCTGGAAGAGCTTGGACTGGTCGTCAGCCCACACACTTCCGCGGGGCGCGTGCCCACGCCGCGCGGCTACCGCCTGTTTGTGGACACCATGCTCACATCGCGCCAGTTGGGCTCGGGTGATCTGGCCAACGAGCACCTGCAGCCCGACCAGCCTCAGCGCGTGATCGCCAATGCGGCGAACATGCTCTCGAGCCTGTCGCAGTTTGTGGGCGTGGTGACGGCGCCGCGCAAAGCCACGGTGTTCAGGCACGTCGAGTTCTTGC
>CANCFV010000184.1 GCA_947377275.1 Burkholderiales bacterium | reverse complement strand
GGGTCATCGACCGCGGCGGGGTGAGGCCCATACACACGCACCTGGGGCGCATCGGCCAACTTGGTTCGCCGGCGCAAGCCGGTCAGAAAACGGGCAGCTTCTGGTTCGGTCAACATGACCTCGGGCCAGTCGCTCAACAACACATCGGCAGGCAGCAGGTAGGCGTCACGCTCGGACTCGCTCATGGCCACCAGGGCTTCGAGCGTCACGGCGCCTTGCAAACTCACACCACCGCTGCCGGTTCGGCGCAATCCGATCAGGTGAGCGCCACAACCCAGGTGCTCACCGATGTCTTGCGCCAGTGTACGGACATAGGTGCCCTTGCTGCAACGCACATCCAGCTCAAGCACATCACCTTGCCAGCTCAGGATGTCAATGGCGTGAAGTGTGACCGATCGGGCTGCACGCTCAATCTCGATGCCCTCGCGGGCGTATTCGTACAGGGCGCGGCCATGGTGCTTGAGCGCCGAATACATCGGCGGCACCTGCTCGATGGGGCCGGTGAAGGCGGCGCAAGCCGCAGCGATGCTGGCCTGATTCACCTGCTCGGGCGTGACGGCACGCTCTTGCAAGATCTCGCCCTCGGCATCGCCCGTGGTCGTGGTCTGGCCCAGCTTGAGGGTCGCGATGTAGCGTTTGTCAGCGTCCAGCGAAACCTGCGAAAACTTGGTGGCCGCGCCAAAGCACAGTGGCAACAAGCCAGAGGCCAAAGGGTCGAGCGTGCCGGTGTGGCCAGCTTTCTCAGCGCGCATCAAACGACGCACCTTCTGCAAGGCGTCGTTGCTCGACAGGCCCAAAGGCTTGTCCAGCAACACGACCCCGTGGAGTTGGCGACGCGGTTGGCGCGGTGGGCGCTGACCCATGGGCTGACTCACTTGCCTTCGTCCTCGCTGTGGTCGTCGTCGGCTGACACGGCCTCATCGCCGGCTTTTTCGGCAGCCACAGGCTCATCGGCATCCTTGGCCTTGTCGGCCACCGCACGGCTGATGATGGCGCTGAGCTCCAGCGCACGCTCGGTGGTGCGGTCAAAGTGGAAGTGCAGCGTGGGCACCGTGTGGATCTGCAAACGCTTGAACAGGCTGTTGCGAATGTAGCCAGCAGCCTCATTCAGGCCTTCTTCGCATTGCTGCGCATCGCCCACCAACAGCGAGAAAAACACCTTCGCATGGGCGTAGTCGGGCGTCACCTCCACGTTGGTGATCGTGACCATCGGCCCAATGCGGGGGTCTTTGAGCTCGCGGATCAACTCGGCCACATCACGTTGGATCTGGTCGTTGACGCGGTTGCTGCGGTTGGGGGTAGAACGTTTATGGCGCATGGTGAATTCCTGCTGTCAAACGCATGGCGTCCTTTCAAGCACAAACCCCGCCTGGACCCAGGCGGGGTTGTGTGAGGGGGCAACCAGTGCGGCTGGTTACAGCGTACGGGCCACTTCCTTGATTTCGAAGAACTCGAGGACGTCGCCTTCTTTGATGTCGTTGTAGCCCTTGATGTTGAGGCCGCACTCGAAACCTTCGCGCACTTCCTTGGCATCGTCCTTGAAGCGCTTGAGGCCTTCGAGCTCGCCGGTGTAGATGACCACGTTTTCGCGCAGCAGGCGCAACTTGGCGCTGCGACGCACGACACCGTTGGTGACCATACAACCCGCGATCGTGCCGATCTTGGAGGCCACGAAGACCTGACGGATCTCGGCAGAACCGATGACTTCTTCGCGCTGCTCAGGAGCCAACATGCCCGACATGGCTGCCTTCACATCATCGACGGCGTCGTAAATGATGTTGTAGTAGCGGATGTCCACACCGTTGTGTTCGGCCAGCTTGCGAGCGCCGGCGTCAGCACGGGTGTTGAAGCCGATGATGACGGCCTTCGAGGCGATCGACAGGTTGACGTCGGACTCGGAGATGCCACCCACCGCAGCATGCACGATCTGCACCTTGACTTCGGCGGTCGAGAGCTTGAGCAACGACGTGGCCAGGGCTTCTTGCGAGCCTTGCACGTCGGCCTTGATGATCAGACCCAGGGTCTGGACATCGCCTTGGCCCATGTTCTCGAACATGTTCTCGAGCTTGGCAGCTTGCAGCTTCGCCAGCTTGACGTTGCGGTACTTGCCTTGACGGAACGTGGCGATTTCACGGGCACGGCGCTCGTCAGACAACACCATGAACTCGTCACCCGCAGCCGGCACTTCGGCCAGGCCTTGGATTTCAACAGGGATGGAAGGACCCGCTTCGTTGGTCGCTTTGCCGTTCTCATCGAGCATGGCACGCACACGACCGTAGCTGGCACCGGCCAACACGACGTCACCGCGCTTGAGCGTACCGGACTGCACCAGCACGGTGGCCACAGGGCCACGGCCCTTGTCAAGACGGGCTTCGATCACCAGGCCCTTGGCCATGGAGGTCGTTGGCGCTGTCAGTTCGAGCACTTCGGCCTGCAAGAGCACTTGCTCCAGCAGCGCGTCAATGCCCGTACCGGTCTTGGCGGACACCGGCACGAATGGCGCATCGCCACCGTACTCTTCCGGCACCACTTGTTCAGCGACCAACTCTTGCTTGACGCGGTCCAGGTTGATACCGGGCTTGTCAATCTTGTTGATGGCCACAACGATGGGCACACCAGCCGCCTTGGCGTGGTGGATGGCTTCCTTCGTTTGCGGCATCACACCGTCGTCGGCTGCCACAACCAGGATGACCAAGTCGGTCGCCTTGGCACCACGGGCACGCATGGCCGTGAAGGCTTCGTGACCTGGGGTGTCAAGGAAGGTGATCATGCCGCGAGGCGTGTCCACGTGATAAGCACCGATGTGCTGCGTGATACCGCCGGCTTCGCCAGAGGCGACGCGCGTGGTGCGGATGTAGTCCAGCAGCGAGGTCTTACCGTGGTCAACGTGACCCATGACGGTGACCACAGGCGCACGGGGCTTGGCCTCGGCGGCTTGGTCTTCGTGTTCTTCCTCAAGGAAGGCATCGGGATCGTCCAGCTTGGCAGCAAACGCCTTGTGGCCCATTTCTTCCACCACGATCATGGCGGTTTCTTGGTCCAACTGCTGGTTGATGGTGACCATCTGGCCGAGCTTCATCATTTGCTTGATGACTTCGGTCGCCTTCACCGACATCTTGTGTGCCAGATCGGACACAGAGATGGTTTCGGGAATATGGACCTCGACGATTTGTGGCTCGGTCGGCGCGACGAAGTTCGAAGCGGTCTCGTTGCGCTCGCCACGGCGACCACCACGGCCGCCAGGCGACTTCCAGCTGTTGCTGCGACCCGAGCTAGCATCTGCACGGCCCTTGCCGGCGGGTGCGCCACGCTTTTTGTCGTCACCAGCCCAGCTAGAAGACAGCTTCTCGGACTTGACCGACTTCTTGTCGCCAGGCTTGGCAGCACCCGCAGCGCCAGGCGCACCTGGTGCCGTCTTGGGCTTGTGGATGGTGCCCTTGATGCCATCTTTGGCAGCGACCTCGGCAGGCTTGGGCTCTTCGGGCTTCTTGGCCGTCAGCACCTTCTTGGGCGCGTTCATCATGGCGCGGATGGCAGCGGCCTCCGCTTCAGCGGCCTTGCGGCGCGCAGCCAGATCAGCGGCTTTTTGCTTTTCTTCTGCTTCGATGTCCGCGGCCTTGACCACGCGCACAGCGGTGGGCTTGGGCGCCTCAGGCGCAACCGGCGCTGCAGCCACGACGGGGGCAGGTGCCTCAACCGGTGCAGTCGCTTGGACGGCAGCAGCAGCCGCATCAGAAGCCTTTTCGGCAGCGGCTTTTTCGGCGGCCACCTTGGCAGCACCGCTCTTGGTGGCGCGCTGGGCGGCACCATTCAACGCGGCGGCTTCGGCACGAGCAGCCTCGTGCGAGGCAGCACGGCGCGAAGCGGCAGCTTCACGTTCAGCGACTTCGGTCGCTGCGGCAGCCTTGCTACCCGACTTGCCAGCGGCTTCTCGCTCGGCCAGCTCACGTGCGGCTTGCTCAGCGGCGGCCGCAGCACGGACTTCAGCCTCTTCTTTTTCGCGGCGCTCTTGCTCTTCGCGAACACGGCGGGCTTCTGCCAGCTGCTCTTCCTGGATGCGCAAAGCATCGGCCTGGGCACGTGCCTCTTGCTCGCGCTGAGCCAATTCGGCTTCTTCTTGCGCGGTCTGATCGACGTCATCACCACCCGCTTCATCGCGCTTGACGAACACACGCTTCTTCTTGACTTCCACCTGAATGGTGCGCGCCTTGCCGGACGCGTCGGCCTGCTTGATTTCGGTGGTCGACTTGCGGGTCAGCGTGATCTTCTTGCGATCCGCGCCGGCAGAGCCGTGCGAAGTGCGCAGATGATCCAGCAGACGCTCTTTGTCAGCCTCCGTGAGCACGTCGTCAGACGCGCCCTTGGGCACGCCTGCAGACTGAAGCTGCTCCAGCAGTGTCGCAGCCGGGCGATTGAGCTCCGCGGCGAATTGTGCGACGGTGGTCACGGCCATTGTGTTGATCCTTGCGATGAGCTTGCTTAAATGAGTCGAGTAACT
>CANCFV010000183.1 GCA_947377275.1 Burkholderiales bacterium | reverse complement strand
CAATGCGTTTTATTTATGACAAACCCTAGTACCGACCCTGATGTGCCGTGGGCACACTGCAAGCCATTCACAACACCGTGATGGAGATCGCATGTTTGCTGCCGTTGGCGAGGCCCTGGTCGATTTGATCGAACACCCAGATGGCCGCTTTGAGCCTTGCCTGGGTGGCTCGGTCTGCAACTTCACGCGCGCCATGGCTTTGCAGGGGCAGTGCATTCGCTACCTCAACCCCTTGTCGACAGACACCTTTGGCCAGCGCTTCGAACAGCGCTTGTTGGCCGATGGCGTGGACCTGGGCAGCGCGCCTCGCAGTGCGTGTCCAACATCGTTGGCGGTCGTTTCGCTGGGCGAGGGTGGGGTGCCTAACTACACCTTCCACCGCCAGCACGTGGCCGATCGCGATGGTTCAGCCGATGACCTGATCGCGCGGCTGCCGGCGGCCTTGCCCTTGATTCACACCGGCGGTTTGGCCTTGGTGCCAGGCGACTGGCCCAAAACCAAAGCCGTCTTGCTGGCGGCTCAGATGCGCGGCGCCGTGGTGTCGGTCGACGCCAACCTGCGCACGATGGTGGTGGGTGACAACCCGGCTGAGCGACGTGCTTACTTGCAGGCCGTGCAGCAGGCCATGGCGCTGGCCCAGATCGTCAAACTCAGCGACGAAGACCTTGACGCCTTGGGGTGGCGCGACAAAGGCCTGAGGGCCGTGGCCGACCACTTGTTGAGCAACCCCATGACGCAACTGGTGGCGCTGACCTTGGGTGCCGACGGTGCCGCGCTGGCCACGCGCCAGGCCTTCGTGCAGTTGCCCATCCCCGCGGTGGTCGATGTGCAAGACACGGTCGGTGCGGGGGATTGTTTCCAGGCCGGTTTGTTGGCATGGCTCGCCCAATCCAAGCAGCTGGCGGCCGATGCCCTGAATGAGCTGACCCCAGCCGACCTCGAGGTGGCGCTGCGTCACGCCATGGCCGCTGCCGCCATCAACGTGCAACGCAAGGGCTGTCAGCCGCCAGGCTGGCTAGAAACGCGCAACTGGTTGGGGGCTTGAGCGGCGCGGGGGCAGGCTCGTCTGCGAGGGGGCTCAGGCTGAACTTGGGTGCCCTGCGTTAGCATCCTTGCCATGAGCCAGACCCCGTCCCCATTGCCTCCATCGCTTGAACACGCCAGCGCTGCCACGTCCGCCGCTGAGTCGGCCCTCAGTCAACGCGCCACTGGCCTGATCCACCACCCGTATGCGCCGCCAGCAGGCTTCGATGCAGTGCCTCCCGGCGTCTTCAAGGCCTCCACGGTGTTCTTTGCCAACACGGCCGAACTGCACAGCCGCGAGTGGAAAGACAAGACCGGCTACACCTATGGCTTGCACGGCACGCCCACCACCTTCACGCTGGAGGAGCGCCTCGCCACGCTCGAAGGTGGTCTGCAGACCTTGTTGGCCCCCTCAGGCCTCTCGGCGCTGACCCTGGTGAGCCAGGCCCTGCTCAAGGCGGGTGACGAGGTGCTGATCCCCGACAACGCCTACGCGCCCAACAAGGATTTTTGTCGGGTTGAACTCGCTCAGTGGGGCATCACGCACCGGGTGTACGACCCGCTTGACCCTGCATCGCTGACGGGCCTGATCCACGAGCGCACGCGCTTGGTGTGGCTTGAAGCGCCCGGCTCCGTCACCCTGGAGTTCCCCGATCTGGCAGCCCTGATTCAGGTGCTCAGGCAGCACCCGCAGGTGGTGATTGCGCTGGACAACACCTGGGGCGCCGGCTTGGCCTTCAACCCCTTTGAGTTGGGCGTGCCCGCCTTCACAGACACCCGGGGCGTCGACATCTCCGTGCACGCCTTGACCAAATACCCATCGGGCGGCGGCGACGTGCTCATGGGCTCGGTCGTCACACGCGATGCGGCACTGCACCTTCGCCTCAAACTCACGCACATGCGCTTGGGTCTGGGCGTCGGGGCCAACGATGCCGAAAGCCTACTGCGCGGTCTGCCGAGCCTTGTCTTGCGCTACCAGGCCCACGATGCGGCCACGCGGCAGATCGCACATTGGCTGCAAGCCCGGCCCGAATTCAGTGCTGTGCTGCACCCAGCCTTGCCCAGTTCACCGGGCCACGACGCGTGGGCTCGCGTGGCGCGTCATGCCGGTGGTCTGGTGTCGGTGGTGCTCGATGCCCAGCGGCATCCGCGCGAGAAGGTGCACGCTTTTGTCGATGCCCTCAAGCTCTTTCGCATCGGCTACTCGTGGGGCGGTCCCGTCAGCCTGGTCATGCCCTATGGGCTGAAAGGCATGCGGCAGCACGGCGCGTTGGCTGGGGCCTCAGGCACGCTCGTTCGCTTTGCCATTGGCCTGGAAGACGTGGGCGACTTGATCGGTGACATTGAGCAGGCCTTGACCGCATTGGGTTGAGCCCCGCCCGCGTGTCCAGGCTCACTCTTTCGACTTGGACGACACCTTGTGGCGCATCAGGCGCCCTTGTTCGCGCTCCCAGTCGCGGTCCTTGATGGTGTTGCGCTTGTCGTGTTCGGCCTTGCCCTTGGCCAGGGCGATCTCGGCCTTCACATAGCTGCCCTTGAAATGCAGGTTCAAGGGGACCAGGGTGTAGCCCTTTTGCTCGGTCTTGCCAATGAGTCGGCGGATCTCGCCGCGCTTCATCAGCAGTTTTTTGGTGCGGTCGGCATCGGGGCTCACGTGGGTCGAGGCCGATCGCAAGGCATTGATGCGCAGGCCGATCAAGAACAGCTCGCCGTTTTTGACCACCACATAGCCGTCCGTCAACTGAACTTGCCCTTCGCGGATGGCCTTGACTTCCCAGCCCTCCAGCACCACGCCCGCCTCAAAGCGTTCTTCGATGTGGTAGTTGAATTGGGCTTTTCTGTTTTCTGCGATGGACATGTTCTGGCGCGGCAGGCCGCCGGCATCTCTAAAATAACGACATTCTATGAAGCACGTTCACAAGTCTGTCTTGCTTTGGTACTCACCCCGTGAAATGTACGGGCTGGTGACCGACGTTCAAGCCTATCCCCAATTTTTGCCTTGGTGCGACCGCGCTGAGGTGCTTGCCAACCATGACGACGGTGTCACCGCTTGCGTGCACATCGCGTTTGCGGGCGTGCATCAGGCTTTCACCACCCGCAATGTGCACGAAGCCGGTCGCAGTGTCAGCATGACCTTGGTCGATGGCCCGTTCTCCAAGCTCGAAGGCACCTGGACCTTCCAGCCTCTGAACAAGCCTGGGCAGCCACCCGCCTCCGGTGCCGATCCGCTGGACGCTGCGGCCTGCAAGGTCGAGTTTGCGCTGAGCTACGCCTTCGCCAATCGGGCCTTGGCCCTGGTGGTCAGTCCGGTGTTTGACCGCATCGCCAACACCTTCATCGACGCCTTTGTCAAACGTGCCGAGCAAGTCCATGGCCCTCGCTGAGTCAAGTTCGGTGGCAAATGCGCCATCCGTTTTGTCCATAGAGATTGTCGTGGGCTGGGCGCCGCGTGAGGTGCAGCAGTGGCATGTGCAAGTGCCCGCCGGTAGTTCTGTGCTGCAGGCGCTGCACACCAGCGGTGCCTTGCAGACAAGGGCCGAGTTGTCCGAGCAGTCTTTGGCTGCAGGCATCTGGAGCATCGGCATCTGGGGTCGCCGCGAAAAGTCCGGGCACGAACTGCGCGACCAAGACCGCATCGAGCTGGTGCGCGGTTTGATCGTCGACCCGAAAGAGGCTCGGCGCGTGCGCTACAAGGCCAACGGAGGCCGTGCTGCGGTCGAGGCCAAGCGCAAATTGCTGCAAAAAAAAGGCGACTGATCAGCCGCCTCGGTCATCTGCCCAACCCAAAGCTCAGGGCGTGCAATTGCTCTGGATGATGTCCTTGGCACGCTGTGATTCTTCCGCGCGGCCCTTGTCGTCCAAGATCTCACGCTCGCCCTTGTCGTTGGTGCGTGCAATGCGAATGCCGTCGGCCAGCGTGCGCTGGTAGCTGCGAGCCCGCGCGCAGTTGTCTGCGCGCAGCTTGGCTTGCTTCTCTTCTTCCGCCTTGTTCTGGGCCTGCTTGTCTTGCTCGGCTTTGCGGCGACGGGCTTCCAGCTCGGGGTCTTGCGCTTTCGCTGGCGTTGTGCCGGCGTTGCCGGTCGTCGCGGCGGCGCTGGCTGCAGCGGAGGCTGCATCCGCAGCGGCCTTGTTCGCTTGTCGCACGGCCGCAGCGGGGCGGCTCAAGATGTTGGCGTCGGGGGTGCCAGCAGGGGGCGGACGATCGCTGTACTGCACGGCGCCATTGGCATCGCGCCACTTCCATTGCACGCCAGCCATGGCCGTTGAACTCAAAACGGCCAAACCCAGCAAGGCCAGCGTGGCCCGATATGGAACGGAAGTGCGTGCATGCGTCATGCGGTGAAGTTTAGCCTTGACCGTCTGCACCCCGTCCCCCGGAGTGTGCGTAATCACCCCGGCATCTTCCCTGTTTCTGTTTGACACGCGGCTGTGCGTATAATCCGCTTTTGCGTCTGGAGCCCGTTCATGCGCCTGCTTGGTAAAGCCCTCACGTTTGACGACGTGTTGTTGGTGCCCGCGTATTCTCAAGTGTTGCCTCGTGACACTTCGCTGGCCACCCGTCTTTCTCGCAACAT
>CANCFV010000182.1:0-4706 GCA_947377275.1 Burkholderiales bacterium | reverse complement strand
GGCGCGGTGATTCAGGCCGGAGCGCGGCCCAATCCTGAGCTTCAGACCTTGATGGAGGACACCCGAGCTCAGTCGCGCACGACCACCGTGCAACTCGCTCAGCCGATCGAGTTGGGAGGCAAGCGTGACGCGCGGGTCTCGGCTGCGCGGTTGGCCCAGTCACAGGTCGGCATTGAATTGCAGGCCCGTCGTGCACAAGTTCGCGCAGATGCCACCGAGGCCTTTTTTGCTTCGGCCATAGCGCAGGAGCGAGTGAGGCTGGCGCAGGCCTCCTCAGCACTGGCCGCGCAAGCCGCCCTGGCCGTGTCCAAACGCGTTCAGGCGGGCAAAGTCTCGCCGGTGGAGGAAACCCGCGCGAAGGTCGCCCAAGCTGCCGTGGACCTTGAGCTGCTACAAGCGCGAAGCGAATGGCGCGTGGCCCAGCAACGCCTTGGCAGTTTGATGGGCAAGTCTGCCGCCGACCTGGCGCCCATCGATTGGCAAGCAGCGGCGGACGACAGCGCCGCGCTCGCCCCGGCGTTCATGGCCCAGCAAGGTAGCAAGTTGGCCGACGCGCCTGTGGTTCGCCAAGCCCGGATGGAGGTGGACCGTCGGCGTGCCTTGACCGACCTGGAAGAGGCCCGGCGCATCCCGGATGTCACCGTGACGCTGGGCACCAAACGCTCCCAGGAATTGGGGCGCAACCAGGCCGTGATCGGTGTGGCCTTGCCATTGCCTTTGTGGGACCGCAATCAAGGCAATGTCTTGCAGGCCCTGCGTCTTCAAGACAAGGCCGAAGCGGACCTGGCCGCAGCGCAGGTCCGCGTGGACAGCCAATGGGTTGAACTGAGCGAGCGCTACCAGTCTGCCCGTGCCGAGATTCAAGCCCTGCAGCAAGACGTGCTGCCTGGTGCGCAAAGCGCGTGGCAAGCCGCCGTGACCGGGTTCGAGTTGGGCAAATTCAGCTTCCTGGAAACCCTCGATGCACAACGGACCTTGTTCCAGGCTCGCGCGCAGTATCTGCGCGCGCTGGGCGAGATGCACCGCACCGCTGCCGACATCGATCGGTTGCTGGGCACAGATTCAGAGAAAGCAAGTCAATGACATCCCCGTTCAAACGCCAGGCTGGGCGCATCAGCCAACCCCAACTCATCGCCATGGCCGTCATCGTGGTGCTTGGCCTGGCTGCTGGCGCCTTCGTGCTCAAGAGCGGCGGCGAGGGCTCTGCTGATGAAGGTGCGCACGAGGAGCAGGGCCACACCGAGAGCAAAGGCCATGACGACAAGGAGCACCACGACGCAAAGTCGGCCGACGCTCATGAGGATGCCAAAGCGCACGGCGACGCGGAGCACCACGAGAAAGACGGCGCCAAGGAGGGTGAGGAGCCGCCTGTTGCCTTGAGTGCCGATCAGGTCAAGGCCGCGGGCATTGCGGTCGAACCAGCCAGTGCGGGCCGCATTCGCACCACGTTGCAGATGCCCGGCGAAGTGCGCTTCAACGAGGACCGCACGGCCCACGTCGTGCCGCGTGTGGCTGGCGTGGTCGAGAGCGTGGCGGCCAACCTGGGCCAGCAGGTCAGGAAAGGCCAGGTGCTGGCTGTGATCTCCAGCGTCACCTTGTCCGACTTGCGCAGCGAGTTGCAGTCGGCACAGAAACGTCTTGGCCTGGCCAAGATAACGTACGAGCGGGAGAAAAAGCTTTTCGAAGACAAGATCTCGCCCCAGATGGACTTTCTGCAGGCCCAGCAAGCATGGCGGGAGGCTGAGATCGCCGTGGCCAACGCGAGCCAGAAGCTCAAGGCCTTGGGCGCTGCACCCGGGTCGCCTGACCTCAATCGATACGAATTGCGCGCACCCTTTGACGGCATGGTGGTGGAAAAACACCTGGCCTTAGGCGAAGCCGTCAAGGAAGACGCCAACGTCTTCACCTTGTCCGATCTGTCCTCGGTCTGGGCCGATGTCAGCGTGGCGGCCAAGGATCTGCCACTCATCCGCGTCGGCGACAAAGTGATGGTGCATTCCAGCGCTTTCGAGGGCGCGACCACCGGCACGGTTGCTTATGTCAGCGCGCTGATCGGGGAGCAAACCCGCACCGCAACAGCGCGGGTGGTGTTGCCCAATCCCAAGCTGTCCTGGCGCCCCGGCCTGTTTGTCAATGTCGAGGTTGTGGCAGGCGAGGTGCAAGCCCCCGTGACGGTGGCGGCCAGCGCCATCCAGGCTTTTGAGGGCCGTGAGGTGGTGTTCGTGGAGGTGCCTGGTGGCTTTCAAGCCAGAACCGTCAAGTTGGGGCGCACGGACGGGCAACGCACCGAGATCACCAGTGGCCTTCAGGTCGGGCAGCGTCATGCATCGACCAACAGCTTCGTGATCAAGGCTGAAATCGGCAAGGCTTCGGCCGAGCATGAGCATTGAGCGGGAGCGCACATGTTTGAACGCATCATCCGCTTTGCCATCGAACAGCGTTGGCTGGTCATCCTGGCCGTTCTGGGTATGGCTGTCTTGGGCTTGTTCAGCTACCAGAAGCTGCCCATTGACGCCGTGCCGGACATCACCAACGTCCAGGTCCAGATCAACACGCAAGCGCCTGGCTACTCCCCCTTGGAGACAGAGCAGCGCGTCACCTATCCCATCGAGACAGTGATGGCCGGTTTGCCAGGGCTGGAGGAGACGCGCTCGCTGTCGCGCTACGGTCTGTCGCAGATCACCGTGATCTTCAAGGACGGCACCGACATCTACTTTGCGCGCCAACTGGTCAATGAGCGCATTCAGAGCGCCAAAGAGAGCTTGCCCCAGGGCATCACGCCTGCAATGGGGCCGATCTCCACTGGGTTGGGCGAGATCTACATGTGGACCGTCGAGGCCAAGGACGGGGCGAGAAAATCCGATGGCACGCCTTACTCGCCCACCGACCTGCGGGAGATCCAGGACTGGATCATCAAGCCGCAACTGCGCAACGTGCCCGGTGTCACCGAGATCAATTCCATCGGTGGCTACGCCAAGCAATACCAGGTGGCCCCATGGCCGGACAAATTGATCGCACATGGCCTGACCATGGCCGATGTCGTTCAGGCGCTGGAGCGCAACAACACCAACGTGGGCGCGGGCTACATCGAGCGCCAGGGCGAGCAGTACCTGATCCGCGCGCCTGGCCAAGTGCGCGGTACACAAGACCTGGGCAACATCGTCGTGAAACAGGCTGACAGCGTGCCCATCCGCATCCGCGATGTGGCCGATGTGGGCTTGGGCGATGAGTTGCGCACGGGCGCAGCCACGGACAACGGCCGTGAAGTGGTGCTGGGCACCGTGTTCATGCTGATCGGCGAGAACAGCCGCACGGTGTCTCAAGCGGTGGACAAGAAGATGGCCGAGGTCAACAAGACCTTGCCCAGTGGGGTGCATGCGGTCACGGTCTACGACCGCACCATCCTGGTGGACAAAGCCATTGCGACGGTCAAGAAGAACCTTTTCGAAGGGGCTGTCCTGGTGATCGTCATCCTGTTCTTGTTCCTGGGCAATCTGCGTGCTGCGCTCATCACGGCCCTGGTGATCCCGCTGTCCATGCTCTTCACCTTCAGCGGCATGGTGAGCCAGAAGGTCAGCGCCAACCTGATGAGCCTGGGTGCGCTGGACTTCGGCATCATCGTGGACGGCGCGGTGGTGATCGTCGAGAACTGCGTGCGCCGCCTGGCCCATGCGCAGGCGCACCATGGCAGGCCGCTCACGCTCAAGGAGCGCTTTCACGAGGTGTTCCTCGCTGCGCAAGAAGCTCGCAGGCCCTTGCTGTTCGGGCAGTTGATCATCATGATCGTCTACCTGCCCATCTTTGCGCTGTCGGGTGTGGAAGGACGCATGTTCCATCCCATGGCCTTCACGGTGGTCATCGCGCTGCTGGGTGCCATGATCCTGTCGGTGACCTTCATCCCGGCAGCCGTGGCGCTGTTCATCGGCGAGAAGGTGGCCGAGACAGAGAATGCCCTGATGCTGGGCGCCAAACGCCTGTATGCACCTTTGCTCACGCGGGTCATGGCGGCCAAGCCCGTGGTGTTGACGCTGGCTGTGGTGATGATTGCCTTGTCGGGCGTGGTCGCCTCGCGCATGGGCAGCGAGTTTGTGCCCAGCTTGAATGAAGGCGACTTTGCCTTGCAGGCTTTGCGCATCCCTGGCACCAGCCTGACGCAATCGGTGGCCATGCAGCGCCAGCTCGAATCCACCTTGAAGGTCAAGTTCCCGGAAATCGAACGTGTGTTTGCCCGAACCGGCACCGCCGAGATTGCCGCTGATCCGATGCCACCTAACATCTCGGACGGCTACGTGATGCTCAAGCCTGTGGACCAGTGGCCTCAGCCGCGCAAGACGCGCGATGAGCTGATCGCAGCCGTTCAGGACGAAGTGGCCAAGCTGCCCGGGCAGAACTACGAGTTCTCGCAACCCATCCAGTTGCGTTTCAACGAGCTGATCTCGGGCGTGCGCAGCGACGTGGCGGTCAAACTGTTCGGCGATGACATGGATGTGCTCAACACCACGGCCAGTCAGATCGCGCAGGCCTTGCAGCAGGTGCCCGGCGCGTCTGAGGTGAAGGTGGAACAGAACACGGGGCTGCCCATGCTGACCGTGGAGATCGATCGAGAGAAGGCGTCTCGCTATGGGCTCAATGTGGGCGATGTGCAAGAGACTCTGGCCACGGCCGTTGGGGGAAAGGAAGCAGGCACGCTGTTTGAAGGCGACCGG
>CANCFV010000181.1 GCA_947377275.1 Burkholderiales bacterium | reverse complement strand
CGAGGCAGCCTGACCCAGACGGCTGAGCATCTGGACATGTCTGCAGCCATGGTCAGCCGTTACCTGGTGGCCATTGAGGACTGGTTCGGTGCGCGACTGCTGCACCGCACCACCCGAAAAATCAGCCTCACAGACGCCGGGATGGCGGCATTGCCCTCATGCAGGCAATTGCTCGACCTTGCGCAAGAGGCGCAGCACATGGCCGCTGAACGCATGCGTGAGCCTGCGGGCGTGCTGCGTGTGACCACAGCCAGCTCGTTTGCCGATGCGCAGCTCACCGCCGCGCTCGTGGAGTTTCAGGCGCAGTACGAGCAGGTCGAAATCGTGCTGTCGGTGGGTGACAAAGCGGCCGATCTGGTGTCTGAGCGGGTTGACTTGGCGGTGCGCATCACCAACAAGCTGGACCCGGCGATGATTGCGCGGCCGCTTGCCAGCTGCCGCTCTGTGCTGTGTGCCTCACCGAGCTACCTCGCGCGGCATGATGCACCGCAGACGGCCGAAGACTTGCACCAGCACCGCTGCATCGGGCATGCCTTTGGCATCGGCAAGCAATACAACTTGAGCCGCCACGGCGAGGTGGTTCAAGCGCCGGTGAACTGGCGCTTCCATACCAACGAAACGGCCGTGCTGCGAAGAGCGGTGCTGAGCGGCGCGGGCATCGGCATGCTGCCCACCTACTATGTGGGCGAGGACTTGCGCGAAGGGCGCTTGGTGCAACTGCTGCCAGACCACGAGCCTGAGGTCTTTGGCATCTACGCGATCTATCTCTCTCGGCAGCACCAGCCGCTGGCCTTGCGCTTGCTGGTTGATTTTCTGGCCGCACGCTTTGCGGGCGAAACGCCACCTTGGGAACTGGCCTGAGCCTAGGTCAAGCTCCCTCAATGCACAGGCGCGTCCACTTCTTTGGTGGCGCTGGTCTCTGTGCTTGATTTCGGTGGCTCGATCTTGCGCAGCCACGACTGGGCGCAGTCCACGGTCGTGCCAACACCGCCGTACTCGCTGATCAGGCCCTCGCCTTCGACCTTCCAGATGCGGCCATGCTCGCTGTGCTCGCCGCGCAGGCACACCACGCGAACGGTCTTGCCCACATTCGGGCCCTTGGTGCCCAAGGCGCCTTCGATGATTTCGGCGTGATCGCCGGCTTGGATCGGTTTCATCTGTCAATGCTTTCTGGTGGCCCGCCGAGCTTGGCAGGCCCGTGATTAGAGCCCATATCGCCAAACACCTTGGCCGAACAAGCCACCGTCATGGCCGGACGGGTCCTGTGCAGCCGTTCTGCGCGCACCGATAACAAGCTGCGGGCTCTGCATGTCTTGCCTCGCTCAAGCCACGGTGGTCTTGCGCCTCATTTGATACAGCCCCTTGTCCGACAACCTTCAAGCGAAGCACCATCATGAGTTTCCTCAGCAGCCTCAGTATTGGGAGGCGCCTTTACGGTGTTTCCATCATGTTGACCGTCGCGCTGTCTGCGTTGGCCATCAGCTCGTGGATTCAGTTGCTCCAAGTCAGGCAATTGGCCAACCGGGTTGGCATCGACCGCGCCCTGCAATTGCAACTCATCGCGAGCACTGAATTGAGCGTGACCCAGGTTCGCTTGGCGCTGCGCATGGCCATTGCGGCGAAGACGCCCGAAGAGGCGGAGCCATCGCTGCAAAGCATCGAAGCGCTGCGCCAGCAGATCACACGCAATGACGACGCCTATCTCAAGCTGGTCACGACCCAGGACGCCCGAGAGGCCTTCGATCGTGATTGGCTGCAACTCCAACGCGCCGCCTGGCCAATCGAGGAGGCCGACATCGCGTTGGTGCGCCAAGGCAAGCAAGAAGAGCTGCTGACGAACCTGACTCGACAAAAAGGCTCGGTGTTTCAACCCATGCAAGAGTGGCTGAGCGCAGAACGTGGACGTCAGAGCAAGATGCTGATCGCCGAGGTCGAGAACATCGCTGCCTCTGCCGACGCGGTGCGCCTTCAACTGGCTGGGCTTGCAGCAGCCATCGGTGTGGGTTTGATTGCCTTTTCTTGGTACATCACCCGCACCCTGCGCAGCCGAGTGGATTTGGCTCAGGACGTGGCTGAGCGCTCTCGCCAAGGTGACTTCACGGTGAAGGTTGTGGATGCAGCCAAAGATGAATTCAGCCCCTTGCTGCGCAGCCTGGATGCGATGCAGACCTCGCTGTCAGATGTGGTTGGCACCGTGCGCAGCAGTGCCGATGGCGTGGCCACCGCCAGCGCACAAATTGCCAGTGGCAACAACGATTTGTCTCAACGCACGGAACATCAAGCTTCTGCGCTGGAAGAGACCGCGGCCTCCATGGAACAGTTGAGCTCAACCGTCAAACAAAACGCCCACAACGCAGCCCATGCCAGTCAACTGGCGCAATCGGCCAGCGAGGTCGCGGTCAAAGGCGGCGAGGTGGTGGCGCAGGTCACCGAAACCATGACGGGCATCAACCAGAGCAGCAAGAAGATCGCCGACATCATCGGTGTGATCGATGGCATTGCCTTTCAAACCAACATCCTGGCCCTCAATGCGGCCGTGGAAGCCGCACGAGCTGGCGAGCAAGGCCGAGGTTTTGCCGTTGTGGCCAGCGAGGTTCGCAACCTGGCCAGCCGATCAGCCGAGGCCGCCAAGGAGATCAAGAGCCTGATCGCCGCCAGTGTGGAGCGCGTCGAGCACGGCACCACGCTGGTGGGCCAAGCGAGTGCGACCATGACCGAGGTGGTTGCATCCATCAAGCGCGTGACCGACATCGTCAGTGAAATCAGCGTGGCCAGTGCCGAGCAAAGTTCTGGTGTCTCTCAGGTGGGCGAGGCCGTCATGCAGATGGACCAGGTGACGCAGCAGAACGCCGCGTTGGTCGAACAGAGCGCCGCTGCGGCTGAGAGCCTCAAGACGCAGGCGGCACAGCTGGTGGAAGCCGTGGCCGTGTTCAAGCTGACATCGTCTTAAAGCTCAGGCTGGCCATGCGCCCTATCGCACAGTGGGTCTGTCCCGATCGGCATAGCCTGGGGCCTCCGAATGAGGCACGCAGATGAGCAAGATGACCGAGCACGTGCCTGTCTACTCGCCACACCCCGAGGGCGAAGCGATGGTGGCGCCCATCTTCTTGGCGCCGATCATTGCTGAAGCGCTGCGCCAAAAGGTCGACCTGCAAGCCTTGTTTCGAGGCCTGGCCGTAGACGCTGCTGATTTCGATGCGCCGGGCACACTGGTTTCTCAGCGTGAGGCGATCACGGTGGTGCGCCGCGCCCTGCCCTTGCTGGCCATTGACGGGGCCGGGCTCGAGTTGAGCTCGCAGACACGGGTCACGGAGCGTGGCTTTCTGGCCTTGGGCTTGTTGGGTGCAGCCACGCTGGGCGAGGCCATCAGCTTGTCGCTGCGATTTCCTCAAAGTGCGGGGTACTTGCTGCAGGTCCGAGAAGATTCATCACCTGCCATTCACCAAACGCTGCTTGAGCCCCACCTGGGCGACCAAGACCTGCAACGCTTCTTGGTGGACTTGACCTTTGCGACCATGGTGAAGTTGCGGCGCCAAGTCACGGGGGCCAACTACAGCCCGTCTTTGCTTGAGCTCGTCAGTGCGGCACCCACCCATGCGGCTGTGTACCAAACCTTTTTTGGCTGCCCCGTGCGCTTTGGCTGCTTGAAGAACGTGCTGAGCACAGAGGCCAAGTGGCTTGACTTCCCCTTGCCCTGGGCCAGCGCCATGGCCTACCGCTTGTCGACGCAGCTGCTTGAGCGCGAGCGCGAGCGCATGAATGCGATGCCCGCCATGGGCTTCGCCATCGAACGCGCCATTCGCAGGGCCTTTCCGCATGTTGCAGACATTGCCGAGTTGGCGGCTTCGCTGCACCTTAGCGAGAGGACCTTGCGCCGCAAGTTGACGAGCGAAGGCTTGAGCTACCGTTTGCTGCTCGATGAAAGCCGCCGCTCGCGCGCACTCGATTTGATGGCGGCAGGCCTTCGGCCCATCGCGCAGATCGCCCTTGATGTGGGCTTTTCAGATGTGCGCGCTTTCAGCAGGGCCTTCAAACGCTGGACGGGCCACCCGCCCACCCAGATCAGCAGCGCCCTCACCCATCGATCTTCTCAAACACATCCGTGAAGCGTTGGCCGTCCCACACGTACAGCAGGTAAGCGGCGTGCAGGCACTGCAAAGCGCCTTTGGGCTTGAACAGCCCCACGCATTCGCCGCCCTCGTGTCGCACGCTGCGGTAGACCACGCCGGCTGAACCGGCCTGGCGCAAACTGGCGCCCAAGCTGCGGGCCACGCTGTAGTCGTCTGCCGCGTAAACGGCCTGCGGCACAGCATCCAACGGACGAAGGTCGTGCAAGGTGGCGCTGACCTTCACGCTGTAGAGCCGCATGGGCAATTGCATCACGGGCTGGGCCGTTGCTGCCAAAAAACGGGCTTGGTGGTATTGGGTTTCGGCCACGGCGGTGGGCTTGTCGTGGGCCGCGTAGAACACGCCATGGCGCCCGTCTGAGAACCGGCTGCCATCGGGGTTGAGGTGCGTGAAGGCCGCCATGATGGGCCCGGCGCCATTGCCAAAAATGCGCTCGTCGGGCGGCACCAAATCGATGTCGCCCGCCTCTGCGCGCAGGTGGTCGTTGGTCAGCGCTTCGAGCGCATACAGCGCGTCAAAGTCGGCCGGGTCGGCCACGCGGTCATAGATGTAGATCGTAGGGTAGCGCGTGGGAACGATGCGAAAAGCCGGTTGCCATCGGATGCG
>CANCFV010000180.1 GCA_947377275.1 Burkholderiales bacterium | reverse complement strand
TTGGATCCCCAGGAAACCCGCGAATGGCTGGACGCCTTGTCCGGCGTCATCGAAACAGAGGGTCGCGGCCGCGCGCACGACCTGCTGGAAACCTTGCTCGACCACGCCCGCCAATCGGGCATCGACATGCCGTTTTCAGCCACCACCGCGTACGTGAACACGATCGCGGTCGAGGACGAAGCCCATTGCCCCGGCAACCTTGAAATCGAAGAACGGCTGCGCACCTTCATGCGCTGGAACGCGATGGCCATGGTCGTCAAGGCCAACCGCCACAACCCCGCTGACGGCGGCGACCTGGGCGGTCACATCAGCTCGTTTGCCTCGCTGGCAACCATGCTGGGCATTGGCTTCAACCACTTTTGGCACGGCGACCACGAAGGTCACGGCGGCGACTTGCTCTACATCCAGGGCCACTCTTCGCCCGGCATCTACGCCCGCGCCTTCATGGAAGGCCGCATTTCTGAAGACCAAATGCTCAACTTCCGTCAGGAAGTGGGCGGCAAGGGCTTGTCGAGCTACCCGCATCCCAAGCTGATGCCCGAGTTCTGGCAGTTCCCGACCGTGTCGATGGGCTTGGGTCCGATCATGGCGATCTACCAGGCGCGTTTCTTGAAGTACCTGCACGCCCGAGGCATTGCAGACACGTCCAAGCGCAAGATCTGGGTGTTCTGCGGCGATGGCGAGATGGACGAGCCCGAATCGCTGGGCGCCATCGGCTTGGCCGCACGTGAAAAGCTCGACAACCTGGTCTTCGTGGTGAACTGCAACCTGCAGCGCCTGGACGGCCCGGTGCGCGGCAACGGCAAGATCGTGCAAGAGCTCGAAGGCGAGTTCCGTGGATCAGGCTGGAACGTGATTAAGCTGCTGTGGGGCTCGTATTGGGACCCACTGCTGGCGCGCGACAAAGACGGCTCGCTGCGCAAGATCATGATGGACATGGTCGACGGCGACTACCAAGCCTGCAAGGCCAACGACGGTGCCTTCGTGCGCAAGCACTTTTTTGGGCGCGACCCCAAGACGGCCGAGATGGTGGCGCGTCTGTCTGACGACGACATCTGGCGCCTGCAACGCGGTGGCCACGATCCGCAAAAGGTGTACGCCGCCTACAACGCGGCCGTGAACCACACCGGCCAGCCCTCCGTGCTGCTGATCAAGACCGTCAAGGGCTTCGGCATGGGCAAGAGCGGTGAGGCCAAGAACACGGCCCACCAGACCAAGAAGCTGACCGACGAGGACATCAAGGCCTTCCGCGACCGCTTCAACATCCCGGTCACGGACGAAGACCTGCCGAACCTGCCTTTCATCAAGCCGGCCGACAACACGCCGGAGATGAAATACCTGCACGAGCGTCGTCAAGCCTTGGGTGGCTACCTGCCCAAGCGCCGCCCCAAGGCCGAAGAAACGCTGGCCGTGCCTGACCTCAGCGCCTTCCAAAACGTGCTGGAGCCCACGCCCGAAGGCCGCGAAATCTCGACCACCCAGGCCTTTGTGCGCTGCCTGACACCGCTCTTACGCGATGCCAACCTCGGCCCCCGCGTGGTGCCCATTTTGGTAGACGAGGCCCGCACCTTCGGCATGGAAGGTCTGTTCCGCCAGATCGGCATTTACGCGCCGGAAGGTCAAAAGTACACGCCGGTCGACAAAGACCAGGTCATGTACTACCGCGAAGACAAGGCCGGCCAGATCCTGCAAGAGGGCATCAACGAAGCCGGTGGCATGTGCTCGTGGATCGCTGCGGCCACGTCGTACTCGACGAACAACCGCGTGATGATCCCGTTCTACATCTACTACTCGATGTTCGGGCTGCAACGCATTGGTGACCTGGCCTGGGCGGCCGGCGACATGCAGGCGCGCGGCTTCTTGCTGGGTGGCACATCGGGCCGCACCACGCTGAACGGCGAAGGCCTGCAGCACGAAGACGGCCACAGCCAGCTGGTGGCGGGCACGATCCCGAACTGCCTGAGCTATGACCCCAGCTTCGCGCACGAAGTGGCTGTGATCATCCAGAACGGCCTCAAACGCATGGTCGAGCAGCAAGAAAACGTTTTCTACTACCTGACCCTGCTGAACGAGAACTACGCCCAACCTGGCCTCAAGCAAGGCACCGAGGCTGAGATCATCAAGGGCATGTACCTGCTGCAAGAGGGCAACGGCCAGCACAAGCTGAGCGTGAACCTGCTGGGCTCGGGCTCGATCTTGCGTGAATCGATCGCGGCGAAAGAGCTGCTGGAAGCGGAGTGGGGCGTGTCGGCCAATGTGTGGAGCTGCCCAAGCTTCAACGAGCTGGCCAGAGATGGCCAAGACGCCGAGCGCCACAACCTGCTGCACCCCACGGCCACACCGCGCGTGCCTTTCGTGACGCAACAGCTGGCCAGCCATGCCGGCCCTGTGGTGGCCTCGACAGACTACGTCAAGGCTCTGCCTGAACAGATCCGTGCCTACATCCCCAAGGGCCGCAGCTACAAGGTCTTGGGCACCGATGGCTTTGGTCGCAGTGACTTCCGTTACCGCTTGCGTGAGCACTTCGAGATCAACCGCCACTACGTGGTCGTTGCTGCTTTGAAGTCGCTGGCCGATGAGGGCTTGGTGCCAGCTTCCAAAGTCATGGAAGCCATCACCCAGTACGGCATCGACGTCGACAAGATCAACCCCTTGTACGCATAAAGGCAGGCTGTCATGGCATTGATTGAACTGACCGTGCCCGACATCGGCGATGTGACCGATGCGGCCGTGATTGAACTGTTGGTGAAGCCTGGCGACACCATCAAACCCGAGCAGAGCCTGATCACCATTGAGTCTGACAAGGCCTCGATGGAGGTGCCTTCCAGCGTGGGCGGTGTGCTCAAAGAGCTGCGCCTGAAACTGGGCGACAAGGTGAGCCAAGGCGCCATCGTGGGCCTGCTGGAAACGGCCGATGGCGCGGCTGCAGCGCCTGTGGCTGATGCACCAGCACCTGCAGCCGCACCAGCCGCTGCACCCGCCGTGGCCGCTGTGGCTGCCGCACCCGCTGTGGCCGTGGCGCCTGCGCCCGCCGCCGCACCTGTGGCCAGCGCCGAGCCAGTCGCTCGCGCAGCGCACCCTGCTGCGGCATTGCTGCCCGCTGAAGTCACCGCGCCTGCGGGCGTGGCGCACGCATCGCCTTCGGTGCGTCGTTTTGCGCGTGAGCTGGGCGTGCCCATTGAGAAGGTGCCCGGCTCAGGCCCCAAAGGCCGTATCACACAAGGCGATGTGCAGAGCTTCGTCAAGGGCTTGGTGGCACAAGCTTCGCAACCCGCTGCTGCGGCGTCATCTGGCGCTGGCGCTGCCGACCTGGGTGGCATGACTTTGTTGCCCTGGCCCAAGGTGGACTTCGCCAAGTTTGGCGAGGTTGAGCGCAAGCCACTGTCGCGCATTCAAAAAATATCAGGCGCCAACCTGCATCGCAATTGGGTGCGCATCCCGCACGTCACCAACAACGACGAGGCCGACATCACTGAACTCGAAGCCCTGCGCGTGCAGCTCAATGCCGAGCACGCCAAAGCCGGCACCAAGTTCACGCTGCTGGCTTTCTTGTTGAAGGCTTGCGCGGTCGCGCTGCGCAAGTTCCCGAACTTCAACGCCTCGCTCGATGGCGACGACTTGGTGCTCAAGAAGTACGTGAACATCGGCTTTGCCGCTGACACGCCCAACGGCCTGGTGGTGCCTGTGATCCGCGATGTGGACCTCAAGAGCATCAGCGCGCTCGCGCTGGAAACCGCCGCGCTGGCGGCCAAGGCCCGCGAAGGTAAGCTGTCTCCGGCCGAGATGACGGGGGGCAACTTCTCGATCTCGTCGCTGGGTGGCTTTGGTGGCACCACCTTCACCCCCATCATCAATGCGCCTGAAGTGGCCATTTTGGGCGTGTGCCGCTCGAGCATGAAACCGCTGTGGAACGGCAAAGAGTTTGTGCCGCGCCTGATCTTGCCCTTGAGCCTGAGCTATGACCACCGCGTCATCGACGGCGCCTCGGCGGCCAAGTTCAACACCTATCTGGCAAGCCTGCTGGCGGACTTCCGCCGCGCGCTGGTCTAAGGGGCATTGAACATGGCATTGATCAACATTCCTGTGCCCGATCTGGGCGACATCGCTGACGCGGCCATCATCGAGGTCCTCGTCAAACCCGGCCAAAGCATCACGGCCGAGCAAAGCCTGATCACCCTGGAGTCTGACAAAGCCTCCATGGAAGTCCCATCGCCCCAAGCGGGCGTGGTGGGCGAGATCAAGGTCAAGCTGGGCGACCGCGTCAGCCAAGGCCAATTGATTTTGACCTTGGACGTGGCCGGTGCGGCTGAAACAGTCAGTGCGCCAGCTGCGGCTGCCCCCGCGGCTGCCTCAACCCCGGCACCTGCGCCAACACCCCCAGCTGCGGCAGCCCCAGTGGCGGCCCCGGCAGCGCCAGCACCCGTGGCTCCCCTGGCTCCCGTTACCGCCAGCAACGCAGCCGCCGTGAACGCCCCCGCCAACACCGATTGCGACGTGCTCGTGCTCGGTGGTGGCCCGGGTGGCTACAGCGCCGCTTTCCGTGCCGCCGACCTGGGTCTCAAGGTGATCTTGGTGGAGCGTTACGCCGAACTCGGTGGCGTCTGCCTGAACGTGGGTTGCATCCCATCGAAGGCGCTGCTACACGTGGCCGCCGTGATGGACGAGGTCAAGCACTTTGATGCGCTGGGCGTGAGTTTTGGCTCGCCCACGGTCGACCTCGACAAGCTGCGCACGCACAAATCGGGCGTGACCGGCAAGCTCACCGGAGGTCTGGCCTTCATGGCCAAGGCGCGCAAGGTCGAGGTGGTGCGTGGTTACGGCAGCCTGCTTGACGCCCACACCATCGAGGTGGAGCTGACCACCGGGACGGCGCAAGACAAGACTGGCGAGACGCGCAAGCTCAGCTTCAAGCGCGC
>CANCFV010000179.1 GCA_947377275.1 Burkholderiales bacterium | reverse complement strand
AGGGGTTGTTCTCGTACCACCAGCGGGGCAGGTCACCGTCGAGGCCGAAATCGAGCTTCTCGCGAGCGACGAGCTCCTTGGCGTTTTGCATTGCTTGTTGGCTCATGAGCGTCTCCGTTGCGGGCCTCAAGGCCCTTTGATTTGATCTGTGTCAAATCGTAGGGCTCTGAGGCTCAGGTGCAAGGTAGCGTGCACGACACCAGGGCTGTGTGGGCGCCATGTCTCGGTCTTGACGCCAATTGCCGGGTCAAAACGTGCACATTCACGCTCAAGCGGTTTCGTTGAACAGCTCTCGTCCAATCAGCATGCGGCGGATCTCGGACGTGCCCGCCCCGATTTCATACAACTTGGCATCTCGCCACAGGCGGCCCAGTGGGTATTCGTTGATGTAGCCATTGCCCCCGAAGATCTGGATGCCTTCGCCGGCCATCCAGGTGGCTTTTTCGGCGGCCATGAGGATCAGGGCGGCGCAGTCTTTGCGGACCTGGCGCACGTGCTGGTCGCCGAGCGCATCGAGGTTCTTGGCCACGGTGTAGGCCAGCGCGCGGGTGGCTTGCTGGGCGGTGTACATGTCGGCGACCTTGCCCTGGATGAGTTGGAACTCGCCAATGGCCTGACCAAACTGGTGGCGCTCGTGGATGTAAGGAATGACCAAGTCCATCACGGCTTGCATGATGCCCAGCGGGCCGCCCGACAGCACCGCGCGTTCGTAGTCCAGCCCACTCATCAAGACCTTGACGCCGCCATTGATCGGGCCCAGCACGTTCTGTGTGGGCACTTCGACGTTGGTGAACACCAGCTCGCCTGTGGGTGAGCCGCGCATGCCCAGCTTGTCGAGCCGCTGCGCAATCGAAAACCCCGGCATGCCTTTTTCGATCAAGAAGGCGGTGATGCCCTGGGCATGGCGCTCGGGCTCGGTCTTGGCATAGACCACCAAGGTGTCGGCCACCGGGCCGTTGGTGATCCACATCTTGCTGCCATTGAGCAGGTAGTGATCGCCCTTGAGTTCGGCGCGCAGCTTCATGCTGACCACGTCAGAGCCCGCGCCCGGCTCGCTCATGGCCAAGGCGCCCACGTGTTCGCCGCTGATGAGCTTGGGCAAGTAGCGCTGCTTTTGAGCCTCGGTGCCGTGCCGGTTGATCTGGTTGACGCACAGGTTCGAGTGCGCGCCGTAGCTCAGGCCAATGGAGGCCGAGGCGCGGCTGATCTCTTCCATCACGACCATGTGGGCCAAGAAGCCCATGTTGGCGCCGCCGTAGGCCTCGGGCACGGTCACGCCCAGCAGGCCCATGTCACCGAACTTGCGCCACAGGTCGGCGGGGAAGGTGTCGTCGCGGTCGGCCTGCGCGGCACGCGGCGCGATCTCGGTGTCGGCAAAGTGGCGCACGGCTTCGCGCAGCGCATCGACGTCGTCACCGAGTTGGTGGTTCAGGCCGGGCAGGTGCATGGTGGGTCTCCCGTTATTGGGTCAGGCAGGTGGTGCGCGTTTGGCCAGCAGGGCGTTGGCCACGCGCGAAACGGGTTTGCGGCCCAGCGCGTCCGATATGAAGGCCCCTGCATCAACCAAGGCGTCGAGGTCTATGCCGGTGTCGATGCCCAGGCCGTGCAGCAGGTAGACCACGTCTTCGGTGGCCACGTTGCCGGTGGCGCCCTTGGCATAGGGGCAGCCGCCCAGGCCGGCCACGCTGGCGTCGAAGGTGTGGATGCCAAGTTCCAGGCAGGCGTAGATGTTGGTAAGGGCTTGGCCGTAGGTGTCGTGGAAATGGCCGCTGAGTTCGGCCACGGGCACCAGGCGCAAGGCACGCTCCATCACGGCCTTGACGCGGCCTGCGGTGCCCACGCCAATGGTGTCGGCGATGCCGATGTGGTCACTGCCAATGCCTTGCAGGCGTTCGATGACATCGGCCACGGCGTCGACGCTGACCTCGCCTTGGTAAGGGCAGCCCAAAGCGCATGACACGGCCGCGCGCACCCGCAGGCCCTGGGCCTTGGCGGCTTGCACCACGGGCGCAAAGCGATCGATGGACTCGGCGATCGAGCAGTTGATGTTGCGTTGGCTGAAGGCTTCGCTGGCCGCGGCAAAGATCACGACCTCGTCGGCGCCCGCCGCCAAAGCGCCTTCAAAGCCCTTCATGTTGGGCGTGAGCGCGCTGTAGCGCACATCAGGGCGGCGCTGGATGCCGGCCATGACGGCGCTGTTGTCGGCCATTTGCGGCACCCACTTGGGGCTCACAAAACTGGTGACTTCGATCTGGCGCAAACCGGCCGCTTGCAGGCGGTGGATCAGCTCGATCTTGTGTTGGGCGTCGACAGGGTTGGCCTCGTTTTGCAGGCCATCGCGGGGGCCGACGTCGACGAGTTGAACGCGAGAAGGGAGGCGGGGCGTGTTCATGCGGGAAGGGGGGGGTAAGCGGGGATGGGGCCGAGGATGCCAGCGGCGTGATGCGCAGCAGCTCGCAGCCTTCGGCAACCTGATCGCCCACAGCGCACAGCCATTCGCTGACGGTGCCAGCGTGGGGGGCGGTCAAGGTGTGCTCCATTTTCATGGCTTCGGTGATGGCCACGGCTTGGCCGGCTTCCACGATTTGCCCGACCGCGGCCAGCAGGGCCACCACCTTGCCAGGCATCAAGGCCGTGAGGCGTCCACCCTGGCCTTGCGCTTCAGCCACGGCGGCGAGTGGGTTGAGGTGGCGAACGCGCGCATGGCCTGTGGGGGCGAACACATCGATGTCGTCGCCCTGCGCGCAAGGGTGGCTGTGCGTTTGCAGGCGCAGGCAGCGCGCGTCGCTCAGGCTCACGGTGTGGGTGCCGGTGGCGTCTTGCCAGTGCACTTGGGGGCCGGTGCTGGCATCTGGCGCGGGGGCGGGTGGCGTGCTCAGGGTCACGTCAAAGGCGGTGTCGTCGACCTGCAATCGCCAGCGGTGCGTGCGTGTGCCGTGCAGTTGCCAGTGGTCGGTGCGCGACCAAGGGTCTGTGGCGGTGGACAAGGCCTGTGTGCGTGCAGCTTGGCTTTGCATCAGGTGCTGCACCGCGCCCGCCAAGGCCAGGTCCAAGGGCAGGTCAGGGCCGGTGAACAGGGCATCGTGCTCGCGTTCGATCAGGGCCGTGTCGAGACGGGCTTGCGAGAACGACGCGGTGCGCGCAATGCGGCGCACGAAGTCCACATTGGTGTGCAGGCCGGTGATGTGCAGTTGGCCCAAGGCCTGGTCGAGCCGTTGCAAAGCGGTGTCGCGGTCTTCGCCCCAAACGATGAGCTTGGCGATCATCGAGTCGTAGTGCGGCGAGATGGCATCGCCTTCGCGCACGCCGCTGTCAATGCGAACGGGGGACACGGCAAAGGCGCTGCTTGGCGGTGTGCGCATGACGCGCAGCGGGCCGGTGGAGGGCAAGAACTGCTGCTGTGGGTTCTCGGCGCAGATGCGCGCTTCGATGGCGTGGCCATGCAGGCGCAGCTCGTGCTGCTGCAAGGGCAGGGCCTCGCCAGCGGCCACGCGCAGTTGCCACTCGACCAAATCGAGTCCTGTGATGGCTTCGGTCACGGGGTGCTCGACCTGCAGGCGGGTGTTCATTTCCATGAAGTAGAAGCGGCCGCCGGTGGCGATGTCGTGCTCGCAGATGAACTCGACCGTGCCGGCGCCCACATAGCCCACGCTGCGCGCAGCGGCCACGGCAGCTTGGCCCATTTGCTCGCGCATGGCGGTGCTCAAGCCCGGTGCGGGCGCTTCTTCCAGCACCTTTTGGTGGCGGCGTTGCACCGAGCAGTCGCGCTCGAACAGGTGCACCACGTTGCCGTGCGTGTCGCCAAACACCTGCACCTCGATGTGGCGCGGGCGGCTGACCAATCGCTCGATCAGCACGTGGGCGTTGCCAAAGCTGGCTTGGGCTTCGCGCTGACACGAGGCCAGGGCCGCTGCGAAATCGGCGCTGTGCAAGACGCTGCGCATGCCTTTGCCGCCGCCGCCTGCGCTGGCCTTGATCAGCAAGGGGTAGCCCATGGCATCGGCCTGCGCTTGCAAAAAAGCGGTGTCTTGCTGATCGCCGTGGTAGCCGGGCACGAGCGGCACACCGGCTTGCGCCATCAGTGCTTTGGCGGCCGATTTGCTGCCCATCGCGGCCATGGCCTGCGGTGAAGGGCCGATGAACACGAGGCCTGCGTCGCTGCAGGCTTGGGCGAAGTCGCCGTTTTCACTCAAGAAGCCATAGCCGGGGTGGATGGCTTGTGCGCCCGTTTGCAAGGCCGATTCGATGATGCGGGTGCCTTGCAGGTAGCTGTCTTTGGCTGGCGAGGGGCCGATGTGCACGGCCTCGTCGCATTGCTGCACGTGTTGCGCGTGGCGGTCGGCGTCTGAATAGACGGCGACGGTGGCGATGCCCATGCGGCGTGCGGTGGCGGCCACGCGGCAAGCGATCTCTCCACGGTTGGCGATCAGGATTTTGCGGAACATGGGGGCCTCATGCCTGTGGGGTTTGCCACGCGGGGCGGGTTTTGCGCAAGAAGGCGCTCAGGCCTTCGCGGGCTTCGTCGCCAGCGCGCACGTCGGCGATGCGGCGCGCGGTCAGGTCACGCAGGTCTTGGCTCAGGGGCAAATGGGCGATGTCGCGCACCAGCTGTTTGCAGGCTCGGGTGGCTTGCGGGCCGTTGGCGCAGATGCTGGCCAGCACCTGCTCGGTGGTGGCGTTCAAGGCATCGCTGTCCACCACCTCGTGGACCAGGCCCAGCTGCTGCGCACGTTGGGCGCTGAAGCGCTCGGCGGTGACGAAGTAGCGGGCGGCCGCCCGTTCGCCCATGGCGCGGATCACGTAGGGGCTGATGGTGGCGGGGATCAGACCGAGCTTGGCTTCAGACAGGCAAAAGCCCGCATCTTGGCTGGCCACGACCACATCACAGCAAGCCACCAGGCCCACGCCGCCGCCGTAGCAGTCGCC
>CANCFV010000178.1 GCA_947377275.1 Burkholderiales bacterium | reverse complement strand
AAAGCACCGATGGCACCCGAGGTGAAGGGGATGTGCATCTCCAGACCTGGGCGGCCAGAGAAGTCGATCACGACGCGGGACAAGGCCTCGTCCAAGGGGACGTAAGCATGGCCGTAGCGGCGGATGCCCTTTTTGTCGCCCACAGCCTTGGCAAAGGCTTGGCCCAGGGTGATGCCGACGTCTTCAACGGTGTGGTGACCGTCGATGTGCAAGTCACCCACGGCGTGGATGTCGAGGTCGATCAGGCCATGGCGGGCGATCTGGTCGAGCATGTGGTCGAAGAAACCAATGCCCGTGTGCAGCTTGGCCGCGCCGGTGCCATCGAGGTTGATGCGCACGGTGATCTGGGTCTCGGCCGTGTTGCGGCTGACCTCGGCCACGCGATCGGTGCCATGGGGGGCAACCACCCTATCAGGAGCGTTCATGCGGATGGGAGATTCAAAGGTTCACGCAGGATGTCGGCCAGGGCCGCGATCAGCGCGTCGTTCTCGGCGGGCAGGCCCACCGTCAGACGGATGCAGTTTGCCAGCAAACGGTGCAAACCCGCCACATTTTTGATCAGGATGCCACGCGCCTTGAGGGCCGCAAACACAGCGGCCGAGTCGTTGACGCGCACCAAAATCATGTTGGCCTGGCTGGGGTAGGCCTTGGCGCCGGGCATGTTGGCGAGCGCAGCTTGCAGGCGCTCACGCTCGGACTTGATCACCTCGGCTTGCTGGGCGAACACGTCGGCGTGCTCGAGCGCGAACAGGGCCGCCTCGGTGTTGAGCACGCTGATGTTGTAAGGCGGGCGCACCTTTTCAACCTGCTCGATGAGGTCCTTGCGACCCATCATGTAACCCAGGCGGACACCGGCCAGGCCGAACTTGCTCAGGGTGCGCATGAGCAGCACATGGGGGTGCTTGCTCAAGCGCTGCAGGTAGCTTTGGCTGGCGAAGGGCGTGTAGGCCTCGTCGATCACGACCAGCCCGGGGTGACCGGCCGCCACGTTGTCGCCCACGGCGTTCACGATCTGCTCGATGACAGCGTCGTCCCACAAATTCGCTGTGGGGTTGTTGGGGTAGGCGATGTAGGTCAGCGCAGGGCGGTGCTCGTGGACGGCGGCCAGCATGGTGGGGCCATCGAGCTCGAAGTCAGCGGTAAGTGGCACGCCCACGAAGCGCATGCCCACTTGCTTGGTGAAGGCCTCGTACATCACGAAGCCAGGCAGCGGCGCCAGGGTGACAGCACCCGGCTTGGCGCAGGCCACGGCCAGCAAGCTGATGAGCTCGTCAGAGCCGTTGCCCAAGACCAATCCATGGTCGGCAGGCACTTGGGCGTAGGCGCGCAGAGCGGCATGCAGGTCGTTGATGCGGGTGCCGGGGTAGCGGTTCAAAGCCACGGCGCCCAGGCGCTGACCCAGTTCAGCTTGCAGCGCAGGCGACAAGGTGAAGGGGTTCTCCATGGCGTCGAGCTTGATGTAGCCGGCGGCGTCTTGCACCACGTAAGCGTGCATGGCCAGCACATCGGGACGGAAGACGGAGGTGAGGCTCATGCTGTGGCTGAACGTGGCAAGGAGGGAGATGGCAAGGGCGGTGCGCTCACCGCTTGAGGCGGAACTCGGCGGCCATGGCATGGGCCTGCAGGCCTTCGCCGTAGGCCAGCACAGCGGCGGTTTTGCCCAGCACCTGGGCACCGGCTTCGCTGACCTCAATCAGGCTGGAGCGCTTTTGGAAGTCGTACACGCCCAAGGGGGACGAGAAACGCGCCGTGCCCGATGTGGGCAGCACGTGGTTGGGGCCTGCGCAGTAGTCGCCCAGGCTTTCGCTGGTGTAGGCCCCCAAAAAGATGGCGCCGGCGTGCTTGAGCAAAGGCTCCCAGCGGTGGGGCTCGTTGCTGGAGACCTCCAGGTGCTCGGGCGCGATGCGGTTGCTGATCTCGCAAGCCTCTTCCATGCTGCGCGTGTGGATCAGGGCACCACGGCCTTCGAGCGAGGCTCGGATGATGCCGGCACGCGGCATGGTGGGCAGCAGGCGGTCGATGGCGGCTTGCACCTGCGCGATGTAGGCCGCATCGGGGCACAGCAAGATGCTTTGGGCCAGCTCGTCGTGCTCGGCTTGGCTGAACAGGTCCATGGCGACCCAGTCGGGCGGTGTGGAGCCGTCGGCCAACACCAGGATTTCGCTGGGGCCGGCGATCATGTCAATGCCAACTTGGCCAAACACGTGCTTTTTGGCGCTGGCCACGTAGGCGTTGCCCGGGCCGGTGATCTTGTCGACCTTGGGGACGGTGGCCGTGCCGTAGGCCAAGGCCGCCACGGCCTGCGCGCCGCCGATGGTGAAGGCGCGGCTGACGCCGGCCACGTGCGCTGCGGCCAGCACCAAGGGGTTTTTCTCGCCGCGCGGTGTGGGCACGACCATGATGATCTCGGCCACGCCCGCCACGTGCGCCGGAATGGCGTTCATCAGCACCGACGAGGGGTAAGCGGCCCTGCCGCCGGGCACGTAAATGCCCACGCGGTCGAGCGGCGTCACCTTTTGGCCCAGCAAGGTGCCGTCTTCGTCGCGGTATTGCCAGCTCAGGCCACAAGCCTCTTTTTGGCGCTCGTGGTAGCTGCGCACGCGCTTGGCAGCGCTTTCCAATGCCTCGCGCTGCACAGCGGGCAGGCCGTCGAACGCGGTTTTGAGCTCGGTGGCGGTGAGCTCAAGGGCGGCCATGCCATCGGCTTGCAGGTGGTCGAAGCGCTGGGTGTAATCCAGCACAGCGGCATCGCCACGGGTGCGCACGTCGGCCAAGATGTCGGCCACGCGGTCTTCGATGGCCGAGTCGGTCTCGGCCGACCAATGCAGCACCTTTTGGAAGGCGGCCTCAAAGTCAGGTTGCGAGGTGGCGAGGTGGCGGATCTGGACTGTCATGGACACGAGGATCTCAGAAAACAAATGGCTGAGGGGCACGAGGGCGATCGGCTTTGGCGATCTCGCCCATAGGCTCAGGCCGGGATGGCCGATTCGAACGCCTGGATCAGCGCACGGATGGTGTCGCGCTTGAGCTTGAGCGAAGCCTGGTTGACCACCAAGCGAGAGGAGATGTTCATGATCTGCTCGACCTCGACCAGGTGGTTGGCCTTGAGCGTGTTGCCGGTGGACACCAGGTCAACGATGGCATCGGCCAAGCCGGTCAAAGGAGCCAGCTCCATCGAGCCGTACAGCTTGATCAGGTCCACGTGCACGCCCTTGTTGGCAAAGTGCTCGCGGGCAATGGCGGTGTACTTGGTGGCCACGCGGATGCGCGCCCCCTGCTTGACGGCGGCTTCGTAGTCGAAGTCGGCACGCACGGCCACACTCATGCGGCACTTGGCGATGTTCAAGTCCAGCGGCTGGAACAGGCCATCGTTGTCGCCATTGCTGGCGGCGTGCTCGATCAGGATGTCTTTGCCCGCCACGCCGATGTCGGCGCCACCGTGCTGCACATAGGTGGGCACGTCAGAGGCGCGCACCAGCACCACGCGCACATCGGGGCGGTTGGTGGGCAAGATCAGCTTGCGGGTCTTTTCAGGGTCTTCGGCGACCTCGATGCCAGCGGCGGCCAGCAGCGGCAAGGTCTCTTCGAAGATGCGGCCTTTGGACAGGGCCAGGGTGATGATGTTGCTGTTCATGCTCAGCCCTTCACGCGTTCGATGTCGGCACCGATGCCGCGCAGCTTGGCTTCCATCTGGTCGTAGCCACGGTCAAGGTGGTAGATGCGGTCGACCAGGGTCTCACCATCGGCCACGAGGCCTGCGATGACCAGGCTGGCCGAGGCGCGCAGGTCGGTGGCCATGACGGTGGCGCCCGAGAGCTGCGGCACGCCGGTGACCACGGCACTGTGGCCGTCGACGGCGATGTTGGCGCCCAGACGGATCAGCTCGTTGACGTGCATGAAGCGGTTTTCAAAAATCGTCTCATGAATGACGGCTGTGCCCTCGGCCACGCAATTGAGCGCCATGAACTGGGCCTGCATGTCGGTGGGGAAAGCGGGGTACTCGCGGGTGCGGAAACCCACGGCCTTCGGGCGTGCGTCGGCTTTGACGCGGATCCAGTCGTCGCCGGCTTCGATGGAGACGCCCGCTTCGCGCAGCTTTTCAACCACGGCTTCGAGGTGATCGGCGTTGGCCTTGCGCAGGGTGACGTCGCCACCGGCAGCGCCCACGGCACACAAGAAGGTGCCGGTTTCGATGCGGTCAGGGATGATCTGGTGGGCTTGCGCGGGTGCGATGCCGTGCAGCTTGTCGACGCCTTGGATGCGGATGCGGTGCGTGCCCTGCCCTTCGATCTTGGCGCCCATGGCGATCAGCAGATCGGCCAAGTCAGTGATTTCAGGCTCTTGCGCGGCGTTTTCGAGGATGGTTTCACCCTCGGCCAAGGTGGCGGCCATGAGCAGGTTTTCGGTGCCAGTCACGGTCACCATGTCGGTGGTGATGCGCGCGCCCTTCAGGCGGGTGGGCTGGCCGTCGGCACCCAGGGGCGTGGTGGCCTCGATGTAGCCATGCGCCACGGTGATCTGCGCGCCCATGGCTTGCAAGCCCTTGATGTGCTGGTCAACCGGGCGCGAGCCGATGGCGCAACCGCCTGGCAGCGAGACGCGGGCGCGGCCAAAGCGGGCCAGCAACGGGCCCAGCACCAAAATGGAGGCACGCATGGTTTTGACCAGCTCGTAAGGCGCCTCGGGCTTGTCGACCGGCCCGGCATCCATCGTCAGGGTGTGGACGTCGTCTGCGGTTGCGGTAGCGACCAGGCCCATGTTGCGCAGCAGCTTGAGCGTGGTCGAGACGTCCTGCAATTGCGGAACGTTGGCCAAGGTGACCGGCTCGGCGCTCAGCAGCGTGGCGCACAGGTCGGGCAAGGCTGCATTTTTGGCGCCGGAGATGGTCACATCGCCATGCAAGCGGCGGCCGCCGCGGATCAGGAGTTTGTCCATGAAACACAAAGGGCGCGAAGCCTCCGCTCAAGCGGGGTCGCGCCTCCAAAAAAGGGTGGCAGTGAGGCGGCTTGTCGGGCCAGACCGGTCAGACGCTCAAGCGGG
>CANCFV010000177.1 GCA_947377275.1 Burkholderiales bacterium | reverse complement strand
AGTGGTCGACATGGCCCACAAGGTCGGCGTGACCGTCGAAGGCGAACTGGGCTGCCTGGGCAACCTGGAAACCGGTGAAGCCGGCGAAGAAGACGGCATTGGCGCAGAAGGCAAGCTCGACCACAGCCAGATGTTGACCGACCCCGAAGAAGCCGCCGTGTTCGTGCGTGAAACCCAGCTCGACGCCCTGGCGATCGCCATTGGCACCAGCCACGGCGCATACAAGTTCACCCGCCCGCCCACAGGCGATATTTTGGCCATTGGGCGTGTCAGAGAAATCCACGCGCGTATCCCCAACACCCACTTGGTGATGCACGGCTCGTCGTCGGTGCCCCAAGACCTGCTGGCCATCATCAACCAGTACGGCGGCAAGATGAAGGAAACCTACGGCGTGCCCGTCGAAGAGATCCAAGAAGCCATCAAGTTCGGCGTGCGCAAGATCAACATCGACACCGACATCCGCCTGGCCATGACCGGCGCCGTGCGCAAGTTCTTGTTCGAAAACCCCGACAAGTTCGACGCCCGCGAATGGCTCAAGCCCGCACGCGAAGCCGCCAAGCAGATCTGCAAGCAGCGCTACATCGAGTTCGGCTGCGAAGGCCAAGGCCGCACGATCAAGGCGATCAGCATGCACGACATCGCTGCAGCCTACGCCAGCGGCAAGCTGGCCCAAGTGGTGGCCTGAGCGTTTCAGATCCGCCTGAACCTGCCTGCGTGATGGGCGGGTTCCATGGCCGGCCAGGGTGCAAGCCCGGCCGGTTTTTTCTTTTGGGTGCTTTGGGGTGATGACGTTGTCGAAATTCAAATGGGCTGCGTTGGCAATGGCCGCAGCGCTGGTGACGGCGGTGGCATGGCCACGCGAAGAGGAGCCCTCGGCGGTGGTGGCGCAAGACGCGCACACCGTGTACCCCATCGTGCTGGCCCACGGTCTGATGGGCTTTGACCAGATGGGGCCTTTGGCCTACTGGCGCGGCATCCCTGAGCGCCTGCGTGCCCACGGCGCGACGGTGTTCGTCACGCGCGTGTCGGCGTTCAACTCGTCGGAGGTGCGGGGCGAGCAGCTGTTGGCGCAGGTCGAGGCCCTCGTTCAGCAAACGGGTGCGGCCAAGGTCAACCTGATTGGGCACAGCCATGGCGGCCAGTCGGTGCGCTATGTTGCGGCCAAACGCCCTGACTTGGTGGCTTCGGTCACCACGGTGGCCAGCCCGGTGACGGGCTCAGAGATGGCCGACACCATCGACGGCTGGCGTCAAACCAAGCCCTGGGCGTTTGCCACCACCTTGGCCCTGGCGAGGGGCCAAGCCGCTTTGACCAACTGGCTGCTGCATGCCGACTTGCCGCAAGACCCAGTCGCGGCGTTGGATGCGCTCACGGCCGAAGGCGCGGCCGATTTCAACCGCCGCTTCCCGGTCGGCGTGCCCCAAGCCCTTTGTGGCGAAGGCGCTCACGAAGCGCAAGGCATACGCTTGTACTCATGGAGCGGCGTGGGTCAGTTCTACCGCGCAGCCAACCCCGCTGACTACCTCATGGCCCTGACCCACCAAGGCTTTCGACGCGAAGCCAGCGATGGCTTGGTCGGCCGTTGCGCCAGCCACTTCGGGCAGGTCATCCGAGACGACTACCCGATGAACCATTTCCACGCGGTCAACCTCTTCTTTGGCGCGGTGGGCCCCGATGTCGACCCGGTGCAGTTGTACGTGGACCACGCCAAACGCCTCAAAGCAGCGGGTTTGTGAGCGGCGCACGCAGCGGTTAAGCTCTTCGCGCTTGCTTTCACCACGGAGACCCACCCATGCTCAAGCTCTACGGATTCGGCCTTTCCAACTACCACAACAAGGTCAAGCTGGCCTTGCTTGAAAAGGGCGTGCCCTTTGAAGAGGTCTTCGTGCCGCTGGGTGGCGGTCCTGACGCTGAAGCCAAGACCCCGCTGGGCAAGGTCCCCTTCCTCGAAACCGAGCATGGCTTCATCAGCGAGAGCCAAGCCATCGTGGACTACATCGAGGCCATCGCACCCTTGCCTGCGCTGATCCCGGCTGACGCCTGGCAAGCCGCCAAGGTGCGCGAACTGATCACGTACATGGACCTGCACGTCGAGCTGTGCGCGCGCCAGCTCTACCCGCAAGCTTTTTTCGGCGGCACGCTGCCTGAGACGTTCGTGGCCCGGGTCAAGGTGGACCTGGCCAAGAACCTGGCAGCCTTCAAGCGTTTGGCGGCATTTGGCCCTTACGCCGCAGGCGACACCTTCACCATGGCCGACTGCTCGGTCTACGTCAGCCTGCCGTTGGTCGCGATGGCCAGCAAGATGGTGTGCGGTGAAGACCTGGTGGCCGCCGCCGGCATCGATTGGAAGGCCTACGTCAAGCTGATCGAGCAACGCCCGACGGCCCAGAAGGTGGCCGCCGACCGCCGCGCTGACCAGGCGCGTGCATTGGAAGCGGCCCGCGCTCGCACATCACAAAGCGCTTGATGTGCGCACCGCGGGGGCGCACTGTGGAGGGCACCAGGCGGTCGCCACGGTGAGCGGGCCGCGCTAGGCGTTGGCAGCGGGCGGTGCGTGTGATAAAACCTGCCAAGGCGCAGTGACTCTCTGCGCTTGCTTCTCACACCGGGCGCCGCCCCCAGACCAGGAAGCCCTATGCCGCAGGACCTTGTGACGCCCGCATGGCCTAGGCGTGCCCGGTGCGGAACGCTCATGCCATGAGCCACCTCAGCCTGGTGCTGCCCCCCGAGCGCAACTCCCTCGACGACTGGCCTTGCGCGGCCTTCACCGTAGACGCTCTGGGGCGTGTGATCCTGGCCAATGTGGGTTTGCTCGACTGGGTGGGGCTGGCCAAAGCCGATGTGCTGGGGCAAGCCGCGGCCTTGCTCTGGGCGCCCGAGGCGCGCCTCACCTGGCATGGCCAAGTGCTGCCAGACCTGGATGCTTCCGGGCAGGTCGAAGACGTGCCCATGCTGTTGCAACACCGTTCGGGCCGTGTCACCGAGGTGAGCATGAGCGCACGCGCGCACACCCTGCCCGACGGTGGCACGGTCTTGCGCGTGGTGTGCGTGCGCCAGCAAGCCCGACGCGATGGGGAAGCCCAGTTGCGCATGCTTCAGCGCGTGGCGCAAGACGCGCCAGGCATGCTGTTCCAGATGCGCATGCAGCCCGATGGCCAGGTCGAGTTCACCTGCATCAACAAGGCGGTGGTTTGCCTGTTCGACCTCGCGCCCGAGCAAGTGCTGCAGCACCCCGACCGCTTGTGGGCGGCCATGGACCCAGCTGACTTGGCGGTGCTGCGCATGGGGTTGCGCGGGTCGGCCAGCAACTTTCAGCCATGGTCGCAGCAGTACCGCGCCTGGGTGCGCGGCGAATGGCGCTGGCACGAAATCCATGCCTCGCCAGCGCGCGAGGCCGATGGCAGCTTGCTCTGGCACGGCCACACGCTGGACATCACTGCGCGCAAGTCGATGGCGCACAGCCTGCGGGACAAGGATGCCGCCGAGCAAGCCAACCGAACCAAAAGCGCCTTCCTGACGCGCATGAGCCACGAGCTGCGTACGCCGCTGCACGGCATCCTCGGCTTTGCCCGCTTGCTGGCTGCGCCCGACGGCGGCCTCAGTGAGGTCAACCGCCAGCGCGCAGGCCACATCGAATCGGGCGGTGACAGCTTGCTGCGCCTGATCAACGATGTGCTCGACATCTCGCGCATCGAGGTCGGGCAACTGGCCATTTCGCTCGGGCCTGTGTTGCTCGACGGGGTGTGCCAAGAGGCGCTGGCGCTGATCGAGCCGCAGGCGCAACGTCGCCACGTGCGTTTGCACCTGCATTCGCCAGGGGGCGTGTGGGTGCAGGCCGACGCACAGCGTGCGCAACAGGTGCTGATGAACTTGCTCTCCAACGCCGTGAAGTACGGCCCGGTGGGTGGTGAGGTGTGCGTGCAGGTGAGTGGCGCTGCATCGTCGGTGACCGTGTCGGTCAGCGACCAGGGCCCAGGCCTGAGCCCGGCCCAACAAAACGGGCTGTTCCAGGCCTTCAACCCCTTGGGCGCCGAGGCCTCAGGCGTCGATGGCGTGGGACTGGGCCTGGTGATCAGCAAGAGCCTGGTCGAACAAATGGGGGGCCATCTGCGCTTGGAGCCACACGGCGGCCCGGGGTCCACCTTCAGCCTCATCTTGCCGCGCGCCCAGCCCGATCTGGACGACGCCGCGCAGCCGTCGGCGCCGGCCGCCTCATTTGACAGCGAGGTGGCGGCACCCGAGGCCTCGCCCCAGCCGGCCCTGCGCGTGCTGTATGTGGAAGACAACCGCGTCAACGCCGTGTTGATGGAGGCGGTGTTCGACATGCAAAGCCGCTTCGTGCTGCAGGTGGCTTCGGATGGCCGCTCGGCCTTGGCGCAGGCCCTGGCCGAACCGCCGGATGCCTTGTTGCTGGACATGCACCTGCCCGACACCGACGGCATCACCTTGCTGGCCCAGTTGCGCCAATTGCCAGGCCTGGCCGACGTGCCCGCCGCCGCGGTGTCTGCCGATGCCATGCCCGCCGACATCGAGCGCGCGTTGGAGAGTGGCTTTGCGGTCTACTGGACCAAGCCGCTCGACGTCAGTCGCCTGCTCGACGCCGTGGCCGCCCTGCTTGAGGGGCGCGCTGCCACATCGCGCCACGGTGCCCCGCCATCAGGCGGCACAATATCGGCTTGACGAAACCGGCCCTTTGACCATGACCTCTGCCCTGCACACCTCCGCCCTGACTTCGCTGCCCCTGCTTGCCCGTGGCAAGGTGCGTGACAACTACGCTGTGGGCGAGGACCGCATCCTCATGGTCGCTTCCGACCGCATCAGCGCCTTCGACGTCATCATGGGCGAGCCCATCCCCGGCAAGGGCGCTTTGCTGACGCAAATGGCGCTGTTCTGGTTCGAGCTGCTCAAAGACGTCGCCCCCAACCACCTGACGGGCGACGACCCGGTCAGCGCCGTCACCCCGGCCGAACGCGCCCAGGTTGAAGGCCGCGCCATGCTGGTCAAAAAGCTCAAGCCCCTGCCCGTCGAGGCCGTGGTGCGTGGCTATCTGGCCGGCTCAGGCTGGAAGGAATACCAAGACAACGGCCAGGTCTGCGGCGTGCCACTGCCTGC
>CANCFV010000176.1 GCA_947377275.1 Burkholderiales bacterium | reverse complement strand
CGGTGCGCATGAGCTGGAAAAAAGAGATCCGTGAAGAGCTGAGCAAGGTCTTCAACGGTGCGGCCCTGGCGCCCATCGTGGACGAGCTCAAGCGCATCCACAAGCAGGTGCTGCGTGGCCGCGTGTGGGTGGCCCTGCACATGCACGCCGGCGACGGCAATGTGCACACCAACATCCCCGTCAACTCGGACAACTACGAGATGCTGCAGACGGCCCACGAAGCCGTGGCACGCATCATGAAGCTGGCGCGATCGCTCGACGGCGTCATCTCGGGTGAGCACGGCATTGGCATCACCAAGCTCGAGTTCATGACGGACGACGAGATGGCCAAGTTCACGGCCTACAAGCAAAAGGTCGACCCCGAAGGCCGCTTCAACAAGGGCAAGCTGCTGCGCGGTGCGGCCCTCAAGGGCCTGGGCAACGACGTGCACGCCGCCGACCTGACCGAGGCCTACACGCCCTCGTTCGGACTGATGGGCCACGAGTCGCTGATCATGCAGCAGTCGGACATTGGCGACATCGCCACGTCCATGAAGGACTGCCTGCGCTGCGGCAAGTGCAAGCCGGTGTGCGCCACCCACGTGCCGCGCGCCAACTTGCTCTACAGCCCACGCAACAAGATCCTGGCCACCTCGTTGCTGGTTGAGGCCTTCTTGTACGAAGAGCAAACGCGCCGAGGCGTCTCGATCAAGCACTGGGAAGAATTCGAAGACGTGGCCGACCACTGCACGGTGTGCCACAAGTGCCTGAGCCCTTGCCCGGTCAAGATCGACTTTGGCGACGTGTCGATGGCGATGCGCAACCTGCTGAACAAGCTGGGCAAGAAGACCTTCCGCCCGGCAGGTGCGGCCGGCATGCTCATGCTCAACACCAACAACCCGCAAACGATCAAGATCGTGCGCTCGGCCTTGGTCGACGTGGCCATGCCGCTGCAACGCTTGGGCAACGATGTGCTCAAGGTGCTGGCGCGCAAGCAAACCAATGCGCCACCGGCCTCGGTCGGCACGGCGTCGATCAAAGAGCAGGTCATCCACTTCATCAACAAGAAGATGCCGGGCGGCCTGCCCAAGAAGACCGCGCGCGCCCTGCTGGACATCGAGGACAAGGACTACGTCCCCATCATCCGCAACCCCAAGCAGTCGGCCGATGCCGAGGCGGTGTTCTACTTCCCCGGCTGCGGCTCCGAACGCCTGTTCAGCCAAGTGGGCTTGGCCACGCAAGCCATGCTGTGGCATGCCGGCGTGCAAACCGTGTTGCCACCGGGCTACCTGTGCTGCGGCTACCCGCAACGCGGCGCGGGCCAGTTCGACACGGCCGAGAAGATGATCACCGACAACCGGGTGCTCTTCCACCGTGTGGCCAACACCCTGAACTACCTGGACATCAAGACCGTGGTGGTGTCGTGCGGCACCTGCTACGACCAGTTGCAGGGCTACCAGTTCGACAAGATCTTCCCGGGCTGCCGCATCATCGACATCCACGAATACCTGCTGGAAAAGGGCATCACCCTGGCCAGCAAGGAAGCCTATCTGTACCACGACCCCTGCCACAGCCCCATGAAGCTGCAGGACCCCATGAAGACCGTCAAGGCGCTCGTGGGCGAGAGCGTCATCAAGAGCGATCGTTGCTGCGGTGAGGCTGGCACCTTGGCCGTGAACCGCCCTGACATCTCGACGCAGATCCGCTTCCGCAAGGAAGAAGAGATCCGCAAGGGCGAGGCCGAGTTGCGCGAGCAAGGTTTGATCGGCGCCAAAGACAACGTCAAGGTGCTGACGTCCTGCCCTGCTTGCTTGCAAGGCCTGAGCCGCTACGGTGAAGACACCAAGAACGGCTTGCTCGAAGCCGACTACATCGTGGTGGAGATGGCCAAGCAGATCCTGGGTGAGAACTGGATGCCCGACTACGTGGCCAAGGCCAACAACGGCGGCATCGAGCGCGTTTTGGTCTGACCATGGGCCAACTCGACCCCACCCGATCGGCGGGCTGTGAGCTGTGTCTGCAAGACGGGGGCATCCTCGTCGTGCGGACCGACAAGCTGCGCGTGATCCGGGCCAACGAGCCCGATCACCCGGCGTTTTACCGCGTGATCTGGAACGACCATGTGGCCGAGTGGACCGACCTGGTCCCCGCTGACCGCAGCCACCTCATGCAAGCGGTGGCCAAGGTCGAAACGGTGTTGCGCCAGAGCCTGCAACCCACCAAGGTCAACCTGGCCAGCTTGGGCAATGTGGTGCCTCACTTGCACTGGCACGTCATCGCGCGCTTTGATTGGGACGCCCGCTGGCCTGCGCCGGTGTGGGCGGCCAAAGTCCGCGATGTGCCAGACGCCGAGCAACGCTTGGCAACGCCTTTGGCCACGCTGGACCAGCGCATTGCACAGGCGCTGCTGGCGGGCTGAGCCAAATGCAGATCAGTGCTTGAGCTGGAACTTGCCCACCACAGCCGTCAGGGTCTGAGCCTGTTCGCGCAGGCTCTCTGCGGCGGCGGCCGACTGCTCAACCAAGGCGGCGTTTTGCTGCGTCATCTGGTCGAGCTGGGTCACTGCGATGTTGACTTGGCCAATGCCCTGCGACTCTTGCTCGGCCGCCAGGGTGATCTCGTTGATGATCTGCGTGACGCGCTCCACACCGGCCACGATGTCGTGCATGGACGATCCCGCCTCTTGCACCAAACGTGTCCCGACCTCGACCCGCTGCGTCGATGAACCAATCAGCGTCTTGATTTCGTGGGCGGCATCGGCGCTGCGCTTGGCCAGCGAACGCACCTCGCCCGCCACCACGGCAAAACCGCGACCCTGCTCACCCGCCCGCGCCGCTTCCACGGCCGCATTGAGCGCCAAGATGTTGGTCTGGAAGGCGATGCCGTCGATCACGCTGATGATCTCGTTGATCTTGCGCGAGGCCGTGTCAATCTCTGACATGTTGCTGACCACCTGCTCCATCACCCCGCCGCCGCGTTTGGCTGCGTCGGTCGCGCTCTTTGCGAGGCCATTGGCCGAGCGAGCGGCTTCGGCCGTCTGGCGCACCGTGCCAGTCAACTCATCCATCGACGAAGCCGTCTCTTGCAAGCTCGAAGCCGTGCTTTCTGTGCGGTGACTCAGATCGGCATTGCCCACGGCGATCTCGGCCGAGGCCTGCCCAATGGAGCGCGCAGCGTCTTGCACGGTGCGCAGCGAAGACGACAGCTCGTGCACCATGCGACCCAAGGCCGACAAAAGCTGTCCGATCTCATCCTTGCGATCGCTGTGAAGCTCGCGGTTGAAATTGCCACTGGCCACTTCATCGGCTGCCTGCGCCGCCAAGGAGATGTCCTTGACCACGCGGGTCTGCATCATCCAGGCAAAACCAAAGGCCGCCGCGCCTGCCAGCAAACCCAGCACGCCAATGGCGATCTGTTTGTACGTCAAGGCCGCGTGCAAGTCGGCGGCATTGGCTTCAGAGCTGGCTTTGACACGCTCAATCAGCTTCTTGAGCTGCCCCACCAAGGCCTTGTGCTCGGCGTCCGCCGATTGCAAAGCCGCCACGCCCGTGTTGGGGTCGATGGTCGAGAGGTCAATGGCCACATCTGCGCCGGAAATGAATTTCTTGAGCGATGCGTCAAAGCCCTGTGCGGGCTCCGATGCGGCATCGCTGATGCTCAGCACCCCGGCCATGGCGCTGCGAATGTCTTTGCCCGTCGACTGCAAAGTGTCGCGACGCGCTTTCACCTCAGGCTCGTCGAGCGAGCCAATGACGGCGATGGTGCGGTACAGCAGCACGTGGACTTCGGCCAGCCGCTGCTGCACCTCGCCAACTTGCTGCTGGTCAAAGGCGCTGGCCTCGTAGGTGGCTCGGGTCTTCTCGTCGTAATCATTGATCACAAACAAAAAACCTGCCAGGCACGACAGCAGCACCAAGCAGGCCACCACGGGGGCGACCATCAGGCTGGTTCTCAACTTCATGAGGGTGTCCTCTCTGAGGCCGCGAGGGCCTCACTCAAACGGCATGGACACCCATTACTTGTAGATGCCACCGCACACCACGGAGTCATCGAGCTTTTCGCAATACATGCTCTTGGGCTCGATTTTTTTGTTCTCGGGGTTGGTGAACTTGTAGTCTTGCCAGAAACTGGCCTGCGTCTTGGCCAGGTCCACGCGCTCTTTCACAAACGCCTTGCCGTCGATGTCTTTGAGCTCAATGAGGTTCTTGCCCACCATCTTGGCATTGGCGCCATGGGCACGCACGGTGCCGTCCAGGCCATAGACCGTCAGGTACAGGTCTTCGTGGTGCCAGGTGGTGTTGGCCTTGTCGGTGAGGTCGGCGTAAGCCTTGTCATGCGGGTTGGCCTTGATGTAAGCCACGCCCTTTTTCACCATCGCAACGGCGTCGTCTTTGGTGGCGCCGCCGTCTGCCGCGTGGGCCATGCCCAGGCCGAACAAACCCAATGCTGCGGCCAGCAGGCCCGTCTTGATTGCATGCATGTTGATCTCCGTGTATGACTACTGCTTGTCAGTGCGTGGTCAGACCCGGCCACCAGGGAGGCCCGCCAGGGGCCATGTGATCGGCAGCGATCAGTCGATCAGGCCCATGTCTTGGCCCATCAACATGCTCTCGATGTCGAGCAAAATCACCATGCGCTCGCCCACCTGGGCCAGACCACGGATGTAGGCTGCGTCCACGGCCGAGTTCATCTCGGGGGCAGTGCGCACCGATTCGGCGGCGATCTCCATCACGTCGCTCACGGAGTCGACCACCGTGCCGATGGTTCGTTGACCAATGTGCAGCACGATGGACACCGTGAAAGCGTTGTACTCGACCGTGCTGCAACCAAAGCGCAGGCGCAGGTCCACGATCGGGACAATGGTGCCGCGCAGGTTGACCACGCCTTTGAGGAAGTGCGGTGCATTGGCGATGCGCGTGGGGTTTTCATACCCACGGATCTCCTGCACCTTGAGGATGTCGATGCCGTACTCTTCCTCGCCCAAACGGAAGGTGAGGTACTCACGTGCCAGGTCGGCTTGCACGTCCAGTTTTTCCATCATGCCCATGGCTTGATCTCCTAAGCTTCGTGCCGATCAGTGACGCGAGCGGCGCACAAGGCTGCCCACGTCCAGGATCAGTGCCACCCGGCCGTCACCCATGATGGTGGCGCCCGAGACGTCGTTGAC
>CANCFV010000175.1 GCA_947377275.1 Burkholderiales bacterium | reverse complement strand
TGCATGCGCAAGCCGAGCTGGCCAAGTTGGCCATTCCGGTGCGCGTGGTGTCGATGCCTTCGAACACCGTGTTCGACCGTCAGAGCGTGGAATACAAGAAGTCTGTGCTGCCCGCCAAGCTGCCGCGCATCGCCGTTGAGGCCGGTGTGACCGACGGTTGGTGGAAGTACGGCGTCGATGCCGTGGTCGGCCTGGACACGTATGGCGAGTCGGCCCCGGCTGGCGTGCTGTTCAAGCACTTTGGTTTCACCACAGAGAACGTGGTGGCCACGGTGCGCAAGGTGCTGGCCCTGCACGCCAAGAAGAAGTGATTTCCGAGTTTCTGGTTTCGTTTTTTTGATTCAAGGTAGACCCAAATCATGACCATCAAGATTGGTATCAACGGCTTCGGCCGCATCGGCCGCATGGTGTTCCGCGCCGCCGTTCAAAACTTCGCCAACGACGTTGAAATCGTCGGCATCAACGACCTGCTCGAGCCTGACTACCTGGCTTACATGCTCAAGTACGACAGCGTGCATGGCCGCTTCAAGGGCGAAGTCGCCGTTGAAGGCACCAACCTGATCGTCAACGGCAAGAAGATCCGCCTGACTGCCGTGAAGAACCCTGCTGAGCTGAAGTGGGACGAAGTCGGCGCCGACGTCGTGATCGAGTCGACCGGCCTGTTCTTGACCAAGGACACCGCCGAAGCCCACTTGAAGGCTGGCGCCAAGAAGGTGATCTTGTCGGCCCCTTCGAAGGACGACACCCCCATGTTCGTGTACGGCGTGAACCACGGCACCTACGCCGGTCAAGCCATCATCTCGAACGCTTCGTGCACCACCAACTGCCTGGCCCCCGTGGCCAAGGTGCTGAACGACACCTTCGGCATCAAGCGCGGCTTGATGACCACCGTGCACGCTGCCACCGCCACGCAAAAGACCGTGGACGGCCCTTCGAACAAAGACTGGCGCGGTGGCCGTGGCATCTTGGAAAACATCATTCCTTCGAGCACTGGCGCTGCCAAGGCCGTGGGCGTGGTCATTCCTGAGCTGAACAAGAAGCTGACCGGCATGGCTTTCCGCGTGCCCACCTCGGACGTGTCGGTCGTTGACCTCACCGTTGAGCTGAACACCGAAACCACCTACGAAGACATCTGCAAGGCCATGAAGGCCGCCTCTGAAGGCGCCATGAAGGGCGTGCTGGGTTACACCGAAGACAAGGTCGTGGCCACCGACTTCCGTGGCGAAGTCTGCACCTCGGTGTTCGACGCCGAAGCAGGCCTGGCCCTGGACAGCACCTTCGTCAAGGTCGTGTCCTGGTACGACAACGAGTGGGGTTACTCGAACAAGTGCCTGGAGATGGCACGCGTGATTGCCAAGTGATCGGCAAGTGAGCAAAAAGGCCCCTCGGGGCCTTTTTTTATGGGCAGGCTGTGAAGCCCTTGCCGTGAGGCAGCTTCAGGCTCGCCAGGCTCACCTGCATGCGTTCTGAGGCTTGGGCCACGCGCACCACTTGCACGTCCATGCTGGGGCGCACATTGACCACGCGTGCCGTGCGGATGCCGCGCGTCTTGACGGCATTAAGCGCGGCCTCGGCTTTGGTCTGCTGGTTGAACTTGCCGAGTGACAAGCCATGCGCCAAGTTGGCGGGGCTGGTGACTTCTTCGAAGGCCAGGCCTTTGATGCGACGCAGTTCGGTCTGTTTGCGCGCAAAGAGGTCGGCGTCAGGGTAGGGGCCCATGTAGATCAGCCATTGCCCGGGCACCATCACCGTGTCGGTTTGCCAGCTGCCCGCAGGCAGGGCGTTGCGCAGGCTGGCTTGCACCTCGCCCACCTCGTTGGCCATGAACGGGCCGGCTTCGACGCAGAGGGTGGCTGGCTGCTTCTTCGCCAAGGCCACCGTGGCGCTGCTTGCCGAGGATGCTGCAGAAACGACGGTGGGCATGGATGCGGGTGCGCTGGCTGCAACGACGGTGGCCTCGACCCCGCTGGCAGCGGATGCGGCCGATGCGCTCTCTGAGGCTGCTGCCATGGCCGATGCCGCGCTGCTGGCTGTGGACCTGGCTTGCTGACCTGATGCCGGCGCCAGCACCACGATCTTGTCGGCCTGCACTTCGCGGTTCAGGCGTTGGGGCTCGTGCTGCGCGTCGGGTTTGACCCCGACCACGTCGTTGAGCCAGCCGTGGCTCCATGCAAAAAAGCCTGCGTTGACGAGCAACAGGATCAGCACAAGTGAACGCAGCATCGGTCTCGGTGGGGCAATGGGTGTGGCAACAGGGGCGGCAAGGGCTGGGCGGTGGCTCAGGGCGTTTGCAAACGCACGCTGACCTCGCCACTGGTCCACGATTGGCGGCCGCTGTCAGTATGCACGAGCAGCGCACCGGTGTCGCTCACGCCCAGGGCCTGGCCGACCTGGCTGGGCGCGTGGCCTTGGTGGGGCGACTGCCCCGGTGTGGTCCACAGGCCCACGTTCTGGCCGCGCAACACATCGCGGCTGGCGTAGGCCGCATGCACAGGCGCAAAGCCTTGTGTTTCAAAGCGCTGCACATCGCGGATCAGGGCAGGGGCCAGCCAAGACCACACGGCGCCCAGGCTGGGTTGCAGCAAGCCGCTGCCGCAGGCCGGGTGGTGTGTCCACAAGGCGCTGGCACCTTCAGGGCCCTGCCGCACGTTCAGGCCGACCCCGATGACCACCCAGCGGTGCGTGGGCGGCAGCGTCGCAGAGGGGCTGGCTTCGATCAGGATGCCGCCCAGTTTCAGGCCTTGCAGGTGAAGGTCGTTGGGCCACTTCAGGCCGATGGCGGCGGCGTTCACGGTGGGCAGGCCGGCGTCAAGCGCCGCTTGGTTCAACCCTTGGTCCAGCGCTTGCGCCAGCGACAGGCCCACGGCCAGCGACAAGGCGCTGCCGCCTCCGGGGATGCCATCCAGCTGCATGGGCAGCGCGAGGGAGAAGGTCAGGCAGTCGCCCAAGGCGCTTTGCCACTGTCTGCCTTGTCGACCCCGGCCTGCGTGTTGTTCGGCGGCCACCATCAAGGTGGGCGAGACCTGGCCTTGTCGGCCTCGTTGCATGAGCGCGGTGTTGGTGGAGTCGATCTTGCGCACCACGTCCAGGCTCAGGCCGGGGCACGAGGCCTCGCTGTCTTGCCAGATGCGTTCAGCCGCCGCATTGAGATCGGCCATCACGGCCGTGGACTCGCTCATGGCCCGCGCAGCCCGTTCAACGCTTGCGCTTGAGGGCCAGCATGGTGCCGCGGCAACCCGCAGCGCCGCACCAGCAGGCGTATTCCTTCTTGAGCTTGGCCGTCAGGCGGGCGTCGATCACGAGGCCGTAGTCAAAGAACAGTTCTTCACCGACGTCGATGTCGCGCAGGGCATTCAGGAAGACGCGCATGCCGCTTTGCTCGGCCTCCACGTTGGGCTCGCACGAGTGGTTGATCCACTTGGCCGAATTGCCTTGGTGCTTGCCATCGATGACGTGTCCGTCGTCCAAATGGAAATAAAAAGTGTGGTTCGGCTGTTCTGGGTCGTGTGGGTGGCGATCCAGGGCCTCTTCCCAGGTGATGATCTCACCCTTGTACTCCAGCACCTTCTCGCCCGCTTTGATGGGGCGAATGGCATACACCCCCTTGCCGTGGACGCCCGATTCGCGCACCTGGGTGCGTGGGCCAGAGGTGGGGGCCGATGAAGCGGTCGCAACTCGGGCGGCGGGCGTGGTTTTTTTCGCAGCTTGCGTCATCGGCCAGTTTGGGTACATTGAATTGGTGGGCGCGCGCGCCTGCATGTGTGCACGTGTGTGCATGTGTGCGCGCGAGAAGCCCGATTGTAAGAACGGATTGACGCTATAAACACGCCCATGAGCAAAGCCCTGGTCATTGCAGAAAAACCTTCGGTTGCCCAAGACATCGTGCGTGCCCTCACGCCGATCGATGGCAAGTTCGACAAACACGACGACTACTTTGAGAGTGAGCACTATGTGGTCAGCTCCGCCGTGGGTCACTTGGTCGAGATCAAAGCGCCCGAGGAGTTCGACGTCAAGCGTGGCAAGTGGAGTTTCGCCAACCTGCCCGTCATCCCACCGCACTTCGATCTCAATCCGATCGACAAGAACAAGGGACGCCTCAATGCCCTGGTCAAGCTGATCAAGCGCAAAGACGTGACCAGCCTGATCAACGCATGTGACGCGGGGCGCGAGGGTGAGTTGATCTTCCGCTTGATCGCGCAGTACGCGCAAGACAGCACCGCCACGCTGCGGGCCAAAGGCCTGGGCAAAGAGGTGAGCCGCTTGTGGCTGCAAAGCATGACGCCGCAGGCCATCCGCGACGGCTTTGACAAGCTGCGCACCGACGAGCAAATGACGCCGCTGGCCAACGCCGCCCGTTGCCGCTCGGAGGCTGACTGGCTGGTGGGCATCAATGGCACGCGCGCCATGACGGCGTTCAACTCGCGCGACGGTGGCTTCTTTTTGACCACCGTGGGCCGTGTGCAAACGCCAACCCTGTCGATCGTGGTGGAGCGCGAAGAAAAAATCCGCAAGCACGTGTTCCGCGATTACTGGGAAGTGCGCGGCACGTTCGACGCGCAAGCCGGCCAGTACGACGGCAAGTGGTTCAACCCCGACTTCAAGAAGGACAAGGCTGCGGTCGAGGGCTCGCTGGAAGCCGAGCTCAAGGCCGACCGGGTGTGGTCTGCTGCTGAAGCCCAGGCCATTGCCGAAGCCGTCAAGGGCCAAGCCGCCACCGTGACGGAAGAGGCCAAGCCTTCGAGCCAAGCCAGCCCTTTGCTGTATGACTTGACCACGCTGCAACGTGAGGCCAACTCGCGCTTTGGCTTTTCTGCCAAGACCACGCTGGGCCTGGCCCAGGCCTTGTATGAAAAGCACAAGGTGTTGACCTACCCGCGTACCGACTCGCGCGCATTGCCCGAAGACTATGTGGCCGTGGTGAAAGACACCATGAACATGATCGCCAACGAGGACCTGCCCGGCCCTTTGCGCGAGCTGGCTCAGCACGCCCGCAAGGCAGTCAACGACGGCTACATCAAGCCCAACAAGCGTGTGTTTGACAACGCCAAAGTGTCGGATCACTTTGCCATCATCCCCACGCTGCAGGCGCCCAAGAGCTTGAGCGAGATCGAAGCCAAGCTCTACGACATGGTCGTCAAGCGCTTCAT
>CANCFV010000174.1 GCA_947377275.1 Burkholderiales bacterium | reverse complement strand
AGGTTGAAGAGCGAGACGTACAGGTTCACCGTGGCCAGCACATAGTTGGTTTGGCCGCCTTGCAAGATCTGTTGGGTTTCAAACAAGATCAAGCCAGCCGACAACAAGGCCACCATGGCGGACACGGCCAAGGACAGTGCAGGGATCTGCAAGAAGGCGCCAGCCAGGCCAGCCACCAGGGCGATCACCATGCCGGCGAACAAAAAGCCGCCCAGGAAGCTCAGGTCACGCTTGGTGGTCATGCCGTACGCCGACATGGCCAAGAAGGTGGCGCCGGTGCTGGCCAGGGCCAGGGTGATCGTGTCTGCACCACCCGGCAGGCTCAGCACCTTGCTCAGCACGGGCCCCAGGCTGTAGCCCATGAAGCCAGTCAAGGCGAACACGGCGGCCAGGCCCCATGCGCTGTTTTGCAGCTTGTGCACCGCGAAAAGCAGACCGAAGTAGCCCACCAGCGTCAGGATCAAGCCAGGCGCAGCCCAACCGTTGACCACGCTGGCGGCGGCCACGCCGGCGCTGAACAGCAGCGTCATCGACAGAAGGGCATGCGTTTGACGCAGCACCTTCGAGGCCGCTTGGCGGGTTTGGCTGAGGGGCGCGCCGGTGTCGCCCACCATGGTGTAAGTCACCGTTTGGGCGGCTTGGGGCGAGAAGCGCGGGTCGGATGGGGTGTTCATGCTGAAAGCTCCGTGTGAGAACAACGATGGGCACAGCTTAGGGATGCGCAGGCTTTTGAAAAAGCAGACAATGCTTGAGTGTTTGTTCGTAAAAAACGAAACATGAGCCTCGCATTCAACTACCGTCACCTGTATTACTTTTGGGTTGTGGCCAAAGAGGGCGGCATGGCCCGTGCGGCCGAGCGCCTGGGCATGGCGGTGCAGACCGTCAGTGCACAGGTGCGTGAGCTGGAGCGCGAGCTGGGCTGCGTCTTGCTCAAACCCGCAGGGCGCGGCGTGGCGCTGACCGAGGCGGGGCATGCCGCGCTCAAGCAGGCCGAGCAGATCTTTCAGTTGGGCTCGCAACTGCCCGAGCTGGTGCGCGACGTGGTGGCACGGCCTGGCGTGCGCTTGGCGGTGGGCATTTCAGACAGCCTGCCCAAGCTGTTAGTGCGGCGTCTGCTGCAGCCCGTGATCCAAACACCCGATTTGCACCTGATCTGCCACGAAGACCGCTTCGAAGGCTTGCTGGCCGAACTGGCGCTGCACAAGCTCGACGTGGTCCTGACCGACCGGGCGCAGCCACCCAACCCCAACCTCAAGGTGTACAGCCACAGCCTGGGGGCCTCGCCGGTGGCTTGGTATGGGCCTGCCGCCTGGGTGGACCAGGCCATGGCGGACTTTCCGCAAAGCTTGGCGAAGGTGCCTGTGTTGCTGCCCACGCAGCACGCCTCGGTGCGGGCGCGCCTGGACCAGTGGTTCGAGCGCCAGGGCATCCGACCGAATGTGGTGGGTGAGTTTCAAGACAGCGCCTTGCTGGCCACGTTTGGCTCGGCGGGCATGGGCGTGTTCCCGGCGGCGCAATGGGTGCACGACAAGCTGATCACCCGCTATGACGTGCAGCACCTGGCGCCATGTGAAGGGGTGGAGGAGCAATTTTTCGCCATTGGCACCGAAAAACGCGTGATGCACCCCCTGGTGCAAAGGCTCTTGCCTGCTTGATGTGCCTGCGCGCGGCTGATCAAGCCGGTTCTGGTTGAAAATCCCGCCCATGCTCCGAATCACCGAATTGCGCCTGCCCCTGAGCCACGATGCCGATGCCCTGCGCCCAGCCATCCTGGCCCGACTGGGCATCGAGAGCGCCGACCTGCTCGACTTCACCGTTTTCAAGCGCAGCTACGACGCGCGCAAGAAAACCGCCATCGTCTTGATCTACACGATCGACTGCGAACTCAAAAGCGACGCGCTGCAAGACAGCTTGCTGAACCAGTTTGCGGGCGACCCGCACGTGCGCGTCACGCCAGACACGTCCTACCAATTTGTGGGCCATGCGCCCGCTGAGCACTTCAGTGGTGAGCGGCATCGCCCCGTGGTGGTTGGCTTTGGGCCATGCGGCATCTTTGCGGCCTTGATCTTGGCGCAGATGGGCTTGCGCCCGATCGTGTTGGAGCGTGGCAAAGAAGTGCGTCAACGCACCAAAGACACCTGGGGCTTGTGGCGCCAGAAGGTGCTCAACCCAGAATCGAATGTGCAGTTTGGTGAGGGGGGCGCGGGCACGTTCTCAGACGGCAAGCTGTGGAGCCAGATCTCTGACCCGCGACACCTCACGCGCAAGGTGCTGACCGAGTTCGTCAAGGCCGGTGCGCCTGAAGAGATTTTGTACGTGGCCAAGCCGCACATCGGCACCTTCCGCCTGGTGAGCATGGTCGAGAAAATGCGGGCCGACATCGAGGCGTTGGGCGGCGAGATCCGCTTTGAGCAACAGGTCACCGATGTCTTGATCGACGGCAAAGAAGGTGAGCAACACATCCGTGGCGTGACGCTGGCCAGCGGTGAGCACATCCGCACCGACCAGGTGGTGCTGGCGCTGGGCCACAGTGCGCGCGACACGTTCACGATGTTGCACGAGCGTGGCGTCTACATGGAGGCCAAGCCGTTCTCGATCGGCTACCGCATCGAGCACCCGCAAGGTGTGATCGACCGGGCGCGTTTTGGCCCCAATGCGGGCAATGAGATCCTGGGGGCTGCCGATTACAAGCTGGTGCACCACGCCAGCAATGGGCGCGCGGTTTACAGCTTTTGTATGTGCCCAGGTGGCACGGTGGTGGCCGCCACATCCGAGCCCAACCGCGTGGTCACCAACGGCATGAGCCAGTACTCACGCAACGAGCGCAACGCCAACGCGGGCATCGTGGTGGGCATCTCGCCGCAAGACTACCGGCAAGACGGCAAGGCAGAAGGCCCAGTCAGCCCGCTCGATGGCATGGCCTTCCAGCGGTTTTGGGAGTCGCGCGCTTACGAGTTGGGTGAGGGCGGCTACATGGCGCCAGGCTCTCTGGTGGGTGACTTCATCAAGCGCCAGCGCAGCAAGGTGTTGGGCAATGTCGAGCCCTCCTACAAGCCCGGCGTGCACCTGACCGATCTGGCCCAAAAGGGCAACGGCAGTCTGCCCGAGTACTGCCTGGACGCCATCCGCGAGGCCTTGCCCGCGTTTGAAAAACAGATCAAGGGCTTTTCGATGCCCGACGCGGTGCTCACGGGGGTTGAAACGCGCACCTCGTCGCCCTTGCGCATCACCCGGGGACGCGACTTTCAGAGTCTCAACGTCAAGGGCTTGTACCCCGCCGGTGAGGGCGCGGGTTATGCCGGCGGCATCATGTCTGCGGGGGTCGATGGCATCGAGGTGGCCGAGGCGCTGGGCGCCCACATCCTTGGTGTGAAGGCGCCTGGCATCAAGGCTGTCAAGCCTTGATCGGCTGCCCTAAAGCCTTCAACAAGCCCCGCACGTACTCGGCCCGGTCCTTCGGGTCAGACAGCGCCTTTTCAATGCGCAGCTTGTCATTGCCCGCCAGCTTGATGTGCTTGTTCTTTTGCACCAGCTCGATGATGCGCATGGGCTCGACCGGTGGGTTGGGCCTGAAGGTCACGTTGATGATGCCGGGGGCCGCATCGATCTTGATTACACCGTAAGGCTTGGCCAGCACGCGCAGCTTGTGCGTGTCGAACAAGGCCTGGGCTTGCGGAGGCAGCTTGCCAAAGCGGTCGACGATCTCTTCGAGCATGGTCTCGATCTTGTCGACCGAGTCGGCCGTGGCAATGCGCTTGTACAGGCTCAGGCGCACGTGCACGTCGCCGCAATAAGCATCGGGCAGCAGCGCGGGCGAATGCAGGTTGATGTCGGTGTTGGCGCCAAACAGGCCCAGTGGCGAGAGCAGGTCAGGCTCTTTGCCTGACTTGAGCGAGCGCACGGCCTCGCCCAGCATCTCGTTGTAGAGCTGAAAGCCCACCTCCATCATGTTGCCGCTCTGGTTGTCGCCCAGCACCTCGCCGGCACCGCGAATCTCCAGGTCGTGCATGGCCAGGTAGAAGCCGCTGCCCAGCTCTTCCATGTTCTGGATGGCGTCCAGGCGTTGCGCGGCCTGTTTGGTCAGGCCTTCCACATCGGGCACCAGCAAATAAGCGTAGGCCTGGTGGTGGCTGCGGCCCACGCGGCCACGCAGCTGGTGCAACTGGGCCAGGCCGAACTTGTCAGCTCTGGCCATGATGATGGTGTTGGCCGAGGGCACGTCAATGCCGGTCTCGATGATGGTGGAGCACAGCAGCACGTTGTGGCGTTGGGCCACGAAGTCGCGCATCACGCGCTCCAGCTCGCGCTCGGGCATCTGGCCGTGGGCAATGGCGATGCGGGCCTCGGGGACGAGCGCTTGCAGCTTGTCGCGCCGGTTCTCGATGGTGTCGACCTCGTTGTGCAGGAAGTAGACCTGCCCGCCGCGCTTGAGCTCGCGCAGCACGGCCTCGCGGATCACGCTGGAGCCCTCGGTGCGCACAAAGGTCTTGATGGCCAGGCGGCGTTGTGGCGCAGTCGCAATCACGCTCAGGTCGCGCAGGCCTTCCATGGCCATGCCCAGGGTTCGGGGGATGGGTGTGGCCGTCAGCGTGAGCACGTCGATGTCGGCGCGCATGGCCTTGATGGCCTCTTTGTGGCGCACACCGAAGCGATGCTCCTCGTCGATGATCAGCAGCCCCAGGCGCTTGAACTTGACGGAGTCGCTCAGCAGCTTGTGTGTGCCGATGACGATGTCGATGGTGCCGTCTTCCAGGCCTTGCATGGCGGCCTTGATCTCTTTGGCCGATCTGAAACGCGACATCTCGGCCACGCGCACGGGCCACTGGCCGAAGCGGTCGGAGATGTTGTGGAAGTGCTGTTCGGCCAGCAGCGTGGTGGGCGCCAGCAGCACCACTTGTTTGCCGCCGGTCACGGCCACAAAGGCGGCGCGCAGGGCCACTTCGGTCTTGCCAAAGCCCACGTCGCCGCAGACCAGGCGGTCCATGGGGCGGGGGCTGATCATGTCTTGGATGACGGCGTGGATGGCTGCGCGCTGGTCGGCCGTTTCTTCAAAGCCGAAGCTGGCGGCAAAGGCCTCGTAATCCTGTGCGGAGAAGCGGAAGGCAAAGCCTTCACGTGCGGCGCGGCGGGCATACAGATTGAGCAGTTCGGCGGCGGTGTCGCGGACCTGTT
>CANCFV010000173.1 GCA_947377275.1 Burkholderiales bacterium | reverse complement strand
GCCAGCCTGTTTTTGAACATCCACGAGTACCTGAACAAGGCCGCCGAAATCGACGAGATCGACATCGTCATCAAGGCCTACCAGCTCTACCTGGAACAAACCCAATCGCAAGGTCTGGAGCCCCTGCTGTCGGTGACCCGCGCCTGGCGTCTGGTCAAGTTCATCGACAACGGAATGCTGACCATGACCAAGTGCTCCAAGTGTGGTGGCCACTTCGTCAGCCACCCCCATGAGATTTCGCGCCACTTCGTGTGCGGCCTGTGCAACCCGCCTGCCCGTGCTGGCAAGGGCAAGGCTGCCGGTGGCATCCAGATGCATTGATCCTCATTGGGGGCCGGGCGTGACAAGTGCACGCTCAGGCCCACTTGCAAAGGCCTCATCGGGCTCAAGTTGCAGCACCTGCTGCCGAAGAAACTGGTGAGCGTTTTCTGCAAGGAAAGCGTTCTTGCTTGTCTCCTCCTGGCACTTGATTTGTGCTTTCAAGCGGGCCCCTCACCGGGTCCGCCTTTTTTTGCGCCTTCGCTGGCTCGCGCCTGTCAGGAGACGAAAAACGAGGGTCCCGTGGCGTTGTTCACGGTTTAGAAAACCACCCCGGTGGCCGAAGATGAGCACAAGGCCTGAGCATTTGGGCTTCGCCATCCTGCCTCACACCACCCTCGCCTTAGCAGCCATCAGACCACCATGAATCTCGCCATCGGATACGTCGTTGCGCTCGGGTGCATCTTTGGCGCCTACATCCTCCACCACGGCAACATGGAGGTCATCATCGAGGCCTTGCCGTTGGAGCTAATGGCCATTCTGGGTGGTGCCCTGGGCGCCTTCGTGGTGAACAACCAGACCAAGACGCTCAAGGCCGTTGCCGCCAACCTGGGCCCATTGGTGAAAGGCTCGAAATACACCAAAGAGCGCTACATGGAGCTCATGGCAATGATGTTCGAGATCTTGCAGAAGGTGCGCAAAGAGGGCCTGATGTCGATTGAAAAAGACGTCGAAGACCCACACAACTCTGCGCTGTTCAAGAAGTACCCGGTGATGGGGCAAGACCACCACGTGGTTGAGTTCATCACCGACTACCTGCGCATGATGGTCTCAGGCAACCTCAACGCCCACGAGATCGAGACGCTCATGGACAACGAGATCGACACCCACCACCACGAAGGCCACAACGCCTGCGCGGCCATGGCCCGCCTGGCTGGCGCTTTGCCCGCCTTCGGCATCGTGGCCGCGGTGCTGGGTGTGGTCAACACCATGGGCTCGGTGGGGCAGCCACCCGCCGTGCTGGGCGGCATGATTGGCTCGGCGCTGGTCGGCACCTTCTTGGGCATCTTGCTGGCTTACGGTGTGGTGGAGCCTTTGGCTGGGCTGATGGAGCAAAAGCTCGACGAAGCGACCAAAGAATTCCAGGTGGTCAAGACCGTGCTCTTGGCCAGCATGCAGGGCTATGCGCCGCAGGTGGCGATTGAGTTCGGGCGCAAGGTGCTGTACTCGACCGAGCGCCCCACATTCGCTGAGCTTGAAGCCCACGTGAAGAAGAAGTAAGCCATGGCCGGAGATTCCAAAAAGGTCCAACCGATCATCATCAAGCGCATCAAGAAGGGTGGCCACGCTGCCCACGGTGGTGCCTGGAAGATCGCGTACGCCGACTTTGTGACGGCCATGATGGCCTTCTTCTTGCTGATGTGGCTGCTGGGTTCGACCACCGATGGCGACAAAAAAGGCATTGCCGACTACTTCAACAGCCCGCTCAAGGTGGCCATGTTCGGCGGCTCGGGCGCGGGCGACGCCAGCTCGATCATCAAAGGTGGCGGCAACAGCCTGACCGAGAGCGCAGGACAGGTCAAAAAGGGCAAGTCCTCGGAGACAACCGCCGAAAAGGCCAAGAAAAAGGCCATTCGGCAAGAGCAAGCCCGTGCCGAGACGGAGCGCCTGCGGGTGCTGAAAACCAAAGTCGAAGAGGTGGTCGCCAACGACGAACGCCTGGCCAAGTACAAGAACCAGATCCAACTCGACCTGACTGCCGAGGGGCTGCGCATCCAGATCGTGGATGACCAGAACCGGGCCATGTTCGACAGCGGCGCGGCCGAGGTGAACTTCTACATGCGTGACATCTTGCGCGCCATTGGGCACGTGCTCGAAGACGTGCCCAACCGCCTCACCATCGAAGGCCACACAGACGCCAAGCCCTTCAGCGCGGGCGACAAGGGCTACAGCAACTGGGAGTTGTCGGCAGACCGGGCCAACGCCTCACGCAGAGAGTTGATTGCCGGAGGGCTTTCGGGCACGCGCATCTTGCGGGTCCAGGGCTTGTCGGCCAGCATGCCTTTCGAGAAAGACGACCCTCAAAGCCCCCTGAACCGACGCATCAGCATCATCGTGATGAACCGGGAAGCTGAAGACCGCTTCTTTGATTCGGCGCGGGTGGCCAGCGAACCCGAAGAAGAGCCCACGACACCCGAAGTCCCCGACATAAAACCCTCAAGGCCCGGCGACGCCCGCCGATAAGGCTCTAGAACGCGGCAAAGATCAACGCCACAGATTGACACAAGGACAAGCCATGAGCACCCCCGTTGACATGAAATTCCTCATCGTGGATGACTTCTCCACCATGCGCCGCATCGTGCGCGGCCTGCTCAAAGAGATCGGCTACAACAACGCCGAAGAGGCGGAAGACGGCGCCGTCGCTTTGAACATGCTGAAAAACGGCAAGTTTGATTTCGTGGTGAGCGACATCAACATGCCCAACATGAACGGCTTTGACCTGCTCAAGGCCGTCAAGGCCGACGACAGCCTCAAGCACCTCCCCGTGCTGATGGTCACAGCCGAAGCCCGCAAAGAAGACATCGTGCTGGCCGCCCAGTCTGGCGCCGCTGGCTACATCGTCAAACCTTTCACCAAGGCCACCTTGGAAGAAAAGGTGCAAAAAATCATGCAAAAACTGGCCGCGACGGCCTAAGGGAGTTGCGCCATGAAAATGGACCTGCCAGACAACATGGTGATGCCGGCGGCGTCGCCCGAGATCTTTCAACAACTGGGCACCCTCACCCGCCAGTTGCACGACACGATGAACATGCTGGGCGTTTTGCCTGGCCTCAAAAACACTGTTGACGACATCCCCGATGCGCGCAGCCGCCTGAACTACATCGCCACCAAAACGGCCGACGCCGCTGAAAAGGTGTTGAACCTGGTGGACACGGCCAAGGCCGATCAAGAGCACATCGCCAACGAAACACGCAAGCTCGCGGCCCTGATCTCGGCCGACCCGGTCAAGGCCGTGGCCAGCGGTGCCGTGTTCAACTTCGTGCAAGACGTCGAGACGACCACCAAGCGCGTGGATGGCCATCTGACCGACATCATGATGGCCCAGGACTTCCATGACCTGACGGGCCAAGTGGTGGCCAAAGTGGTCAAGCTGGCCAACGACCTGGAAGCCCAGCTGGTGAGCTTGCTGGTGCAAGCAGCGCCACCTGAGCAAGCCCAAAAGGTCGAAGCGAGCCTGACCAGCCACCACGCCATCGAGCCCCGGCTGGATGGCCCTGTGGTCAATGCCGAAGGCCGCACCGACGTGGTCGCCAACCAAGGCGAAGTCGACGACCTGCTGGCCAGCCTGGGCTTTTGAGCCCTTGCGAACCTTGACGCGAGGCTCAGCCCTGAGTGGCCATGGCCTCGCGCACCGCTGCCACCTGGCGGCGTGACACCGACAGCCACTCCAGCGTCGGCACCACCTGCACCCACCATGCCTCGCCCCCATCGGGGTCGTCGGCGCGGCGCTCCAAGGCCCGCATGGCCTGACGCGACACCAGCGCATTGCGGTGGACGCGGATGAAGCGATCACCCACCCGGGCCTCTAGCTCTGACAGCGATTCGTCCAGCACCACACTGTGATCGGCGGTGCGCAAGGTCACGTACTTTTGCTCGGCCTTGAAATACAGGATGTCGGCCAGCGGGATGCGCTCCAGGCGCCCGCGGTCTTGCACCACAAACACACCGGCCTCATCGGCGGTCTGCGGTGATTCAGCGGCGGCGGGGCGCAGCGCCTTGAGCTTGCAGACACGGTCCAGCGTGGCATTGAGCCGGTCGATTCGCACCGGCTTGGTCAGGTAGTCAGCCACCGCCAGATCGAACGCACGCAAAGCATGCTCTGCATGGGCGGTGACGAACGCCACGGCCGGTGGCCGCTGCAGATCGCGCAACCGCGCCGCCAGCACCATGCCATCCAAGCCAGGCATTTGGATATCGAGCAGCACCAGGTCAGGGCTCTGCCCCTTGGCATCGGCCTCGCGCAGCCACATCAAGGCGGACACGGGCTCGCCAAACTCGGCCACCACCGTGACCGGCACGGCCGCCTGGCCCAGCAGCGACTGGATGCGCATGCGGGCCAAAGGCTCGTCGTCGATCACCACCACACTCAATGTCACTGGGTTTTGCTCCATGGGTTCACGCTCGGTCGCTGGGCATGGGCACGGCCAGCCGCACCACGTACACCGGCGGTTGATTGCCTTGCGCGGCCTGCAGGCCGGCTTCAAAATCGGACTGCACATCGTGCATCAGGCGCAAGCGCTGGCGCACGTTGCGCAAGGCCATGCCATGCCCGGCAGAAGCGTGGGCTGGCACGTCGGGTGGCACCGAGTTGCTCACGGTCAAGACCGCGCGCCCGGCCTGCACCTTGCTGCGCACCACGATCCAGCCGCCTGAAGCCGACACCTCCACGCCATGTCGAACGGCATTTTCAACCAGCGGCTGCAAGATCAGGGCGGGCACCTCGGCGCGCCCCGCGTCAGGGTCCAACTCCCAACGCACCTTGATCCGATCACCAAAGCGCAGTTGCTCGATGCTGAGATAGCGCTGCGCCAGGTCCACCTCGTCGGCCAGCGTGGCCCGCATCGATGGTGACGACAGGGCCTGGCGGAACAACTCGGCCAGGTCTTCCAGCACCGCCTCCGCACGTTGCGGGTCGATCTGCACCAAGGCAATGGCCGTGTTGAGCGTGTTGAACAAGAAGTGCGGCCGGATGCGCGCCTGCAACTCGGCCAGACGCGCTGCGGCATGTGCAGGCAAGGCGCTGTGGGCACGGTGCCGCAACCAGGCCAAGGCCACCAAGCCCAAGGCCGTGCCCGTCAGGGTGGAGGGCAGCTGAGGCCAGCCCCATTGAACTGGCGAGCCGGTCATGGCACCTTCCAGCCACGCGCCTTGCAACTGCGCCAAGCAGCCCACGGCGCCCCCCAGCAGGGCCGCGTAAGCCATCTGCCAGTGCTCGCTCAGGGCATGGAGCCAGCGGCGCGAGCCACAGGCCACCACCAACCACAAGAGGCTGGCGGGCAAAGACACCACGGTGGTCTGCGTCCAGCGCGTCAAGGCATCGGCCGCTGACTGCGCG
>CANCFV010000172.1 GCA_947377275.1 Burkholderiales bacterium | reverse complement strand
CACAACATCCGCCTGCTGCTGAGCCTGTTGAGGCTTTTTGTTGCCCATTTGCTGGCCATGACGCTGGCTTGGCCGGGGCAATCTGACGGTGACCACGGTTGCCAGGTCGAACTGGCCGCAGCTTGAGTCAATTGTTCAGGGCGGACTAGGTATCAGGCTCGGGCACGGCGGCCATGACATCGCCCGAGCGCACGGCCAGGGCATAGGCCATGGGCTCCCCCCCAAGGAACCAGGCCGGCTGACGAACCATCACCATGTCTTGTGCGCCGTATTGCATCTGGAAGAACCACGAGTAGGTGTAGTTGGCGCCAGCGCCGTACTGCGTGCCCGACCAATACAGGTCATTCTTGAAGTTCAGAAAACTGCCGGCGTTCTGCAAGCCGTAGACATTGGCATCCAGCGCACGGCCGTCGGGCGCAATGGACGACAGGTTGCCCAGGGTGCTGAAGAACAGACTGGCCATTTCGCTGCTGCTGACCGGCATGTTGAACGTGTTGAAGACGCCGCCAGCTTGGATGCGCGTCAACGCGGATGAATCCGTGCTCGGCAGCCGCCAGTCGCTGATCGCCGTCGCGCCACTGCCCGTCACCAGGTTCTGTGCCCAGCTGTTGGCCGTGGCCCAGTTCGTGAAGCCGCCGGTGCCATTGCCGGCGTTCCCATTCGCGTCCCGCAGCCAGGTCACGTTGAGCGTGTCGTCGTAGAGGTAGACGGAGGCAGCACTGTCAGCCGCCACGGCGTTCAGTTGAATGTCGCGCCCCCAGAGAGCGGCGTTCGCCGTCGCAACAAGGCCAAGGCTGGACGCCACGATGGCCAGGCCGGCTTGCATGATGGACTTCCGGTATTGCGGGTTTGACGACATGGGGACTTTCACTGGTTTCGTTATGAAATGGACGCTGGCGCTTGAGGCGCCAGCGCTTTTTACGGGACGGCGCTGAAGTTCAGCTTAAGTGGTGACCCTTCGTCCGGGTGGGGCAGGCACCAAGGCGCCGAGCCTTGTACCAAGTGCGGCAGAACGAGTCACATCCCCTATTGATTTCATCGACATTTCCAGGCCTTCACATGACGGCCTCAATGCGGTGACCCGTGCCGCGACGTCCTCGTCCAAAGGCGCGGGCGTGCGTCCTTCAAGTCCGCTTTCTTTGGTGTGTGTGTCGGCGAACAGACCCGCCGCAGCCGACGAACTACGGTGTGTGTGAGTGGCCGTTGCCACACGTCGACCCCGGTCGGCTGACCCTTACAGGAGTTCACCATGCGCACCAAGATCGCCGGAACATTGTTCTTACTGGGCGCCTTGCTCGGCCCCATCGGAGCACACGCTGCCGACACATCAACAGACACGGCTGGGCAGTACGTGGGCGATGCGGCCATCACCACGAAGGTCAAAGCAGCATTCGCTGAAGACAAGTGGGTCAAAGGCCGCGCCATCAGTGTGCGCACCGACCATGGCGTCGTTGATCTGACCGGCTCGGTCAACAGCAAGGAAGAGTCCGACCGTGCCACCGAACTGGCGACGAAGGTCAAATCGGTCAGCGCTGTTCACAACAACTTGATGATCGTCAAGCCGTAGTGCCTGCTCAGCGGGCCTCAGGGCGCGCTGGCTTCATCGCGCCCATGTGGCGCATCAATGTTTCGCTGTTTCAGGAGAGAAACCATGGACATGCTCATCGTTTTGATTTTGCTTTTGGTGGTGTTTGGTGGCGGCGGCGGCGTGTATTGGGGCATGGGGATGGGTTGGGGACTCGGCCCGATCGGACTCATCGTGATCGCCCTGATCATTTCTGGCCTGCTGTTTGGGTACCGCGGACGGCGTGGTATCTAGTGCGCACATCGTCTTGCGCGTCGCCCACCGCGGCGCCCGCAGCACGGCTCGAAGGCTTCGTGCTGGGAGACTCGTTTCCTTGCGTGGGCGCGCGCTCTGCCATCAACACAGGGCGGGCGCACATGCAAAGCCATGGTCGCTTGGGCGATGACGCGTCACCGCGAGTGCAATCACTTTGCGACGCACTCGCGGCGTTTTCGGCGGCCTACCCCGACCCGGGTGAAGCACCTGTGACCTTCATCGCGCTGTTCGACGACGATGTGCGTGACGAACAAGACTTCGAGCGGCGGCTTTGGCGTCACCTGCAAGCGATGCATCGCTGCGACCGGCGTGACTTCGATTGGGCGCCGGGCGTGAGCAGCGACCCTGCCTCGCCCGACTTCTCCTTCAGCATCGGCGGCCGTGCGTTTTTTGTGGTCGGGCTCCACCCGCATGCATCGCGCTTGGCCCGGCGCGCGCCCACGCCCTGCATCGCGTTCAACTTCCACGATCAATTCGTGCAACTGCGCGCAAGCGGCAAGTACGACAAGCTGCAGCGCGTGATCCGAGCCCGCGATGTGGCCTTGCAGGGTGACACCAACCCGGTGCTGTCACGCTTTGGCGAAGCCTCCGAGGCGAGGCAGTACTCAGGGCGTGACGTGGGCGCCCACTGGGGCTGCCCTTTCAGCGCATTCAGCCCCGGAACACCGCATGGCCGCTGAACGCGCCGAGGCACAGTCGCTTTCGCGCATTGCGCCCCAAAGCGGCACTTCGTTCAAGCTGCGCGCTGGCGACGTGCTGCGCGTCTGCGACCCGCTGGGTGAGCAGGTGGCCGACCTGTTCGCTTTCAAAGAAGGTGACCCCGCGTGCAGCCTGTCGTCGGGCCGCAGCATCGACTACGCCAGCAAAATCTACCTGAGCACGGGCGATGTGCTTTACGCCAACGACAGCCGCGCGATGTTCACCATCGTGTCCGACACCGTGGGTCGGCATGACTTTTTGCTGACGCCCTGCAGCCAGGAGATGTTCGAGAAGCTCTATCACTGGCACGGACACCATCCCAGTTGCTTCGAGAACCTGTGCGGCGCCTTTGAGCCTCACGGGATCCGGCCGCAGCAGATCTCCACCACCTTCAACATCTTCATGAATGTGGCCGTGGATGCAGACGGTGCGGTGCGCGTGTTGCCGCCCACGTCCCGACCTGGCGACTTCATCGAGCTGCGGGCTGAGATGGACTTGGTGTGCGCTCTGACAGCCTGCTCGGCCGAGCAGTCGAACAACGGGGCCTTCAAGCCGATTGACTACAGCATCGTGCGTGCGGCGGTGCAAAGCGCATGAGCGCAGCGCCCGCCACACCCTTGACGGCCGCGGCCGATGCCGTGCCAGTCGGCGTCCAGGTCGGTCGGCTTGAACGTCTGCCCAAGTGGCTGAACCTCGTGCCCATGGTGGCGCAGTGGCTCTGCTTGTCGCTGCGCCATGGTGCGATCACGCTGCCTTCTTGCGCCAACCCGGCGCTCACCGCCGGTGGCTTGGTGGGCGAAGGCAAGATGGAATACCTGGCCTTGATGGGCGCGCACGCACGGGCGGCAACGGCCAACACCACGTCGGTCGACATCGTTGGGCCTGGGGCCTTGGCCGAGGTGCAAGCGGCAATGGTGCTGCAGGGCCTGGGCTTCCCCTTGGCTGTCAAGCCCGATCTGGGCTGGTGCGGCTTTGGTGTGCGACGCATCGAGGGCCCCGAGGCGCTGGCGCGCTACGTGGCTGCTTACCCCTGCGGCGAGCGCCTGGTCTTGCAGGAATGGTTGGGGGCAGAAGGTGAGGCCGGCTTGTTCTACCTGCGCTGGCCAGGCGCGGCATCGGGCGAGCTGTTTGGCGTGTTGCTGCGCCATTTCCCGCGCGTGGTGGGCGATGGCGTCCACAGCGTGGCCCAGCTCATGTCCACCGACCAGCGCGCCTGCCGGCTTGGCCGCGACGGCGCCAGCGAGCCATGCTGCGATGTGCGCCGCGTTCCTGCGCGAGGCGAGGTGGTGCGCATCGCGTCGGTCAGCTCAACCCGTGTGGGCGGGGGCTATGAAGACGGCACGCCGCACATCACGGCCGAGCTGCTGCGGGCGGTCGACGCCATTGCGCGCGACATGGGCGACTTCCACGCAGGGCGCTTCGACGTCAAATACGACAACCTTGAAGCCTTGCAGGCCGGGCGCTTTCGCATCATTGAGGTCAATGGCGCCGGCTCAGAGGCCGTGCACGCCTGGGATCCGCGCTTCGGGCTGTGGCAGGCCTATGGCATCGTGTTCGACAAGCAGCGGCGGCTCTTTGCGATTGGCAGCGAGATGCGCCGCCGAGGTCATCGCCCCGTGGGCTGGCTGGCACTGCTGCGCCATTGGCGACGCCAGCGGGCGCTGATTCCGCGCTATCCGCCCTCGAACTGAGCGCGGCGCTGAGATCGTCATCAGGGCGACACCCTCGCAGAGATCAGCCGCAGCAACCGCCATTGGACCGGCTGGCAGATGCGCCTTCACCGTTTGCGATCCCGTAGCCGGCATCTCTCACCGCCGATTGCAAGCGATCCCGCGAGGTCACGTCTTCGTCGAAGTCGACGCGCGCCTTGTCAGGCAGCGACACGTCCACGTTCCCCACGCCGGGCATTGCCTTCAGCGCCCGCGTCACTTTGCTGACGCATCCGCCGCAGGTCATGCCAGTCACGTTCATGGTTTCTGTTTGCATGGTGCGTCCTCGAGGGTGAGTGGGGTTGAAGTCAAGCGATACCCCATGGCACATTGATCTCGGTGCCCTGACGCGTCTGTGCGCTGCGACACGATGGCCGATGGTGGGGCACCACTCGGCCACCCGCCGCCCCGCAAACAGGGGCCCACGCCCCGTGCAGACCCCACAGAGTCCCCCTGAATCTAGGGTCTAACCCTAATTTGACAACCGGCATTTTCAGATAAAGTGCACACACTCGTTATCACATGGCGTGTCTGCGCCTGACCTTGCACACGGAGTTACCCACATGGCTGAACACTTTGACGTCTTGATCGTGGGCGCTGGCCTGTCTGGCATCGGCGCTGCCCGCCACCTCAAGACCCAATGCCCCGGCAAGACCTTTGCCATCCTGGAAGGCCGCGACACCATCGGCGGCACCTGGGACCTGTTCCGCTACCCCGGCATCCGTTCCGACTCGGACATGTACACCCTGGGCTACAACTTCAAGCCCTGGACCGAGAAGCAGGTGATTGCCGACGGCCATCGCATCCGCAACTACATCCAAGAAACGGCCAGCGAGAACGACATCCAGCGCCACATTCGTTTTGGCAGCAAGGTCATGTCGGCCGACTGGGACTCGGGCACGGCCACCTGGACGGTGAACGTGCAAAAGACGTCGGGCGAGACGGTGCAGTTCACCTGCAACTGGCTGCAGATGTGCTCGGGCTACTACAACTACGAAGAAGGCTTCACGCCAGAGTTCAAGGGCCGCGACGAGTTCAAGGGCGAGGTCATTCACCCCCAGTTCTGGCCTGAAAACCTCGACTACAGCGGCAAGCGCGTGGTCGTGATCGGCTCGGGCGCCACCGCCATCACCCTGATCCCCTCGATGACCGACAAGGCCAAGATGGTGACGATGCT
>CANCFV010000171.1 GCA_947377275.1 Burkholderiales bacterium | reverse complement strand
GGCGGCCTGGTGCCTGTGGTCAATGTGCCCGGTGTGGCCAGCAACCAGCTGGTCTTGTCGGGTGAGGTCCTGGCCGATTTGATGCAAGCGGGCATCACCCGCTGGAACGACCCCCGCATTGCCGCACTGAACCCCGGTGTGCCCTTGCCCGCCATCGAGGTGGCGCGCATCGTGCGGCAAGAGGCTTCGGGGTCGTCCGAGGTCTGGTCGCGCTACCTGGCCGTGTCGTCAAACCGCTTTGCCGCCGCCGTGCCCGTGGGCCAGCTGCCAGCTTGGCCGGGCAACCCCCTGCGCGCCAAAGGCAATGACGGCGTGGCCGCGCTGCTCAAGTCCACCCCGGGGGGGTTGACCTATGTGTCTTACGACCGGGTGCTCAAGGACAAGCTGGTGGCGGTGCGCCTCAAGGGCGCTTCGGGGGCGCCCGTGGTGGCCTCTGAAGAGGCCTTTCGCGCCGCCATTCTCGCGTCTGGCCTGTACCGCAAGGGCGATGACACGGCCACCTTGCTGGCCAGCGCGCGCGCCGATGCCTGGCCATTGACCGCCACCAGTTTTTTGCTGCTGGACGCGACCCCGCGCGACGCCGTGGCCGCGCAATGGGCCGGGCGCTTTGTGTACTGGTGCTTCATGCACGGCGACGAGTTGACCCGCGGCACCGGCTTTGCCCCCTTGCCTGACCGGGTGCAGGCACGCCTGTCGGGCCGGCTGATGCAGGTGCATGGCCCTGACGGCCGCGTGCTCAACTTTTCAGCGCCCTGAGCTTCGGGCAGCCCAGGGTGTAAGGTTTGGGGCACGTTGTTCGACTCAATGCTTGGCCCTTCTGATGTGGACGGGCCTTGTCTGACCAGGAGCCCTCGCATGACCTTGATCCGCACCTCGCGCCACGCCGCGCACCCAGAGAGCGGCATGACGCACGCTGTGCCCAGCGAGATCACCCCGCAGGCGCTGTATTTGGGCCGCCGCGCCTGGCTCAAGGCCATGGGTGCAGGCGCGCTGGGGGCTTCGGCCGGGCTGGTGGGCGCTGAGCCGATGGCCAAAGGCCCGGGCAAGTTGCCGGCTTTGCCGTCGGTGCGCAGCGCGGTGGCCGGCGCCTACGTGATGGACAAGGTCACGCCCTACGCCGACGCCACCACCTACAACAACTTCTACGAGTTCGGCACCGACAAGGCCGACCCGGCAGAGAACGCACACACGCTCAAGCCGCGTCCTGCATGGACGCTGAGCATCGAGGGCGAGGTCAACAAGCCCATCAAGCTGGGCCTGGACGACCTGCTCAAACTCGGCGCCATGGAAGAGCGCATTTACCGCCTGCGCTGCGTCGAAGGTTGGTCGATGGTGATCCCGTGGGTGGGTTATTCGCTGTCGGCGCTGATCAACAAGGCCGAACCCAACAGCCGGGCCAAGTTCGTTGACTTCGTCAGCCTGGCCGACCCCAAGCAGATGCCGGGTGTGCGCTCAGGCGTGCTCGATTGGCCTTACCAAGAGGGCTTGCGCATCGATGAGGCCATGCACCCACTGACGATGATGGCCTTTGGCCTGTATGGCGAGGTTTTGCCCAACCAGAATGGCGCGCCGCTGCGCCTGGTGGTGCCCTGGAAGTACGGCTTCAAGAGCGCCAAGTCGATTGTCAAGATCAGGCTCGTTGAAAAGCCCAACACCCCCAGTTGGGTCAAGGCCAACCCAGGTGAGTATGGCTACTATTCGAACGTCAACCCCAAGGTGGACCACCCCCGCTGGAGCCAGGCCACTGAGCGCCGAATTGGCGATGGCGGTTTGTTTGCCGCCCGCAAGCCCACGCTGATGTTCAACGGCTACGAAGCCCAGGTGGGGGCTTTGTATGCGGGCATGGACCTCAAGAAGTTCTACTGATGCAACTGTCTCTGATCAACCAATGGCTGCTCAAGCCCTGGGCCAAGCCCCTGCTGTGGGCCTTGTGTGCGGTGCCGGCGCTGGCCTTGCTGGCCGGGGCTTTGACCGATCAACTCGGAGCCAACCCGGCAGAAAAGCTCATCAAAGAGACCGGCGAGTGGGCCTTGCGCTGGCTGTGGTTGACCCTGGCGATTTCGCCTCTGCGCGATGTGGCTTCGCTGCCCGCTTTGCTGCGTTACCGGCGCACCTTGGGCGTGACGGCCTTTGTGTATGCGGCCCTGCACTTCATGGCCTATGCCGGTTTGGACAAGGGCTTGGTGATCGACGACATCGTCAAGGACATCCTCAAGCGCAACTTCATCTTGGTGGGCGTGGTGGCCTTGGTCTTGATGACCCCGCTGGCGCTGACCTCGTTCAATGCGGCCGTGCGTGCCTTGGGTGGCAAGCGCTGGCAGGCGCTGCACAAGCTCACCTACGCCATTGCGCTGCTGGGCTTGCTGCATTTTTACTGGAAGAAGTCGGCCAAGAACGATCTGGGCGAGGTCATGGTCTACGCCGTGATCCTGGCCGTGCTGCTGGGCTGGCGCGTGATGCGCAAGGGCGGCGTGCTGGGCATGTTGCGGGTACGCTGAGCCTTTGAGGTCGCGGCGACAATGTCGGCATGACAAGCCTGTTGCTGCAGTTTTTGCCCTTCTTCGCCTTGGTCCTGATGGGCTGGTTGGCCACCCGAAGCGCCTTGCTGGCGCTGGACGGCATTGGCGCGCTTAACACCTTTGTGCTGTTTTTTGGCCTGCCCGCCTTGTTGTTCAGGCTGGGCGCCAGCGGTGCCTTGGCGCAAGCGGGGCTGCTGGACCTGCTGCTGGTGTACGGGCTGGCCGGTTTGGTGGTGGTGGCGCTGGCCTTGTGGTGGGCGCAGCGCGCTGGCTTGTCGCGCCGTGATGGCGGTTTGATGGCCTTGGCCACGGCCTTTCCGAACACGGGCTTTTTGGGCCTGCCTTTGTTGACCGGCTTGCTGGGCGCGCAGGCAGCCGGGCCGGTGGCGGCCACCATCGTGATCGATGTGCTGCTGTTGAGCTCGCTGTGCCTGGCCTGGGCCCATTCGCACACGGTGCATGGCGCGCAAGATGCCGACCAGAGCGAGGCGCGGCAAGCGGCCTGGGCATCGCTCAAGGGCGCTTTGCGCAACCCGCTGCTGTGGTCGGTGGCACTCGGCATGGGCATGGCCGAGTTGGGCTGGCACCTGCCTCATGCGGCCGACGAGACCGTGCGCTTGTTGGGCCTGTCGGCCACGCCTGCGGCCTTGTTCACGCTGGGGGCGGTGGTGGCTCGGGCGCAAATGCGGCCTGACGCCGATGTGGCGGGCACAGCCAGTCAGGCATTGCCGATCCGTGCTGTGGCCTTGCCTGTGGCGCTCAAGCTGGTGGCCCATCCGGTGGGCGTCGCGGCTTTAGGCGCAGGCTTGGCGGCCATGGGGCACCCCGTGTCACCCACAGGTTTGTTGACCTTGACCTTGGCAGCGGCCTTGCCATCGGCCAGCAATGTGTCGATGTTGGCTGAGCGCGAGGGCGCCCAAACGGCGCTGGTGGCCCGACTTATTTTGTGGACAACGGCCGGTGCCTTGTTGACCTTGACGGTGTGGGCACATGTGCTGGGTGTGCAGGCACCCGTGTCGGGCATGTGACCTTGCCACCCGGCGCGAACGTCAACGCGCTCGGTGCAACACCCCCTTGAGCGCCACGCCCGTGTGCGTCTTGAGCGCCACGATGTGGTCGGGCGTGCCTTGGCCAGCCACCTTGCCGCCGCCGCTGCCGCCTTCGGGGCCCATGTCCAGCACCCAGTCGGCTTCGGCGATCACGTCCAGGTCGTGTTCGATCACGACCACGCTGTGCCCGCCGTCCACCAAGCGGTGCAGCACCTGGATCAAGCGGGCCACGTCGGCCATGTGCAGGCCCACGGTGGGCTCGTCCAGCACATACAAGGTGTGCGGTGCTTTGTTGCCGCGTTTGCCAATCTCGTCGCGCACCTTGCTCAACTCGGTCACCAGCTTGATGCGCTGGGCTTCGCCGCCCGACAGCGTGGGCGAAGGCTGCCCCAGTGTCAGGTAGCCCAAGCCCACGTCTTGCAAAAGCTTGAGCGGGTGCGCGATGGCGGGCATGGTGGCGAAGAACTCAACCGCGTCATCGACCTCCATCTTCAGCACGTCGCCGATGTGTTTGCCGCGCCAGGTGGCGGCCAGCGTTTCGGGGTTGAAGCGCATGCCGTTGCAGGTGTCGCAATGCACCTTCACATCGGGCAAGAAGGCCATCTCGATGGTGCGGATGCCTTGGCCTTCGCAAGCAGGGCAGCGGCCCTGGCCGGTGTTGAAGCTGAAGCGCCCGGCGGCCCAGCCGCGTGCGCGCGCCTCGAGGGTGTCAGCAAACAGCTTGCGGATCGCATCCCAAAAGCCAATGTAGGTGGCGGGACACGAGCGCGGCGTTTTGCCAATGGGCGTTTGGTCGACTTCGAGCACGCGGTCGATGGCGCCCCAGCCTTCGATGCCGTCACAGCCCGTCCACAAGGGCGCGGTGGTGGCGCGCTCTTTGGGCGGGATGCTGACGGCCGCTTGCACATTGGCCAGCAGCACGTCGCGCGCCAGGGTCGATTTGCCCGAGCCCGACACGCCGGTGACGGCCACCAAGCGGTGCAACGGCACCTTGACGCTGACGCTCTGCAGGTTGTGCATGCGCGCCTTTTTGACGCTGAGTTGCGGCGTTTCGGGCGTGATGTCGCGGCGCACGCCGATGGGGTGGACCATGGGGCTGCGCAGGCAGCGGCCGGTCACCGAATCGGGTGCGTCCATGATGTCTTGCACCGTGCCTTGGGCCACCACGGTGCCACCGCGCACACCGGCCCCAGGGCCAATGTCGATGACGTGTTCAGCGCGGCGGATGGTGTCCTCATCGTGCTCGACCACGACCAGGGTGTTGCCCTCTTTGCCCAGCGTGTGCAGGGCGTCGAGCAGCAGCTGGTTGTCGCGCGGGTGCAGGCCGATGGTGGGCTCGTCAAGGATGTAGCAAACGCCTTGCAGGTTCGATCCCAATTGGGCCGACAGGCGGATGCGCTGGGCTTCGCCGCCCGACAGCGTGGGCGCGGCGCGGTCCAGGCTGAGGTAGCCCAGGCCGACCTGCTCCATGAAGCTCAGGCGCGACTTGATCTCGCTGACGATGTCGCGCGCGATGGTGGCTTCGCGGCCGTCAAGCTTGAGCTTCTCGCCCCACTTGCGCGCCTCTTTCACCGACAGGGCCGAGAGCTGCGCAATCGATTGGCTGCGCAGTGTGACCGCCCGCGCGATGGGGTTCAGGCGGGCACCGTCGCAGGTGCCACACACGGCGTCGATCACGTCGTCCACATCGGGCTCGGCGAAGGTCTGCTCGCGGCCCTTGTTGTCGTCGGTCACCGAGTCGTCCATCACCTTGCGCTGTTCGCGCGTCAGCGCCAGGCCCGTGCCCACGCAGTCTTGGCACCATCCGTGTTTGCTGTTGTAGCTGAACAGGCGCGGGTCCAGCTCGGGGTAGCTGGTGCCGCACGAGGGGCAGGCGCGTTGGGTAGAGAACACCTTGACCTTGCCCATGTGCAAG
>CANCFV010000170.1 GCA_947377275.1 Burkholderiales bacterium | reverse complement strand
GTCTGGGCGGTGCGGGTGTGGGGCTTCATGGCTGCAGAATTTGCAAGAAAGCGCGGGGCCGGTATTTGTTTCCTTGCAAATATCGCACCACACTTCAGCCGAAATCACATTGCAGATCAATGGCTTACGAGTTGTTCAGGGCGGACTACACATGAACCGCGTCGACGAGATCGGCATGATCCTGCGCACAGTGGGGCAACTTGGCTTGATGTTCCGTTGGGTCGTCGACGACGTCAGCGGGCAAGCGATGAAGGTGCTGTCAGCAACCAACGAGATCGCAGAAGGCACCAACAACCTGAGCTCTCGAACTGAGCAGGCGGCAGCGAGCGTGGAGCAAACTGCTGCGTCGATGGAGCAAATGACCGCCACGGTGCAAAACAATGCCGAGACCGCCAATCAAGCCAACCAGCTTTCGAGTTCAGCACGTGAAGCTGCTGCAAAGGGAGGACAGGCGGTGGCCAACGTCGTGGCAACGATGAACGACATCACGACCAGTTCAAAGCAGATTGCAGACATCATCAGCGTCATCGACGGCATAGCCTTCCAGACAAACATCCTCGCGTTGAATGCTGCCGTTGAAGCAGCGCGCGCAGGCGAGCAGGGCCGTGGATTCGCAGTTGTGGCGGGTGAAGTACGCAGCCTCGCTCAGCGCAGTGCCGAGGCTGCCAAGGAGATCAAGCACCTGATCGGTACCAGTGTCGAAAAGGTGGAGTCCGGTTCGCGTTTGGTTGATGACGCAGGTCAAACCATGGATGACATCGTGGCCCAGGTAAAGCAGGTGTCCGACTTGATCGCCGAAATCAGCTCGGCAACGACGCAGCAGAGCAGCGGCATCGCCCAGGTTGGACAGGCTGTGAGTCATTTGGATGAAATCACTCAGCAAAACGCCGCACTTGTGGAGGAGAGTTCCGCTGCTTCTGAAAGCCTGAAGGATCAGGCTGGTCGCTTGGCCGCAGCCATTGGTGTGTTTCGCTAAGCCTTCATGGCGAAGGTGTGGGCCTGCGAAGAAGCCCGAGAGGATGCGCTGGCCGCGCACTGCGAGCGCGTGGGTGTCAAGTCCAAGGCATGTGGCAATCAGCGCCAGCAAGCCACGGCCATGTGCTGGGGCTTTTGCTTTTGTAAGGTCTGACCCCACCTTCATCTAGATCGCATGTTGCAACGCTACACAAAGCCCTAGCGTTTTTGGGATGATGGTTTAGATGATGGGTGACGAGTTTTCAGCCCACCCAAAAACCAAAAAACCCCAAGTGAATCAATCACTTAGGGTCTTAATTTGGCGGAAGCGGTGAGATTCGAACTCACGGTAGGGTCACCCCTACGCTAGTTTTCAAGACTAGAGCCTTAAACCGCTCGGCCACACTTCCTTGGGTCGGTATTGTAGGCTAGCGCGCGCCGGGCTTTTGCGCTTGCGGGCAGTCGATTTGAATGATTTGTGTGGCGCCTTCACCAATGCGAGCAGCCGTGAGTTGCGCGCCCCACACACAACCCGTGTCCAGCGACAAGAGGTCGGGACGGTTGATAAGCCCCAGCGTCGACCAATGGCCAAACGCCACGCTCACATCGGCTGTGCGGCGCCCGGGCACCTCAAACCAAGGCATATAGCCCTCAGGGGCCCCACCTGCGCCCTCTTTGGTGGCGAACTCCATCACCCCGTCGGCCGAACAAAAGCGCAAGCGCGTCAGGCTGTTGACCACGCAGCGCCAGCGGTCCAGCCCGATCAAGTCATCAGACCACTGGGCCGGCAAGTTGCCATACATCTGCGTGAGGAAGTCACCCAGGTCAGGCCCGCGCAACACGGCCTCAACCTCTTGCGCCAGTGACACGGTCTGGGCGGCGTCCCACTGCGGCACCACGCCCGCGTGCACCATGAGCCAGCCATGCGCGAACACGGCCAGGCGTTGCTGGCGCAGCCAATCGAGCCAGGCCTCGCGCTCGGGCGCATACAAGATGCTGCCCAAGGTGTCGCTGCGATGCGCCTTTCGCACCCCGTGCGCCACGGCCAGCAAGTGCAGGTCGTGGTTGCCCAGCAAGCACGTGGCCGAGGCGCCCAGCCCATGCAAACGTTGCAGCACACCCAGCGAGTCTGGCCCTCGGTTGACCAGGTCGCCCAAGACGTAGAGGTGGTCTCGCGATGGCGAGAAATCAATGGTGGCCAGCATGCGGTCAAGCGGGTCGCAGCAGCCTTGGAGGTCACCCAGCAAATAGATCATGGGGGGATTCTGCTACGCTTGTCGCGTTTTGACAGATGGCCCGACACGCTCGGCGCCTGCCATGGAACTGGCCTTGCTGATTTTTCTGACGCTGCTCAACGGCGTTTTTGCCATGTCTGAAATGGCATTGGCCTCCAGCCGCAAGGCGCGCTTGCAAGTCATGGCCGAGACCGGTGACGCCGGCGCGCAAGTGGCCATGGAGTTGCACGACAACCCCACCCAGTTCCTGTCCACGGTGCAGATCGGCATCACGTCGACCGGCGTGCTCAACGGCATCGTGGGCGACGCCGCGTTTTCTGGGCCCGTCTCGGTCTGGCTGCAAAGCCACCTTGAGCTGCACGAGCGCGTGGCCGCCGTCAGCGCCACCGGCTTTGTGGTGCTGATCATCACGATCGTCACCATCATCTTCGGCGAGCTGGTGCCCAAGCGCGTGGGCCAGATGTACCCCGAGGCCGTGGCGCGCTTGGTGTCGCAGCCCATGAAGCTGCTGTCGACCATGACCAAGCCTTTGGTGCGCATGCTGGCAGCCACCACCGAGGCCATCTTGAAGTTGATTGGCGTGCGCGACACCGGTGGGCGCAGCGTGACAGAAGAGGAAATCGCAGCGCAGCTGGAAGAAGGCTTGGACGCCGGCGTCATTGAAGCGCACGAGCACCAAATGGTGCGCAACGTGTTCCGGCTGGACGAGCGCCAGATCGGGTCGATGATGATCCCGCGCAGCGACATCGCTTTCTTGAACGTCGAAGCGGCCATGCCAGACAACCTGGCCATCATTGCCGAGCACGGTTTTTCACGCTACCCGGTGTGCCGCGGTGGGCTGGACGACGTTGTCGGCGTGGCCACCGCGCAGCAGCTCTTGCACCAGCTCACGCAACACGAAGGCAATGACCTGATGGAGGGCATCTTGCCCGCCGTGTTCGTGCCCGAGACCTTGTCAGGCATGGAGCTGCTGGAGCACTTCCGCGCCTCTGACACGCAAATGGTGTTCGTGGTCGACGAGTACGGTGAGGTGCAAGGCGTGATCACCCTGCGTGACGTGCTCGAAGCCATTACGGGCGAGTTCACCACCACCGAGCCAGAAGATTCTTGGGCCATCCAGCGTGAAGATGGCTCGTGGTTGGTCGACGGCCTGATCCCCATCCCCGAGCTGAAAGACCGCCTGGAGATGAAGGCCCTGCCCGACGAAGACCGAGGCCGCTACAACACGCTGGCCGGCATGGTCATGCTGCTGCTGGGCCGCCTGCCCCAGACCACCGACACGGTCGACTGGGATGGCTGGCGCTTTGAAGTGGTGGACATGGACGGCAAGCGCATCGACAAGATCATGGCCAGTCGCAAAGACGGCATCCACCACTGATCACCTGGTCACAGGCTTTCAGCCGATGCGCTGCTCGCTGACCTCGTCAAACAGGTGGGTGTGCTCAGGGTCCCAGCTCAAACCCACGCGCTCGCCCAAGGACTGCACCACACGGCCCGGCACACGCGTGACCAAGCGGCCAGCCGGCGTGTCCAGCGTCACATAGGTTTCGGGGCCGGTGGGCTCGAGCATGGTCACGGTGCCAACCATGGGGGCGCCCTCAACAGCGGTGATTTGCAGGTCTTCAGGGCGCAGGCCATAGATCACATCGGTGCCTGCGGCATTGGATTGCAGCGCGGCCGCTTGCGACGCAGACACGGGTAGCGGCACGGCGTGGGCCGTGATGCCACCGCCCAGGGCACGCTGGGCCTTGACCAGGTTCATGGCGGGCGAACCAATGAACTCGGCCACGAACTTGGTGGCGGGGCGCGCGTAGATGTCGTCGGGCGTGCCGAACTGTTGCAGCACGCCGTCTTTCATCACGGCGATGCGGTCACCCAGGGTCATGGCTTCGACCTGGTCGTGCGTCACATACACCGTGGTGGTGCGGGTGCGCTGGTGCAGCAGCTTGATCTCGGCGCGCATCTCGACACGCAGCTTGGCGTCCAGGTTAGACAGCGGCTCGTCGAACAAAAACAGCTGGGGGTTGCGGGCCAATGCACGGCCCATGGCCACCCGTTGGCGCTGACCACCCGAAAGCTGACCGGGCTTGCGCTTGAGCAGGTGCTCGATTTGCAGCATCTTGGCCACGCGGGCCACGGCCGCTTCGCGCTCGGGCTTGGGCACCTTGCGCATCTCCAGGCCAAAGGCGATGTTGTCGGCCACGTTCATGTTGGGGTAGAGCGCATAGCTCTGGAACACCATGGCGATGTCGCGGTCCTTGGGCTCGGCGAAGGTGACGTCTCGGTCGCCAATGTGGATCTCGCCCGTCGTGGGCGTATCGAGCCCGGCGATCATGCTCAACAGCGTGGACTTGCCGCAGCCCGAGGGGCCAACCAAGATCAAGAACTCACCGGCCTCGATCTCAATGTCGATGCCCTTGAGGATCTCTTGGCCCGCATAGGACTTGCGAACGTTGCGAATGGAAAGCGCACCCATGGTTCAACCCTTCACGGCGCCAGCCGTCAGGCCGCGCACAAAATACTTGCCAGCTACGGCATACACGATGAGGGTGGGCAAGGCGGCGATCAGTGCCGCAGCCATGTCCACGTTGTATTCCTTGACGCTGCTGGTGGTGTTGGTGAGGTTGTTCAAACCCACGGTGATGGGCTTGGAATCGGCCCCCGAGAACACCACGCCATACAAAAAGTCGTTCCAGATGGCTGTGAACTGCCAGATCAGCACCACCACCACGATGGGCGTCGACAAGGGCAGCACGATGCGCCAGAAGATGCGCCAAAAGCCCGCGCCATCGAGCATGGCGGCCTTGATCAGCTCATCGGGCAGGCCGATGTAGTAGTTGCGAAAGAACAGCGTGGTCGAGGCCAGACCCGCGATCACGTGCACCAGCACCAAGCCCCACACCGAGCTGGACAGCCCCACCCAGCCCAAGACCTGCGACATGGGCAGCAGCACCACCTGCATGGGCATGAACACGCCAAACAACATCAGCGCGAACATCAGCTCACTGCCGCGGAAGCGCCATTTGCTGAACACATAGCCGTTGATGGCACCCAGCAGGGTCGAGATCAACACGGCAGGCACAGCCATGTAGACCGAGTTCATGAAGAAAGGCCGCAGCCCGCCACAATCGGCGCCCGTGCAGGCGGTGGACCAGGCCTTGCCCCAGGCATCGACGTTCAGGGCCGAGGGCACAGACAGCAAATTGCCCATGCGGATCTCGTCCATGTCCTTCAAAGAGGTGACGAGCATGACGTACAGCGGCGCCAAAAACACCAGCGCAAAGGCCAGCAGCAGCGTGTACAAAACGAAGCGGTGAAAGCGGTTCATGTGGGGGCCTCCGATCAGCGACGG
>CANCFV010000169.1 GCA_947377275.1 Burkholderiales bacterium | reverse complement strand
TACCCCTGGGACAAGCGCGAGCCCAACAAGCCCGGCAAGCTGCGCCTGATGTACGAAGCCAACCCCATGAGCTTTCTGATCGAGCAGGCGGGTGGGGCATCGACCAACGGCTTGCAGCGCATCATGGACCTGCAGCCCGGTGGCCTGCACGAACGGGTGAGCGTGGTCTTGGGCTCGAAGAACGAAGTGGAGTTGGTCACGCGCTACCACCAGGAAGCGAAGTGATGACAGCCGTCCAGCCCATGCTATAGTCTCGGGCTTGGAACGCCGGTGTAGCTCAGTCGGTAGAGCAGCTCATTCGTAATGAGAAGGTCGAGGGTTCGATTCCTTTCTCCGGCACCATTCAAATCAAACACTTAGCCCAGCCCACAAGGTTGGGCTTTGTTGTTTCTGGGCACGATGTAAGGGCGGATGTAAGTCTATTTGTTGGATGTGGCTTCAGTCCGGCCCACAAAGACAAAGCCCCAGCAGCAGGGCCGGGGCTTGGGTGATGTGGTTGGCGGTGCAGTGTCCACCCTATGTCCAACCTTAGCGTTTGCCGGACCAAGCGCGCGCGCGCGTACTCCGCTGCAAGGCCCCCTCAAGTTCATGGCGGCGCGTGCGGTACACATCCCAAAGCCTGAGGTGTAATGTCTCAGCTGCAATGAACTGCCAGATGAAGCTTGGTGAGAGTTGCCAGCAAGTCTCAATCAATGCAGGACTAGGAGGCCGCGATGCGGGTGGGCAAGTTTCTTTTCGTTTTGTGCATCAGCATTCTGGTTTCAGGCTGTGGCCTGCCAATCTTGACGAAATCTGAATCGCAGCAAGCGGACGACCGTATCGAAGCGAAGTACGGCCTTGCCAAGCTGGGCCAAATCAAGTGGTCTGAAGCTTACGAGTTCGCATTCAATGAGACCATGGCTGGCCCAGACTACAGCACCCGCTACATTGACCTTGATTACTTTTCGAGGCTGATAGACATCGCCAAAAAAGCAGAGGCGGGGCAAATGTCGCAAGACGAGGTAGATAGCGCGAAGCGTCAACTCACCGTCGCGAGACAGCAAGCACTTGCGCCCCACAAGGAGGCTGCTAGACGAGCACAAGCGGATGCTTTGCGCGCCGTTTCTAGAAGCTTGGCGACGCAGCCACCATTGCAGTTCCAACCTGTTCCCGTTCAACCACGGAACACACTCAACTGCACGACGACCTACGTTGGCAATCAAGCCTATACAAACTGCAATTGAGCGGTCATCGGCAAGTGCCGCCGCCTTGTTATCGCCCCTGTTACCAGCGGCGCCGGGCCAGTTGTCCACAGATTCTGTGGATAAGCCTGTGGGCAGGCGTGGGATGGTTCACCAGCCCTTGAAGCCGATTCGGTCCATGTAGGCCGCTAGGGCGTCTTCCCTGACTTCTTCGCACTGCCAGATGGCGCCTAGAAGCCGGTCGCGTGTTGCTCTGTGCATCCCCTTGGGTCTGCGCCAGTTCGGGCCTAGACGGGCCTCTAGCTTCGATTGCTTACGCCAGCTTCGCCCGCACTCGTCGAGGCCTTGCGAGATGTAGCGCAGCCCATGGCACTTGCGACACCTGAAGCGCCCACCACGCAGGTACAGAAGGGCCACGCGGCCACCACATCGCGGGCAATGGAACCACGGGCGTGTGCCGCCCAGATGGCACGCCGATGTGGTGATGTCGATGTGGTCCCTCATAGGGTCGCTGCCGCACATGTATTCCAGCACCAGGGCACCAGGCCACGCAGTGATGCCGATGGATGCCAGCTCCTTGCCTGTGTCCGGGTTGCGCCATGCCCACCCCCAGGTGCCTCCGGCCAGAATCTGCGCTTTGGCCAGACGGCGCACGTCGAGTTGTCGGCAGTGTTCGGCCTTGATGTGTTGAGTCGGTCGCCCGGCCCCTGGTCTGCTTCCACCTTTCACGCTGACACCTCTACTGAATACGAAACCAATTGGGAAACCGGGGGGTTTGGCGTGAGTACCTGCACCATGTAGGCGAAGGCGGCGGCGCCAGGGCTTGGGCTTGGCGTGCTCATGCGGTCACACCGGCAAGGTCAGTTGCCCCCCAGGGTTGGCCACCGCATCGGGCATGGGCTCAAGGTCAGGGGCTTGGATGGCTTCAAGGTCTTCCACCAGTTCGGCCAGGCCGAAGGCGATGAACTCGGCAGCGGTCAACTCGGGCGCCACATGAATGTCCTGGTCAACCACGCATGTGGTCAACTGGCCTTCAAGCTCTAGCGCCTGCTTGTGCAGTGCATGCAGGCGGCGTGACATGCGGGCCAATGCTGCGCGGGTCTTGTCCGGCAGGCTGAAGCCCACCATTGCGGCCAGCACCTGCACTTGTGCGGGATGAAGGTCGATTGCTTGAATGCCATCAAGGCTGCTTTCATCCTCAAGCCTGAACAGGCCATTGGGCAGGGCTTCAATGTTGACGCTTGGGAATTTCTGGATTGCGTGCATGACGTGTCTTTCATCAATAGCCGTTGCTGGCTTTGTCGTAGTCGGTTACCCACTCATCAGATACAGGCGCCTCGCTCAAGACCTGTATTGAATTGGGCTGTACTGAACTAAGCTGTACTAAGGACTCGCGGGTGAGTCGCGGGTCACTCGGCGGGTCACCCGACCCACCTTTCGGGCCGGGCCTTTGGTGTCTTTCGTTTGTCTTTGCCGCACCTTGCTTACCGCCTTGTGACTGGCGCTCACGGATGCCTTCAAGGTGGGCGCGGTAGGCGTCCAGCTCGGGGCAGGTTATGCGCCCACCCAGCACGGCAAAGAAGGGCATCACGGCGGGCAATGCCGCCTCAATCTCTGCCACGTCGTAGCCCAGCATTCGGGCCAGGGTGCGCGGCTCGGCTGGCACCTGTTTGTTGACCCAGCACTCATGCCGCAGCGTGGTCATGAGCCCGCGCTGCGCCAATGTCATGACGCGGTACTCAATGCGGGCCATGACGTTAGCCGGGTACTCCTGATAGGCCGGAGCATCTCTGCTTTGTGCCATGTCACGCCCCTTCCGCTTTGGCCTTCAGGAAGGCATAGACGGCCCACAGTTGCGCGCAGTTCATCGCGGCAAGGTCAGCACCTATGCAGCAGCCGAAACGCGCAGCAAGGGCCTGCAAGTCGTGAGCCCATGTCATTGCTTGCCCCCTTGCTTGCGCTGGCGGTCACGGCGCTTGAGCCAGGCGCGAATCAGGCGCTTGTCATGGTCGGTGAGGTGGTAAATGCCGCGCTTCACTTCGAAGCCGTCACGGTCGATGCATGGGGTCTTGCTGCAAGGAGCATCAAGGCCACGGCGGCGAAGCTCGGCCATGAGTTCAGGGCCATTGCTGGCGCCTGCTATGCGGTCGATGGCTTCACGGGGCCGGGGGCTCACGAGCAAGGCCATGATTACCCGCAAGTGGCGCGGGTTCTCGGTTCCCAGGAAGTGGGTGGGCTTGCTAGACTTGGGCTGTTCGCTGTTCTCGAAAGCCCCTTGCGTCTTGGTCGGTGCGGGGGCTTTCTTCATGCTGACACTCCCAGCAGGCGGCACAGGTCTTCGACCTTCCAGGCCAAGCGGCCATTGATGCGGATAGGGCGAATGGGGCCGTTCTCAAGGCAGGCCCAAAGGCGCAATGTTTGGGCGGCCCGATTCAGGTGAAACGCAGCCTCAGGTGTTGGCAATACCGTGCGGGCTTCTTGCGCCAGTGGCACGGGTTGAATAGTGATTGCAGCCATGCTTTGAACCCTTTGGTTCGTTGAACATGGTTGTGCAATGTGTCGAGGGGGACGCGTCCCCCGTCAACTCCCCGCCGTCTCCCCGGCGCATCTTCTCTAGGGTGGAGCTTGGGCACGGGGGACCACTCCCCCGCCACTCCCCCGCCACTTGCCGCCAAACTATTTGCGCTTAGCGTCCAGTTCTCTTTGAGCTGCGACAGCAAGTTCCTTGCGAATATCCGTCTTGTCAGACATCGGGCTCCCTCGCTCACGCTCCTCTCTCTCAAGTGCCGCCAATGCGCCACTTCTTGATGTGGTTTGCCAAGAACCGTCAATTTCCCGCATGTCGTCACCAAGCTCCCGAAGCCGCTTTAAGCGTCGGTCCTGCCTTGCTTTCGGGCCTTCTCCCTTTTCGATAGCCGCAATCCCTTGATGAACAAGCCCTGCCATAGCTTCCGGCATGTCGAATGCTGCAAGTCTCAGGAACGCGGCCACCTCCCTCAGAAGCACCGGGCATCCTGAATCGCTCAAAATGCCTCGATACAACGGGCCTTGAGGAACTATTGGGCCTTCGGTGCTCAGGGCCTGTTTACACACGTCAAGCCGGTCAAAGAATTCGCCAGGCACCCCCAACCCAAAGCGCCCGTTCACTTGCCTTCCGTTGCGCATTGACGCCTCGATGTGGTCGGTCGGCTCGATGCCAAGCGAGAGGGCAACGCACTGCCAGAGCTTGAGCTTTGGCAATGCCAGCCAAACCGGCCACCTTGGCTCATGTGGGCTTCTTTGCGGTGCTTCTGTGCGGGGAGCCTGACGAATTGGCTCAATGGGCCGGGGCGCGGCTGACACGTCGTTTAACCCCGCCAAATCCAACAGCTTTCGTCGTTTCGCTTGGTCAGGATGAGCGAACACCTCCGCAAGAAGGCGCTCACGCTCTGCTAGGTCTTTAGCGAGTGCGGCCTTCTCCTCGTCCATTGACCCGGTTGGGTTCTTTTCTGCCTCCAATGCCGCCTTGAGCTTTTCATTGATGGCGCGAATGCTTCTGTCAGTCACCGTGCACCCCCGTGCATCCCCGAAAGAAGAAACCCCAGCGGGCCACGTCGGGGGCCGTGGCTTTCGGTCAGGCTTGCGGGCCGGGCCTAGCTGGGGCGTCAACCGATTATGCTTTCTCAGGCAGGCTCAACAGGCGAAGCCATGCGCTGACTGGCAATCTCAAGTGCAGTCGTGGCAGGGTCGAGAATTGATTTCAACGCATAGGGCAATGCCGTGTCCTCGGCCTTGTCCATCAATGCGCGCAGCACCTCATCAAGGATGACGAGTTGCCCATGTGCATATGAAAGCAAGTCAGCCGGGCCAGCTTTGCAATTGAAGACAACGGCGGGGGCTTCGATGCTGCCAATGCGGATACCTTCGTGAATGGACGACTGCGCGCTAATCGGGGTAACAATATCTGTAGCCATGATTCAAGCTCCTTGGGCTTGGGTTGTGGTCAGGGGCTGGCCAGTGCGCTAACACTGCCCGGCCCCGCTTGTTTGCCTGAGTCCGTCAGGCGGCGGGTTTTTCGTCTGGTTCGGGGCCGGGTAGGCCAGGCGTCAAATCAAGGTCGTGAGCGGTGGCCACATTGCGAAGCGCACTAAGTAGCACCGTTTTGCCGCCGGGCTCGCCCACCTCATCCAAGGCCACGGTCAAATAGGTGGCAGCAAATGCGGGGTCTGCCTTGAGCATGGCCACCACGGCATCATCATGTGAACGGTGCGTGCTCATGGCTTCGGTCAACGCCATCATCAGTGCGGAACGTGCCCGCAGGCTCGCAGCTTCTTGCGGGGTGTCTGCGATGGCGTCCCACACGCTGGCAAATCGTTGTTCAGGGGCTTGGTGCATGGCCTCACCTCAAGCTGCGGTCTTGTGGCCTTCCAGAGCCATGCGTGCAATGAAGCCTGAGCGTGTTTCACCCGTGGCACCGGCCAGAGCATCCAAGCGGCGCAGCACGCGGCGTGGCAGGCTGATATTCACGCGCTCCAAGGTGTCATCCAGGGCGGCGGGGTCTACCTTCACCAATGCCCAGGTCCAAGACTTCCACTCCTTGTGTGCTTTGCGCAAGGCTTCGACGCTGCTGGGCTGTGGGATGTCTTGCCCGGCGTCGATGGCCGTCTCAATCCAAGCCACGATGGCTTCCTCGGTCATGGCCATTGCTTCTTCCAGCGTGTCACCAGCAGAGAAGCAGCCGGGCAGGTCGGGAACAACCACGCCGAAGGCTTCGGTG
>CANCFV010000168.1 GCA_947377275.1 Burkholderiales bacterium | reverse complement strand
GACACCACCATCTCGGCAGCTTGCACAGCAGCCACAGCGGCGGCAGGGTTGGCCGAGTCAAACTCAGGCTCAACACCCAGCAGCACCACGGCCTTGAGCGACTTGCCGTTCAGCATCTGAGCTGCGTTCAAGCCGCCCTGCTGAGGTTGCGCGCCCACCAGTTGCGCGCCCACCGTGTTGGCCGACTCGCTCAGGAAGCCCACCTTGGCGCCGGTTTGCTCGCCCAGCCAGTTGGCCAAGGCTTGCAGGCTGGCAGCCTGTGGGTGTTGCGCAGCGGCGTTGCCCAGCAAGATGGCCTTGCTTTGGCCCGACAGCAGCGAGGCAGCGATGGCCTTGGCTGCGTCGGTGGCGGTGCCGTTGACGGGGATGTCGATGCCTTGCTGATTGGCCACAGCGACGGCCACATCGGCCAGGGCTTGCACCCAGGCGCTGGGCGCCACCGTGACGCGTTGCGCCAAGGGGATCAACCAGTCGTCGGTCGCAGCACCGATGGCAGAGATTTGCGCACCACGCTTGGCCGCTTGGCGCAGACGCGAGGCAAACAGCGGGTGATCCTTGCGCAGGAAGGAGCCGACCACCAGGGCGCGGTCCAGCGAGCTCAAGTCAGCGATCGGCAGGCCCAACCAGCGGGCGCCAGCACCCACGGTGAAATCGGCGTTGCGCAAGCGGGTGTCGATGTTGTCGGAACCCAAACCACGCACCAATTGACCCAGCAAGAACAGCTCTTCAACGGTGCTGTGCTCTGTGGCCAGCGCACCGATGGCCGCCGCGCCGTGGTCGTTCTTCACGCCCTTGAGGCCATTGGCCACGTATTCCAGCGCCGTCGTCCAGTCGACTTCACGCCACTGGCCGCCTTGCTTGATCTGGGGCTTGGTCAGGCGTTCGGCGCTGTTGAGGGCTTCGTAGCTGAAGCGGTCGCGGTCGGCGATCCAGCATTCGTTGACGTCTTCGTTTTCGAGGGGCACCACGCGCAACACCTTGCCGTTCTTGACCTGAACAATCAGGTTCGAACCGGTGGCATCGTGCGGGCTCACGCTCTTGCGACGCGACAGCTCCCAAGTGCGGGCGCTGTAGCGGAAAGGCTTGCTGGTCAGCGCACCGACGGGGCAGATGTCGATCATGTTGCCCGACAGCTCGGAGTCGATCGAGCGGCCCACGAAGGTGGCGATTTCAGAATGCTCCCCGCGGTGCTGCATGCCCAGCTCCATGACGCCGGCCACCTCTTGGCCAAAGCGCACGCAGCGGGTGCACTGGATGCAGCGGCTCATCTCTTGCATCGAGATCAGCGGACCCACGTCCTTTTTGTAGACCACGCGCTTTTCTTCTTCGTAGCGCGAAGAAGAACCGCCGTAGCCCACCGCCAAATCTTGCAACTGGCACTCACCGCCCTGGTCGCAGATAGGGCAATCCAGCGGGTGATTGATCAGCAAAAACTCCATCACGCCCTGTTGGGCCTTGATGGCTTTTTCGCTCTTGGTACGGATGATCATGCCTTGCGTCACAGGCGTGGCGCAGGCGGGCATGGGCTTGGGTGCCTTCTCGATATCCACAAGGCACATGCGGCAGTTCGCCGCGATGGACAGCTTCTTGTGATAGCAGAAGTGCGGAATGAAGGTCCCGTTTTCTTCAGCAGCACGGATCACCATGCTGCCTGCCTGGGCCTGGACCTTGCGGCCGTCGATTTCGATTTCAACCATATATGTCGCGCCGATCAGATGTAGGCCGGGACCACGCAGGTCTTGTGCTCAATGTGGTGCACAAACTCGTCGCGGTAATGCTTGATGAACGCGCGCACCGGCATGGCGGCAGCGTCACCCAGTGCGCAAATGGTGCGGCCCTGGATGTTGTCGGCCACCGAGTTCAGCAGGTCGATGTCTTCCAGACGACCCTTGCCGTTTTCGATGCGGTCCATCATACGCCACAGCCAGCCCGTGCCTTCGCGGCAAGGGGTGCACTGGCCGCAAGACTCGTGCATGTAGAAATAAGACAGACGCAGCAGGCTCTTGACCATGCAGCGGGTTTCGTCCATCACGATCACGGCGCCCGAACCCAGCATCGAGCCGGCTTTGGCGATGGAGTCATAGTCCATCGTGCACTCCATCATGATGTGGGCCGGCAGCACAGGCATCGACGACCCACCAGGGATCACCGCCTTGAGCTTACGGCCACCGCGCACACCACCGGCCAGCTCCAGCAACTTGCTGAAAGGCGTGCCCATGGGGATTTCGTAGTTGCCAGGACGCTCGACGTCGCCGCTGATCGAGAACAGCTTGGTGCCGCCGTTGTTGGGCTTGCCAACGTTCAAGAACGCTTCGCCACCGTTGCGGATGATCCAAGGAACGGCCGCAAAGGTTTCGGTGTTGTTGATGGTGGTGGGCTTGCCGTACAGGCCAAAGCTGGCTGGGAACGGTGGCTTGAAGCGCGGTTGGCCTTTCTTGCCTTCAAGCGATTCCAGCAGCGCAGTTTCTTCGCCGCAGATGTAGGCGCCAAAGCCGTGGAAGCCGTGGAGCTGGAACGTGAAGTTGCTGCCCAGGATGTTGTCGCCCAACAAGCCCGCTGCGCGAGCCTCTTCCAAAGCAGCTTCGAAGCGCTCGTACACCTCGAAGATTTCGCCGTGGATGTAGTTGTAGCCCACGGTGATGCCCATGGCGTAGGCCGCAATGGCCATGCCTTCGATCACGGTGTGCGGGTTGAAGCGCAGGATCTCGCGGTCCTTGCACGTACCAGGCTCGCCTTCGTCCGAGTTACAGACGAGGTACTTTTGCCCCGGAAACGCGCGGGGCATGAAGCTCCACTTCAAGCCGGTGGGAAAGCCCGCACCGCCACGGCCACGCAGAGCGGAAGCCTTGACCTCGGCAATGACCTGGTCAGGGGTCATACCCTCACCACCGTCTTTCCCCAGGATCTTACGCAGGGCAGCATAGCCACCGCGGGCTTCGTAGTCTTTCAGGCCCCAGTTGGTGCCGTCGATGCCAGCGTAAATTTGGGGTTCAATGTGGCGGCCGTGGAAAACGGTTTCCGTGCCGGTCGCCTGGAATTTCGACAGATCAAGCGTCATGTTGTCTTGCCTCACTTGGCCTGTGCCTTGAGCGATGCCAGGAGTTCGTCCAGACGCTCATTGCTCAGGTAGCTGACCATGTGGCGGTCATTGACCAGGGCCACGGGCGCATCGGCGCAGGCGCCAAGGCACTCAGATTGCTGCACGGTGAACAGGCCATCAGCCGTCGTGCCGCCAGGCTCCACACCCAGGCGTTCGCACACGTGATGCAAAGCCTTTTGGCCATCGCGCAATTGGCAAGGCAGGTTGGTGCAGACGTTCAACTTGAACTGACCAACGGGCTGTTGGTTGTACATGTTGTAGAACGTGGTGACCTCGTGCACGGCGATGGGTGCCACGCCGATGTAGTCGGCGATCTGCTGCTCGCTTTCGGGCGAGACCCAACCACGTTCTTGCTGGATGATGGACAAGCAGGCCATGACCGCAGAGATGCGCTGGTCGGCTGGAAACTTGGCGAGTTCGCGGTCGAACCGCACTTTGGTTTGTTCGCTGAGCATGGTGTCGTCGGTCACTTAGCGGTCGATTTCACCGAACACGATGTCCATCGTGCCGATGATGGCCACGGCGTCAGCAATCATGTGACCCCTGGACATCTCGTCCAGGGCGGCCAGATGCGGGAAGCCTGGGGCGCGGATCTTGAGGCGGTAGGGCTTGTTGGCACCGTCAGATGCCAGGTAAATGCCGAACTCACCCTTGGGGTGCTCGACGGCGGCATACGCCTCGCCTTCGGGCACGTGGAAGCCTTCGGTGAAGAGCTTGAAATGGTGAATCAGCTCTTCCATCGAGGTCTTCATCTCGACACGTGAAGGTGGCGCCACCTTGTGGTTGTCGGTGATGACCGGGCCGGGGTTGGCGCGCAGCCAATCCACGCACTGCTTGATGATGCGGTTGGACTGACGCAGCTCTTCCACGCGGACCACATAGCGGTCGTAGCAGTCTCCATTGGTGCCCACTGGGATGTCGAAGTCGAGCTTGTCGTAGACGTCGTAGGGCTGGTGCTTGCGCAGGTCCCACACGATGCCCGAGCCGCGCAGCATCGCGCCACTCAAACCCAGGTTCAAGGCACGCTCGGGCGAGAGGACGCCGATGCCCACGGTACGCTGCTTCCAGATGCGGTTGTCGGTCAACAGGGTTTCGTACTCGTCCACCAGCTTGGGGAAGCGTTGGGTGAAGTCGTCAATGAAATCAAGCAAAGAGCCATGACGGTTCTCGTTCATGCGAGCGATCGTCTTGGCGTTCTTGATCTTGCTGACCTTGTACTGCGGCATCGTGTCCGGCAGGTCGCGGTAGACACCACCTGGACGGAAGTAGGCCGCGTGCATACGCGCTCCCGACACGGCTTCGTACATGTCGAAGAGGTCTTCGCGCTCACGGAAGCAGTAAATCAGGATGTTCATTGCGCCGCAGTCGAAACCATGGCAGCCCAACCACAACAGGTGGTTCAAGACCCGGGTGATCTCGGAGAACATCACGCGGATGTACTGCGCGCGCACGGGCACTTCAATGCCGAGCATCTTCTCGATGGCCAGGCAGTAGGCGTGCTCGTTGCACATCATCGAGACGTAATCCAGGCGGTCCATGTAGGGCAGCGACTGGATGAAGGTCTTGGACTCGGCCAGCTTTTCAGTGGCGCGGTGCAGCAGACCAACGTGCGGGTCAGCACGTTGGATGACTTCGCCGTCCAGCTCGAGCACCAAGCGCAGCACGCCGTGTGCTGCAGGGTGCTGCGGACCGAAGTTCAGGGTGTAGTTTTTGATGTCAGCCATGAATCTGTCCTTGCGCGATCAGCGCAGACCACCGTAGTTGTCTTCGCGGATGATGCGAGGGGTGATCTCGCGCGGCTCGATGGTGACGGGCTGGTAGATCACGCGCTTTTGCTCGGGGTCGTAACGCATTTCGACGTGGCCCGACGTCGGGAAGTCTTTGCGGAACGGGTGGCCGATGAAGCCGTAGTCGGTCAGGATGCGACGCAGGTCGACGTGGCCATCGAAAATGATGCCGTAGAGGTCGAAGGCTTCGCGCTCAAACCAGTTGGCGCTGTTCCACAGATCGTTCACCGAAGCCACGATGGGGAAGTCGTCGTCGGTGGCAAACACCTTCAAGCGCAGGCGCCAGTTTTTGGCGACCGACAGCAGATGGCTGATCACGGCATAGCGTGGGCCTTCGCTGTAGATCGATGGGGCACCGTCTTTGTAGGTGGAGTAGTCCATGCCGCACAGGTCCTGCAACTGCTCGAAGCGCAGATCAGCATGGTCACGCAAGGTGCGGGCCACTTCCAGGTAGTCGGCAGCAGAGACGGTCAACGTCAGTTCGCCCAAGGCCTTGTCAAGGCGCTTGACCTTGTCGCCCAGGACGGTTTGCAGGGCCGCTTGCAGGGTGTCGAGTTTGATGCTCATTTCAAAGTGCCTTGCTCAACGTGCAATGGTGTTTTCACGGCGGATCTTGGCTTGCAGCTGCAAGATGCCGTAGAGCAGCGCCTCTGCCGTCGGGGGGCAGCCAGGCACGTACACGTCGACAGGCACGATGCGATCACAGCCGCGCACCACGGAGTAGCTGTAGTGGTAGTAGCCGCCTCCGTTGGCACATGAACCCATGGACAGCACCCAGCGTGGCTCAGCCATCTGGTCGTAGACCTTGCGCAGGGCCGGCGCCATCTTGTTGCACAGCGTACCGGCCACGATCATCAGGTCAGACTGACGGGGACTGGGACGGAACAACATGCCGAATCGGTCGATGTCGTAGCGGGCTGCACCCGCGTGCATCATCTCAACAGCGCAGCAGGCCAGACCGAAGGTCATGGGCCAGAGCGAACCGGTTTTGGACCAGTTGATCAGCGTGTCTGCCGATGTGGTGATGAAGCCCTCTTTGAAGACGCCTTCGATACCCATGTGATTTAC
>CANCFV010000167.1 GCA_947377275.1 Burkholderiales bacterium | reverse complement strand
CTGAAGGCCGACCACACCAGCAGCACGATCACGCCCCGGTCGAACACCGTGGTGATGGGCTTGATGCGCGTGAACCAGGCCGACAACCAAGGCCGCAAAAAATGCCCAATGGCAAAGGGCAGCAAGAGCATTTGCATGACCTTGAGCATGGTGCCCACCACATCCGGCCCCTGACCTTGGCCGCTCATGGCCAGGCTGACCAACAGCGGCGTGATGAACACGCCCAGCAGCGTCGACAAGGTGGCGTTGAGCACCGCAGCCGCCACATGGCCACGCGCCAGGGCCGTCATGGCCACCGACGACGACACCGTCGAGGGCAGCACGGCCAAATAAAAGAAGCCCATCAACAGGTCATGCGGGATCAGCTTGCCCACCGTGAGCGACAGCACCACCCACCAGAGCGGGAACAGGATGTAGGTGCAGCATTGCACAAGCAGGTGCAAGCGCCAGCGGGTGGCACCGGCCTTGAGGCTGTCGGTCGATAAGCCCATGCCATGCAAGAAAAACAGCAAAAACACGCCGACATCGGTGACCTGGCCCATGTGCAGCACGCCCTCGCTGCGCCCCCACTGAGGCGCCACCGACGCGACCAACACCGCGGCCACCATGGCCAGCAAAAAACCATCTACCTTGCCGGACTGGCGGCGAGCCCTCTTCGACATCACAATGCACCTCAGGAATCCAGGTCAACCCACGCGGCTTGCCCACAGGCGATAGCCTACCGCGGCAAAAGCCCTCTCCGGCTGGGACAGCTTGGTCGATCGACCCGAAACATCCATTTCAACGGAGTACGTTCATGGCCACTTCGCCCACCTCAGCCTTGCCCGTCCAAGCCTCGCCCACACCAGCACCCGCTCACGCTTTTGCCAAAACCATCCGCAGCTTGAAGCTGGCGTCTGGCAAAACCTTGCGCTACCACTCGCTGCCCGAGCTGGCCAAGGCCATCCCGAACGTCAAGAAGCTGCCGGTGTCGATCCGCATCGTGCTGGAGTCGGTGCTGCGCAACTGCGACGGACACAAGGTGCTGCCCGAGCACGTCAAGCAACTGGCCAATTGGCAGCCCCAAACCGAACGCACCGACGAAATCCCCTTTGTGGTGGCCCGCGTGGTGCTGCAAGACTTCACCGGCGTGCCGCTGCTGGCCGACCTGGCCGCCATGCGCAACGTGGCGCAAGGCATGGGCAAGGACCCCAAACGCATCGAGCCCCTGGTGCCCGTGGACCTGGTGGTGGACCACTCGGTGATGATCGACCACTACGGCGACAAAAAGGCGCTTGACCTGAACATGAAGCTCGAATTCCAGCGCAACGCCGAGCGCTACGAGTTCATGAAATGGGGCATGCAGGCGTTTGACACCTTCGGCGTGGTGCCGCCGGGCTTTGGCATCGTCCACCAGGTCAACCTCGAATACCTGGCTCGCGGCGTGCACATCGGCAAAGACGGCATGGCCTACCCCGACACGCTGGTGGGCACCGACAGCCACACCACCATGATCAACGGGATTGGTGTGGTGGGCTGGGGCGTGGGTGGCATCGAGGCCGAAGCAGGCATGCTGGGTCAACCCGTTTACTTCTTGACGCCCGATGTGGTGGGCGTGGAATTGACCGGCCGCCTGCGCGAAGGCGTGACCGCCACCGACTTGGTGCTGACCATCACCGAGCTGCTGCGCAAGCAAAAGGTGGTGGGCAAGTTCGTGGAGTTTTTCGGCGAAGGCACCGCCTCGCTGGCCCTGCCCGACCGCGCAACCATCGCCAACATGGCGCCCGAATATGGCGCCACGATGGGCTTCTTCCCCGTTGACGACAAGACCATCGACTACTTCAAGGGCACCGGCCGCAAGAAGAGCGAGATCGAAGCCTTCGAGGCCTACTTCAAGGCCCAAGGCCTGTTTGGTGTACCAGGCAGCGCAGGGGCCTCACAAAAGGCGGGCGAGATCGCTTATTCCAGCGTGGTCCGCCTGGACCTGGGCAGCGTGGCGCCTTCACTGGCTGGCCCCAAGCGCCCCCAAGACCGCATCGAGATCGGTCAGGTCGCCAGCAGTTTCAACACCCTGTTTTCAAAGCCAACCGCAGACAACGGCTTCAACCAGCCCGCCGAGCGGCTCGAACAAGCCTTCCCGACGCAGGCCGGCTTTGACCTGCACAACGGCGATGTGCTGATCGCGGCCATCACCTCGTGCACCAACACCTCCAACCCCAGCGTGCTGCTGGCGGCGGGCTTGCTGGCCAAGAAGGCCGTGAAAGCCGGCTTGCGCGTGGCGCCGCACATCAAGACCTCGCTGGCGCCGGGCTCGCGCATCGTCACCGACTACCTCGACAAAGCCGGCCTGCTGCCCTACCTTGAAAAGCTGGGCTTCAACGTGGCGGCCTATGGCTGCACCACCTGCATCGGCAATGCCGGTGACCTCACACCCGAGATCAATGCCACCATCGCTGAAAACGACTTGGTGTGCGCTGCGGTGCTGTCGGGCAACCGCAACTTCGAGGCACGCATCCACCCCAATCTGAAAGCCAACTTCTTGGCCAGCCCGCCGCTGGTGGTGGCCTATGCGCTGGCCGGCACCATGCGCAAAGACCTGATGACCGAGCCCGTGGGCAAGGGCAAAAACGGCAAAGACATTTACCTGGGCGACATCTGGCCCAGCAGCGACGAGATCCACAAGCTGCTGAAGCACGCGCTCAATGGCAAGGCCTACCGCAAGAACTACGCGCAGGTCAAAGACAAGCCCGGCAAGCTGTGGGACAAGACCCAGGGCGTGGCCGGCGATGTCTACACGTGGCCCGCCAGCACCTACATCGCCAAGCCACCATTTTTCGATGGCTTTGAGATGCAGCCCAAGACCCTGACGCTGGGCGTGAAGCAGGCGCGCGTGATGGCATTGTTTGGAGACTCGATCACCACCGACCACATCTCGCCGGCCGGGTCGATCAAAGCCTCGTCGCCCGGCGGGCTGTATCTGCAAGCCCATGGCGTCAAACCGGTGGACTTCAACAGCTACGGCTCGCGCCGTGGCAACCACGAGGTGATGATGCGCGGCACCTTCGCGAACGTGCGCGTCAAGAACCTGATGATCCCGGCCAAGGCCGATGGCAGCCGCGAAGAAGGCGGCCTGACGGTGTTGCAACTCGATGGCGAAGGCAAAGGCCAGACGCTGCCGATTTTCGATGCGGCCATGAAGTACCAAGCGGCACAGGTGCCCACGGTGGTGTTTGGCGGCGAAGAGTACGGCACGGGCTCTAGCCGCGACTGGGCGGCCAAGGGCACGCAGCTGCTGGGCATCAAGGCCGTGGTGGCGCGCAGCTTTGAGCGCATCCACCGCTCCAACCTGGTCGGCATGGGCGTGTTGCCTTTGCAGTTCAAGGGGCAAGACAGCTGGCAAAGCCTGGGCCTGGATGGCAGCGAAGCCATCGACATTGACCTGGGCGCTGAGCTCAAGCCTCAAGCAGACGCCACGCTGCGCATCACGCGCGCCGATGGCACCCAGCACAGCATCACCGTGCTGCTGCGCATCGACACGCCGATCGAGGTCAGCTACTACCAGCACGGAGGCATCTTGCCCTTTGTGTTGCGTCAGTTGCTGGCGGCTTGAAGGGGCCGGGGCCAGATGGCAGATGCCTTCAAGAACCTGATTGGCGAGGCGGTGGTGCGCGACGTGGGGCACCACCTGCAACGCGTGTGGCCTGGCTTTGAGCGCCAGCGTTTCGAAAGCCTGGCCCTGGCCGGGCTGGAAGAGTTGGCGTTCAAGGCGAGGGCAGAGCACCTCGCCAGCGCCCTGCAGCAAACGCTGCCATCTGACTTCGACCAGGCCGCGAGTCTGCTGCAAGCCAGCCTCAAACCCGTGCCCACAGCCCGGCATGAAGACGACCCCGACAAGGCCTTGGGCACCCTGGGCACCGATGCCACCGGCTTGGGCGGCTGGGCCCTGTGGGCCTTCGGCGAGTACGTGGTGCGCGAAGGCATGACGCACCCCGAACGCGCTTTGCAAGCGCTGCACGCCATCACCCAGCGCTTCACGGCCGAGTTCGCCATCCGGCCATTTTTGGCGCGGCACCCCCAGCAGGTGCTGGCCACCTTGTCGCAATGGCAACACGACCCCAGCGCGCACGTGCGGCGCTTGGTGAGCGAAGGCAGCCGCCCTCGCCTTCCCTGGGGGCTGCGTCTGCAAGCCCTGGTGCAAGACCCCAGCCCAACGCTGCCACTGCTGCACACCTTGCAAGACGACCCCAGCGAGTACGTTCGCCGCAGCGTGGCCAACCACCTCAACGACATCGCCAAAGACCACCCCGATGTGATCGTGCAGTGGCTGCAACAGCACCTGCCCGACGCGCCACCGGCCCGCGTCAAACTGTTGCGACATGCCAGCCGCACCCTGATCAAGGCGGGTCATGCGGGTGTTTTGCAAGCCTGGGGTTTGGGTCAGGCCTTTCAGGGTCAGACACGGTTGATGCTGCAGGCCAGCCAAGTGCGCATCGGCGAGTCATTGCCTTTTGAGGTGCATCTGCATGCGGCCCCTGGCCTCACGCAAACGCTGGAGTTGGACTACCGCATCCACCACGTCAAAGCCAATGGGCAGACATCACCCAAAACCTTCAAGGGCAAGCGCCTGCAACTGTCGGCCGCCGCGCCTTTGCAATGGGCCAAGCAACACAGCTTCAAGCCGATCAGCACGCGGCGTTACCACCCGGGTCGCCATGAAATCGAGGTGGTGCTCAATGGCCAAAGTGTGGCCACGGCGGCCTTTGACCTGACCGATTGACACCATCGGGTGCCCACGAGGCGCGCTGCCCTCAGGCCAAGGCCTTGGCCACAACCTGCGCCTTGGCATCGTCAAAGCCCACGCTCAGCACACGGCCATCGCACTCGATCACGGGGCGCTTGATGACGCTGGCACTGGCCAGCATCACGGCCTTGGCGCTTGCGGCGTCCACCACAGATGCCTTGGTGGCGTCGTCGAGTTGGCGCCACGTGGTGCCTTGCTTGTTGACCAACACCTCCCAGCCCACCTGCGCGATCCAATCGTCCAGCCGTTCGGCAGGCACGCCCTGCTTTTTGTAGTCGTGAAAGACAAAGCCCGCGCCTTGCTCATCGAGCCAGGTGCGGGCCTTCTTGACCGTGTTGCAGTTGGGGATGCCGTAAACCAGCAAAGACATGTTCGAAGCTCCATGGCATCGGGTTGATGCGTGAAGCCCGAACTGTGGCACAGCCTATGGGGCCGGCCCCACAACCGCCGGTTCTTCGTCGTCGGTGAACAAACGCGACCGGGTCACAAAGCAATAGCCCAACGAGCTCTCCAGCGAGAACGAGTCGCCATGCCCCGCCACCGCGTCCACGGTCAATTGCGCATGCTGCCAGTAGGCAAACTGCGAGGGGCTCATGTGAAAGCCCACCCCACCGATCTCACCCAGCTTGAGATCGGCAGGGCTCAACTGCATCTCGCCCTGCACCAAACACATCGGTGAGCTGCCATCACAGCAGCCGCTCGATTGGTAGAACATCAAAGGCCCATGCTCGGCCTGGAGCCGATGGATCAGGGCCAAGGCTTCGGGCGTGGCGATGACGCGTGAAACGGGCGACATGCGGCTGCCAACTCAGAAGAAGCCCAGCTTGTTCGGGTCGTAAGACACCAGCAGGTTCTTGGTCTGCTGGTAGTGGTCCAGCATGACCTTGTGGGTCTCGCGGCCAATGCCCGACTCCTTGTAGCCGCCAAACGCAGCATGGGCTGGGTAGGCGTGATAGCAGTTGGTCCACACGCGCCCTGCCTGAATGTGGCGGCCAAACTGGTAAGCGCGGTTGCCATTGCGGGTCCACACACCAGCGCCCAGGCCATACACCGTGTCATTGGCGATCTGCAAAGCCTCTGCCTCGTCCTTGAAGGTGGTCACGGCCAGCACCGGGCCAAAGATCTCTTCCTGGAAGACGCGCATCTTGTTGTGGCCCTTGAACAGCGTGGGCTGGATGTAGTAGCCGCCGGCCAGGTCACCACCGAGCTTGGCTGCCCCACCACCGATCAGCAGCTCTGCGCCCTCTTCCTTGCCC
>CANCFV010000166.1 GCA_947377275.1 Burkholderiales bacterium | reverse complement strand
AGGCCCTCGATCAAGTCCACATCGGGCTTGTCCATCAATTGCAAAAACTGGCGCGCGTAGGCGCTCAGGCTTTCAACGTAACGGCGCTGGCCTTCGGCATACAGGGTGTCAAACGCGAGGCTGGACTTGCCCGATCCCGACAAGCCCGTGATCACCACCAACTGGTGCCGCGGCAAATCGAGGTCAATGTTTTTGAGGTTGTGCGTGCGGGCGCCACGGATCTGGATCTGGGGGTTCTCGCCACGCGGACGCGCCGCCACAGCAGGTGCGCCATTGGGTGCGGCAGGGGCGGTGACCACAGCGGTTGAAGGGGCCGCAGGGGCAGCAAAATCGTCAGAGCGAGACATCGGGCGGAGTGATCAAAGGATCAGGGCAAAAGCAAAGCGGGCCTTGGCGCAAGGCAACCGGCCATGATACGTCGGGACAACCCGAGGTGTCAGCCCAGGGCATGGGGGTGCCATCGTGACGTGTTAAAAACGCCCACGCCATGAATGACATCACCGATTCGAACGAACCTCGCTTGCGTCTGCTGACGGCCCTGTCGGGCCTGTTGGCCGACAAGGCCAGTGCCGACATCACGGTGGGCGACATCGTGGCGCAAGCCCGGGTGTCCAAACGCACGTTTTACGAACAGTTCGCCACCAAAGACGACTGCCTGCTGGCCCTGTTTGAACACTTGGGCGACAGCACCCTGGCGCTGATCGCCGCCGACTACCACCCCAGCGACGACGTGGCCGAGGCCATTGAAAGCGTGACCCGCGCCTACCTGCTGCACCTGCAAGGCCAGCCCGCGCTGGTGCGCACGCTCTACACCGAGCTGTTGACCATTGGCGCCGAAGGCCTGGCCGTGCGCAGGCGCATCACCCAGCGCTTTGCCGACTTCCTGATCCACCAAACGGAGCTGGCCCGGCTGCGCGAGCCCCACAAACGCCCGCTGCCAACGGCCCTGGCCACAGCAGCCGTGGGCGGCGTGAACGAGTTGATCTTGCAAGCCATCGAAGAGGGCCGTGCCGACCGCTTGGTGGCGCTGACACCGGCTGTGACCGCCTTCATGCAAGCGGTGCTGCAGCAGCCCATTGCGCAAGTGACTGCTTGAGAGCCGCGTCAAGGATGCCCACATCCAACGACTTCAGATTTCGTCGATGGGCGTGGTGCGTGCTTCCACATCATTCGCGCTGATCGAGAAGCGGTCGCGCGTGCGCACGTAAAAGCTGGCGCCAAAGCGGGCGACGGGGAAGTAGTCTTGCAGGCGCACGCGCCAGCGTTCGGTGTCGATCAGGCCTTCACGTGCATGCAGCACCTTCACACGGCCAAAGAACACGTAGCGGCTGTCGTTGGCGAGTTGCTCGTGCAGCACACATTCAAAGGCCACGGGCGCCTCGGCGATGCGCGGCACGGCCACGCTCTCGGATGGCGCCGTCGTGAAGCCCACCTCACTGACTTCGCTGACCTCAGGTGGGAAGCTCTCGGCGCAGGCATGCATTTGCTCGGCGATGGCCTCGTCAGGCAAGTGCACCACAAACTCGCCATTGGCCAGGATGTTGGCAGCCGTGTCCTTGAGGAGTCCATGCGCGTTGTGTCGATTGACACTGACCATCACCAGCGGCGGGTCCTCGCCCACCATGTTGAACATCGAGAACGGCGCCGCATTGAGCACCCCTGTGGGCCCCAATGTGGTCACCAAGGCAATGGGGCGAGGCACGATGAGGCTGGCCATCAGCTTGTAGCGCTGATACGCGGTGAGTTGGGCGAAATCGATGCTCATGCCGATGGCCTCTGTGGATGTGGACGCAATGCCTCAAATCGAGCCATTGACGCCTTCAACGAGGAAGTTCATGCGATCCAGGAAGGGATCGTAATTGCCGTAGGTCTTGTCGACCACGACCTTGCCCGTGTTGCCCTTGATCGGCCCGACGAAAATGGGCTTGCCGGCCTTCAAGCCAGCGATGGCGGCCGTTGCGGCATGGCGAGCCCCCTCGCTGGCGCCTGCGCCAAAGGGCGTGCTGCGCACCATGTCCTTGTCGTAACCGCCAAAGAAGGTGTTGGGCAGCTTTTGCCCCTTGGCGATCATGTCGGCGAAGGTCTTGTAGACCGTCTCCCACTTGTTCTCGGCACCCGTGATGAAGCCCTTGGGTGCCAAGGCGGCTTGCGAGGCGTTGTGGCCCAGTGTCTTGACGCCACGGTGTTCGGCCGTCTCGATGATGACCTTGGGACTGTCCACATGGCAGGCGATGACGTCGCAGCCTGATCCGATCAGGGAGTTGGTGGCCTCGGCCTCGCGCACCGGCATGGACCAGTCACCCGTGACGATCAGCTGCACCACGGCATTGGGATTGACCTTGCGCACGCCCAACGTGAAGGCATTGATGTTGCGCAGCACGATCGCGATGGGCTTGGCGGCCACGAAGCCGATCTTGTTGGACTTGGTGGACAAGCCTGCCGCGATGCCGTTGACGTAGTGAGCCTGATCCAAAAAGCAAAAGTAGCCACCCAGGTTCATCGGGTGCTTGTCGGCAGACCACAGCGATGTGGGATGGCGAAACTCGACCTTGGGGTACTTCTTGGCCATCTCGATCATGAAGGGGTCGAAGTAGCCAAACGAGGTGCCAAAAATCAGCGAGGCCTCGTCCGTTTGAATCATCGCCTCCATGGTCTTGCGCACCGCCACGGTCTCGGGCACGTTCTCTTCTTCAACCACCTTCACCCCGGGCACGCCGCGCAAGGCTTTGGCGGCCACGGCATGCGCCTGGTTCCATCCATAGTCGTCGCGCGGACCCACATAGATCAGGCCGACGGTGACATTGCTGGCGGCCTGCGCTTGCGGTGACCAGCCACCCGCCATGGCGCCCACAACGCCAGCTGTGGTGGCGCCGATGAATTGCCGTCTGTCCAGTTTCGAGTTCTCCATGAGGTGCTCCAGGGGTTGTGTGAACGGTGATGGGGCGTGGTGCAGCGCAGGCTTATATGGATGTGCCAGTGCGCCGCTTCGTGTTCAAGGCTTTGGTGGGTGCTTTCAAGGGGGTGCCTGCCTTGGGCGGCTCCACGGCCTCGGCATAGCGCGCGAGGATGCTCGACAGGTCGGCATCGCTTTGCACGATGCTGCTGATCAGCGCGCGGCTCTCGATGCCAACCAGGTGATCGGTCATCAAGTGGACGGCGCGATCGGTGTCCTTCTTGCGCAAGGCATCGATCAGATGCCGGTGCTCGTTGATGGCGCAGTCGGACGAATGCGGACGGCCATACACGGCCAGGATCAAAGAGCAGCGCGTGGCCACATCTGAAAGGTAGCGCTCCAGCAAAGGGTTGCCCGTCATCTGTGCCAGCTTGATGTGGAACTCACCCGCCAGGCGGATGGATGCCGTTGCCTGGCCGGCCTTGGCGGCCAGCTCTTCTTCACGCACATGGCCCTCCAGCGCTGCGCCCATGGCGGGTGTCCAGCGCGAAATGACCAGGCGCACCACCTCGTTTTCGAGGCAGCGGCGCACCTCAAACACGGCGCGGGCTTCGTCCAGGCTCGGCTGCGCCACCGTGGCCGTGCGCTTGTTGCCCACGTCAACCAAGCCTTCGGAGGCCAGTCGGGCCAATGCGGCGCGTATCAAGGTGCGGCTGACCTTGAACTCAGCGCCCAGGCGGTCTTCAGGCAACTTGGTGCCTGGCGTCAATGCCTGCTCAATGATGGCGCGACGTATGGCGAGGTAGGCAATATCGGATTTTTTGGAATGGCTCATGGTGAATCACAGTCTTGTATACGTCATTGACGATATAAGAATACAAGAAGCCATGCAAACTTGGTGCCACACCTCCAAGTCATGAGGCGCACCCAACAAAGCTACCAAAGCCTTCAAATCGCCTTTTTGCTGTCCCTTCACGCCATTTCAGTGCGAAATAAGATCGCCTTTGGTGCCGACGCAAGCTGAGTCTGGCCACAGGCATGGGCACGCCTATTGCATGCATCTTCGCACATCCATGTATACCTAGATTGTCGATCTTGTCGACAACATGACGGAGCGCGCAGCCATGTCCACCCACCTTGTCAGCCTGCAACTGAACCAGCAGCAGCTTGAACTCATCGACCGCAGCGTCAGCCTGGGGCATGCCACCAGCCGCGATGCCCTCATACGGCGCGCTTTGGCGGAGTTCGATCAACCGGCGCCACCCAAGCCCACACCCGAGCCGCCGGACTTGGCAGGCTTGAGTGACCAACGCGAGCTGCTGCTGGAACATGTGATGGAACCCGGCACGGGCAAGGCGCTGGAGGTCATGGCCGGGCAAGTGCTGCGCATCGAGCAAGTAGAAGGTGGCCAGTGCGTGGACTTCAACTGCTTCAACCTGCATGACTACAAGGAGTTCATGCACACAGGCCGCACGCGCACCGTGCATGGCCTGCTGCCGACCACCGGCCACTTCCTGTGGTCTGCGCCACCGCGCGAGCGCGCCATGATGTACCTCTTGGCCGATACCGTGCGCTGCAACGACGTGATGTTCCCCCGCTGCAGTGCCTATCTGTATGAATCGGCCTACGGCTTTTCAGCGCACACCAACTGCCACGACATCCAGGCTGAGGCGCAGCGCGAATACGGCCTCACGCCCGACGACGTGCACGACTCGTTCAACCTCTTCATGTGCACCGAGGTGCATGGCGGACGTGGCCACATCAAGCGCCAGCATTCGCGGCCGGGCGACCATGTCGAGATGCTCGCCTTGATGGACTTGCTCGCCGTTCCCAATGTGTGCGGCGCCGACATCATGCGCACCAGCAACTTCTCGCTCAAGCCCATCAAGCTGCAAGTGTGGCGCGCCAGCGAGGTCGACATGGCCCGCGTGCCCGCCTTGCCCACGTATGCCACCCAACGCACACCAGCTGATTTCAAAGTCTCTCGCGTCAAGGCCGACCGTGCCCTGCACCGCGATGCCGGCTATCAACCGCAGTTCACCAATGTGCCCTTGCAAGTCAGCCGCATCGACATCGCCTTGAGTGACGATGAGCACACCAGGCTCAAGCAAGCAGGCCTGGATGAATACTATGGTGACAAAAACGGCGACGCCTTGCGCGACCTGCTGTTCAGCTGGTGGGAGGCGCGCTTCATGGCCTGATGGGCGTGGGGCTCAGTCCTCAGGGTCCTCGGCCTGACAACGCGCCACGATGGCGCCCAGACCTTCGATCTCGACACGCACCGTGTCACCCACCTGCAAAAACTTGGGCGGTGAAAACGCCGCGCCCACGCCACTGCAGGTGCCCGTGAAAATCACGTCGCCGGGCTCCAGCGTCATCACCTGGCTGAGCTGCGCGATCTGGGCCCACACGTTGTGGATCATCAAGCGCGTGTTGCTGCTTTGGCGCAGCTCGCCATTGACCCAGCAGCGCAAATCGAGCGCATGCGGGTCGGGCAGTTCGTCGAACGTGGTGATCCAGGGGCCAAAGGGCGCGTGCGTGTCAAACGACTTGCCCAGCGTCCATTGCGAGGTGCGCTTTTGGATGTCGCGCACCGACACGTCGTTGCCCACGCAGTAGCCAAACACCACCTCGTGCGCGCGCTCGGGCGCCACGTGCCGGCAACGCTGGCCAATGATGGCCACCATCTCGCCCTCGTAATCGGTCATGGTCGAGACGCGGGGCAGCACGATCGGGTCGAACGGCCCATGAATGGCATTGGCCAGCTTGGTGAACCACACCTGGTGATCGGGCACCGTGCGCGTCTCACCAATGATGGCCTCTTGGACGTGGTCGAGGTAGTTCAAGCCGATGGCCAAGGTCTTGCCGGGGCGCGGCACGGGTGCCAGCAAGCGGACCTGGTCCAGCAACACGTCAGGCTCGGCGTCTTGCAAGGCCTGCACGCGCGGCTGCAACTGCGGCCATTGCGCGATCAGGTCGATCATGGGCTGGTGGGCCGACAAGGCATCGCCCAAAGCGCGGGTGAGCGAGACGATGCCCGAGCCTTTGACCCAACCAACGTGGGTCTGGCCTTGGTGTTCGTAGGTGCACAGATGCATGAGAGGGTCTCCTGAGGATGCGTGGGCCGCCGTGGCTCAAGCCTCGCGCAAACAATCGATGATGTTCAGGCGTGCCGCACGCCA